>CAZJTG010000121.1:0-2715 GCA_964548865.1 uncultured Solibacteraceae bacterium
GTGGCAGAACTTCGCGGCGTGGTAGCCGACGTTGCCCAGTCCCTGCACGATTACGCGCTTGCCCGCGAGTCCCGGCGTGAGTCCGAGGGCGCGCATGTCCTCCGCGACGCTGCACGCTTCCCGGACCGCAAAGAACAGGCCGCGGCCCGTGGCTTCCTTGCGGCCGCGCACGCCGCCCTGCGTGATGGGCTTGCCCGTGACGCAGCCCATGCCGTCGAGCTGGCCGGGGTTGAGCGCCATATAGGTGTCCACGATCCACGCCATTTCGCGCTCGCCGGTACCGTAGTCGGGCGCCGGCACGTCGAGTCCCGGGCCGATGAAGTTCTTCTTCACGAGCTCGTGCGTGTAGCGGCGCGTGATGCGCTCCAGTTCATCCGTCTGGAACAGCTTCGGATTCACCTGCACCGCGCCCTTCGCGCCGCCGAACGGGACGTCCACGATCGCGCACTTATAGGTCATGAGCGCCGCGAGCGCCTTCACTTCCTCCTCGTCCACGAACTCCGCGTAGCGGATGCCGCCTTTCGTCGGCATCTTGTGGTGGCTGTGCTCGACGCGCCAGGCGTTGATGTTCTGCAGCGATCCGTCCGCCTTCCGAAAGGGAAACGTGAAACGGTACACGCTGTTGCAGGCCTTCATGATGTCCAGCAGGCCAGGCGGAAACGCGCTACCGGCGGCCGCGCGATCGAAGTAGGTATTGACGGCGTCGAACATGCTGCCGGTCATGATGCTCCTGTGGCGACCCCTGGGGTCATGTGCGGTCGAACATCGTAGCGACGGCGGCACGCAGTTCGGCCGTGCTCTCAGTGTATGCGCCACGGCGCGCCTGGATCGGCGGGCCGAACTCGATCCGCACGGCCCTGGCGCGCCAGGGCAGTAACGCGCCCCAGTTGCACGAGCGGCCGCGCGGCCAGAGATCGTACAGGCCGTCCAGCGCGACCGGCACGATCGGGACGTCGAGGTGCGCCGAGAGGATGGAGGCGCCCTTGCGGAACTTCTTCAGGCCGCCGTCGATCGATCGTTCGCCTTCGGGAAAGAGCACGAGCGCCTTACCCATCCTGAGACCCGCCGCGCCCGCCTGCATGGCGTTCACGAGGTTGGCGTCAGGATCGACGGGAATCAGATTCACGGCCCGAGCCATGCGCTTGAGCATGGGAGTTTCGAAGTACTCCGATGCGCCGACGTAGAACATGTCTCTGATCGTGCGCGCGGGCAGCACCGTGGCGAGAAAGAACGGATCGAGATACGCCTGGTGATTCGGGCAGATGAGGAATCCGCCGCCGCGCGGGATGTGCTCGCGGCCCTTCACCCGCAGGCCCGGCGTGAGGCGGAGCAGGAGGCCCGCAAGCCTCAGGAACACATAACTGACGGCCACGGCGAACGGCCGGCTCCGCCCGAGGTCGGCGGCCACGGCGGCGTTGCCCGGCGACGAGAAGATCGTGTCCCACGGCATCTCGGTCTGGTCGTCCGCGGTCCCGGCGGCGTCCGCGGAACGAGGCGCCGCCTCGACGGCCTCGACGAGCTGCCGCACCGTGAAGATCGTGGCCCGCACTTCGGCCGTGACCCGCGTGCGGGCCCGCTGCTCGAGCAGCGTGAGCAACTCGACGCGTTCCATCGAATCCAGGCCGAGGTCGAGTTCGAGATTCGCGTCGGGCAGCACGCGCGGTTTGTCCAGGCGCCGGGCGATGAGGTCGAGCGTCGTCGCGCGGTTGCCCTCCGCGCTCCATCGAGATTCCTCGTCCGATGCCTCGCGCTCGACGGCCGTCGCGGCCTGATCCTGGTCCCGGAGCCTCCGCTGGATTTCGTGCCGCCGAATCTTGCCCGTCGTCGTGCGGGGCAGCGGCTCGAGCGAGATGTCGTAGCTCAGGATTCGTTTATGCGCGGGCAGCTGCACCGAGAGACTCTCGACCTCGAATCGAATCAGTTCCTTGAGGTTGACGATGCCCTTCTCCCTCAGCGCGACGTCGTCCGGCACGATGACCGCGTGCAGACGCTCGGACGACGGCTCGCCCGGGCGCGACACGCCGACGACGCAGAGTTCTTTGATGAAGGCGGACTGGCGATAGTTCGCCTCGATCTCTTCCGGGTAGAGGTTCTTGCCCGAGGCCAGCACGATGATCTCTTTGAGCCGGCCCGTGATGTACAGCCGGCCCCGGGCGTCGAGGCGGCCGAGGTCGCCCGTGTGGAGCCATCCGTTCTTGAGCGATGCGGCGGTCGCGTCCGGGCGGTTGAAGTACTCGCGCATGACGATGGGCCCGCGAATCAGCACTTCGCCGTCGTCCACGTCTTCTTCATCAGCCGATCGCGCGGCTTCTTCCGGTCGGGCGCTCGAGTCGCGCGGCGCGATCCGAATCTCCACACCGGGAAACGGCTGTCCCACCGATTCGTTGAGCCGATCGCCCGGCCGGACGATCGTTGCGCCGCCGGAGGTTTCCGTGAGCCCGTACGCGTTCAGGATCGTGAAACCCAGTCCGTACAGATCGCGCGCGATGCCGGGGTCGAATCGTGATCCACCCGTGACAAAGAGGCGCATGCGCGCGCCGAGCATGCGGTGCGCGCGGCCGAAGATCGCCTTCGCCGGATTCAGCCCCATCCGATCGCGCAGAAACACGTTGGTCGCCACCAGGCCTTTCAGGATGAAGCCCGCCATCGCGCCGCGCTTCCGGATCTCGCCGGTGATGCGCTCGTGGATGAGATAGAAGAACTGCGGCACGCACG
>CAZJTG010000121.1:2725-6225 GCA_964548865.1 uncultured Solibacteraceae bacterium
GCGAAGATCGTGATGCCGCGCGCCGAGAGTGCCGAGACGAGCGTCGAGGAGCTGACCGTATCGAGGAAGACCACGCGCGCGCCCACGGCGAGCGGCAGCAGCAGGTTGGCCATCTGGGCCAGCGCGTGGAAGAGCGGCAGCACGCCGAGAATCGCGTCGTCGGCCGTGACCTGCACGATGGCGAACGCGCCCTCGCGCTCGGCGTCGAGGTTGGCGTGCGTGAGGACCACGCCCTTGGGATCGGACGTCGTACCCGACGTGTAGAGAATGACCGCGGCGTCCGACGGCGCGACGTCGGCGACGGACGGCGCCAGGTGGGCCGTGCCTGGATCGACCATGGGCGCCGCCTGCGGGCAGCGGTCCCGGTACTTCTCGGAGGAGAAGATCAGGCGCGCGCCCGAGTTCTCCATGACCGTGGCGACCTGCGCGGATTTGTAGGCCGTGTCGAGGGGCACCGCGACCGCGCCCAGCCTGAGGATGCCGAGGTACGTGCCAATCCACGGGGCGCCGTTGTCGGCCAGAATCGCGACGCGGTCGCCCCTGGCGACCCCCTGGTTGCGCAGCCACGCGGCGACGTTTGCCGAGTATTTGTTGAGGTCGCCGTAGGTCGTGGTGCCCACCGATCCGTCCGCATGCAACTGTTCGATGGCGACCGCGTCAGGCGTGGCGGCCGCCACCGTCGCAATCCTCGCAGCGAAGTTCGACATCGGCGCGATTATGGCACCCGGCACCCTGAGCCGGCCGTCCGAACCCGCCCCCCTGGCCCCGGCTCCTCCAACCAGATTGGAGTAATATTCCGGACATGAAGAAATGGACACTGACCGGCATCCTGACGTCGCTCGGGGCAGTTGTCTTCGCGGCCGCGCAGCAGCTCCCTGGCGCTTCGACGGTGGAACTGAAGGAAGGCGACATGGCGCCGAACTTCAGCCTCGTCGGCAGCGACGGCAAGACGCACAGGCTTGCCGACTACAAGGGCCGGGCCCTCGTGCTGGCGTGGTTCCCGAAGGCCTTCACCGGTGGTTGAACGGCCGAATGCAAGTCGCTCCGTGCGAGCGGCGAGACGATTCGGAAGTTCGATGTGGCGTATTTCATGGCGAGCGTCGACGACGTGGAAACCAACACGCGTTTCGCGAAGGAAAACGAGGCTGATTTCCCGATTCTGTCGGATCCGCAGAAAGCCGCCGCGACCGCGTACGGCGTGCTCGGAGCGACAGGCCTCGCGCGGCGCTGGATGTTCTACATCGGCAGCGACGGCAAGATCCTGTACATCGAGAAGGGCAGCGGCCAGACAGCCACCGCCGGCGAGACGATGAGCACCAAGCTCGGCGAACTCGCCGACAAAGGACTGATCAAGCGAAAGAAGTGATCGATCCGATTTCGAAATACCGTGATTGGTACAACGACGCGGCCTTGGGATCCGGGGTGGATCCCAAGGCCGTCTGTCTTTCTACCGTGGACGCCTCGGGCCGTCCCTCCAGCCGGATGGTCCTGATTCAGTACTTCGATGACCGCGGGTTCGTGTTCTTCACGAACCTCGAGAGCCGCAAGGCGGTCGCGATTGCGTCGAAGCCCACGGTTTCTTTCTGCGCGCACTGGCCGCACATGGAGCGGCAGGTGCGCGTCGAGGGGTTCGCCGCGCTGGTGCCGCCGGCCGAGGCCGACGCCTACTTCGCGACGCGACCGCGCGAGAGCCAGATCGGCGCGTGGGCCTCCAGGCAGAGCCAGGCGCTGGCCTCGCGCCGCGATCTCGAAGCCCGCGCGGCCGAGTTCACGCGCCGATACGACGGCCAGGCGGTTCCGCGCCCGCCCTTCTGGTCCGGCTACCGGATCATTCCCGACAAGCTGGAGTTCTGGACCGGGCGACCGGGACGCCTCCACGATCGCGAGCTCTTCCTGCGCGAAGGCACAGCATGGCGAACGACTCTTCTGTTCCCGTAACGGCATCGGGGGATCCGGCCCCGACGTCGGCGCCGCCCGTGTCCGGCGCGGCGCGCAAGGCGAAATCGGGGTCGTCCGATCGGCAGTTCCTCGACGGTCCGCATTCGCGGTGGCGCGAAGTACAGCTGCTGTTCCGTGCGACGCGGGATTTCATCCACGGATTTCGCATCCTCCACTTCGCCGGCCCATGCGTCACAATCTTCGGATCCGCGCGGTTCGGCGAGGCGCATCCGTACTACCCGATTGCCCGCGAGCTCGGACGGCGGGTGAGTCTGATGGGCTTCGCCGTCATGACGGGCGGCGGTCCTGGACTGATGGAAGCGGCCAACCGCGGCGCGTACGACGTCGGCGGCACGAGCGTGGGGTGCAACATCGAGCTGCCGCACGAGCAGGAAGTGAACCTGTACCTCGATCGGCACGTGACCTGCCACTATTTCTTCGTCCGCAAGGTTCTGCTGTTCAAGTACTCGTACGCGTTCGTCGCGCTGCCGGGCGGGCTGGGGACGCTCGACGAGCTGACCGAGGCGCTCACGCTGATCCAGACGCGCAAGATCCAGAACTATCCGGTGGTACTTATCGGTGTCGAGTACTGGGCGCCGTTCATGGCGTTGCTCGGGGAGATGGTGCGGGACGGCGCCGTGTCGCCAGGTGACCTCGATCTGGTCAAGGTCACCGACGACATCGACGAGGCGATCGCCCACATCGAAGCGCACGCCGTGGGCTCGTTCGGACTGCGCCGCGTGACGAGCAAGCCGAGATGGTGGCTCGGCGAGCGCTGATCTCAGTTTCTCGCTGTCGCGAGGGCGTCGCGCGTGAGATCGGAGGCCCGCGCCTCCCCGTGCACGGTCAGGACGGGCACCGGCGACCGGCGCACCAGCCGCTCCGCGACGCTGCCGAGCAGCAGGTGACCCACCATGCCGCGGCCGTGCGTGCCGACCACCACGAGATCCACGCGCTCGGCGGCGATCGTCTCCAGGATCTGATCGACGGGCGATCCGATCATCACGCGCGTCGTCACGCGATCGGCGGGCAGTCCGGTTTCGGCCGCCAGGCGCCGCAGGTGCTCCTCCGAGTCCTTCTCGGACCGCGCCAGGATCTCGGTCAGCGGCATCACCGACACCTCCGAGCCCCATGGATACGCGTACGGCTCGGGAACCACATGGAGCAGGACCACGTGACCGCTGAACGCGCGCGCGAACATCGTGGCCCACTTCAGGCCCGCGCCTGCGGGCTCGCTGAAATCCGTCGGGACGAGAATGCGGTCAACAGGCTTCATGGCCAACCTCCCCAGGCCGTGATGAGCAAGCCGTGTGCCGATCCACGCACACCGGCCGGCGTGCGCCTGGGCCAGCGCGCGCCGAGCCCGTGCGAACTAGTCCGCGTGGCTCGGCGATAGTTCTCATTGTGGGGTAGGTAAGATTGTCGTACCCCGAGGGGGGACTCTGCGGAATGGGATTCGTACGACTGATGGCAGGAACCGGTCTGGCACTCGCCGTTGTGGGGGCCGCCGCGGCGGCGGCCGGGGGAGCCCCGGACGCCATGCCCGGCGATCCGGCCAAAGG
>CAZJTG010000121.1:6235-11442 GCA_964548865.1 uncultured Solibacteraceae bacterium
ACGAGCAGTCAGTGCCTCAGTGCAGCCTCTGTCACACCGTGCGCGGCCGAGGCGGCAAGCTCGGTCCGGACCTGTCGAAGGTTGGCGCCACCCGAACCGCGGCCTGGCTTACGACGTTCCTGCCGAATCCCAGGGCGCTCGATCCGCGGAGCAAGATGCCTCCGGTCGGGGCGAAGGGTCAGGATCTCGAGGATCTCGTCGCGTATCTGATGACGCTGAAGGGCAAGTAGCGCAGTCCTCACACGGTCCGTCGAGCCGCACCGTGCGGAACGGATACTCGCAGATCCACACCATCGTCCGTTCCGGGCGGTGACTCAGGCCGGAGCCAAGCACGTACGACCAGTGGCAGGCGTGACGCGGACTCGCGGACGCAGGCATGCCGCAGGTGAGGGCAAGGCGTGTGCCGCGTCAGGTCCGCTCGATTGCTCGGGCATTCGCGCGGAACCGCCCGGGCCGGGCCTACCTGGGTTGCAACCTGGGTCCGGCGCCGCGCAAATCCGTAAATGAGGCCGGCGCGTCGTAGAAGACCCGCTCGAGGAACAGGCCTGACGCCGGCGCCGTGAGTTTCGGCGGCAGGTCCGAGTCCCCGGACAGGAGTTTTGCAGGTTCGTCCGGCCGCAATCCGCCTCGGCCCACCTCGACGAGAACGCCGACGATGCGCCGAACCATCTTCCAGAGGAAATGTGAGCCGACGACGCGCACGAGTATCAGCGCGTCGGTCTCGACGATGTCGATGGCGTCCACGAGGACTCTCGTGGACTTCTCTTCGGGGTCGTCGTCGGTGAACGCGCGAAAGTCCCCGAAGCCGGTGAGGCCGGCCGCGGCGTCGCGCATGCGGGCGACATCGAGATCGTCCCGG
Organism: uncultured Solibacteraceae bacterium; assembly: GCA_964548865.1. Taxonomy (GTDB): domain Bacteria; phylum Acidobacteriota; class Vicinamibacteria; order Vicinamibacterales; family SCN-69-37; genus DASUGC01. The sequence continues at coordinate 7,095 of CAZJTG010000121.1, forward strand.
ACCCACCAGACGAACGGCTTGGCGAACGCCGTTCTCCGCTTCGCGATCTGATAGACATAGCTTCGCGCCACGGCCGAGTGCCGCGCGTGAAACCGGGCCGCTACCCGTTCGGCGTCCAGGACATTGATATCCGCGGGCAGCGCGTCGTTGAGGCGCGCAACCAGCGTGGCGGGCGGGAGCGTGGCCGGCGTGTCCACGTGGGCCACCTGGCCGAGGGCATGCACGCCCGCGTCCGTCCGGCCCGAACCATAGGTTTCAAACGGCGCCTTTCCAAGCGCCTGGCCAAGGGCGCGATGAAGTTCACCCTGGACGGTCTTCGCGTTCTTCTGGATCTGCCAGCCGCTGTAGCGGGTGCCGGCGTACTCGATGGTGAGACGATACCTGGGCATGCTCGGCGCGTCCGAGTGTATGCTGACTCCATGTTCGTAAAACGTTTCTTTGAGCCAAAACTGGCCCAGACGAGCTACATGATCGGGTGCGCCGCGGAACGCGAATGCATCGTGATTGATCCCAACCGCGACGCCGACCAGTACCTGAAGGCCGCGGAGGCCGAGGGCGCGCGCATCGCGCACGTCACCGAGACCCACATTCATGCGGACTTCCTGTCCGGCAGCCGCGAGCTGGCGGCTCGCACCGGCGCCACGCTCTATGTGTCCGACGAGGGCGACGCGCCCTGGAAGTACGCGTTCGCCGACGAGCCGAAGGTGAAGCGCATCAAGGATGGCGATCGCATCGCCGTCGGCAACATCCGCATTGACGTCCTCCACACGCCCGGCCATACGCCGGAGCACCTGTCGTTTCTCGTGACGGACACCGCCGGCGCGAACGAGCCGATTGCCGCCGCGACCGGCGACTTCATCTTCGTCGGCGACGTCGGCCGCCCGGATCTCCTCGAGAAGGCCGCCAACATCAAGGGGACGATGGAGATCGGCGCAAAGACGCTGTACGCGAGCCTGCGCAGGTTCTCGTCGCGCCCGGACTGGCTGCAGATCTGGCCGGGACACGGCGCCGGGTCCTCGTGCGGCAAGGGCATCAGCGCGATTCCCCAGAGCACGCTCGGGTACGAGCGGCGGTTCAACTGGGCCTTCAAGCACGACGACGAGGCGAGCTTCGTGTCGAGCGTGCTGTCGGGACAGCCCGACCCGCCAAAGTATTTCGCCGAGATGAAGCGGCTGAACAAGGAAGGTCCCCGCGTGCTCCACGGGTTCAAGCGTCCGGAACTGCTCGACCTGCACGCGCTCGAGCGCAAGCTGCACGAAGGCGCGCTGGTCGTCGACACGCGGCGCTCCGCCGACTATGCGATGGGCTTCGTGCCGGGCACGATCAATATTCCGCTGAACGCGGGCTTCACGACCTGGGCCGGCTGGCTCGTGCCGTACTCGTCGGACTTTTATCTCATCGTCGAGGACCGCGCCGGCGCCATCGACGGTGCCGTCCGGGATCTGGCGATGATCGGCCTCGACCGCATTGCGGGGTACTTCGACGCGGCCGTGGTCGATCAGTGGTCGGCCGCGGGCCGGCGGCCCGGCACCGTTCCGCAGATCACGGCCGGCGATCTCAAGGAGTCGCTGGCCCATGGAGCGGTCACGCTCGTGGACGTCCGGAACACCAACGAGTGGAACGAGGGCTATATCGCCGGCGCCCGGCACATTCCGCTTGGCTATCTGGCGGAACGCATCGATGAGATTCCGAAAACCAAGCCCATCGTCGTGCAGTGCGCGGCAGGCGGGCGATCGTCGATCGCCGCCAGCATTCTGAAGGCGCGCGGCGTCGAGCAGGTCATCAACCTGGTCGGCGGATACGGCGACTGGCGGAAGGCGAACTTCCCGGTCGCCGGCAACTGACGACACGGCGGCGGGAGTCTCGGCACCGGGATCGAGGTAGGCGGTAATTCATGGCCAGCGGCATGCTCAAAGGCGTCCTTGCGGGTTGGGGACGCATTTTGAGCGGGTATCATCCAAATCTCTCCATTGAAATTACTCGTGAGTGTCCGCTTCGTTGCCCGGGGTGCTACGCCTACGGCGACCAGCATCTCGGCGGCGGCGTCGTGCTGCGGCAGCTCGCGGACTATCGGGGGCAGGAACTCATCGACAAGTTTCTCGAGGTCGTGCGCCGCGAGAAGCCGGTGCACCTCTCGATCGTCGGCGGCGAACCACTCGTGCGGTTTCGCGAGCTTGACGTGATTCTTCCCGAACTCGCCCGCACGGGGATCAACGTTCAAGTCGTCACGAGCGCCGTGCGTCCCGTGCCCCGGCATTGGGCAGGGATTCCAAACCTGCAGGTGTGCGTCTCGATCGACGGTCTGCCGCCGGAGCACGACGTGCGGCGGGCGCCGGCCACGTACGATCGCATTCTGAAACACATCCACGGACAGCAGGTCACGGTGCATTGCACGGTGACCAGGCAGCAGACGAGACCGGGCTACGTGACCGAGTTCGCCGAGTTCTGGAATGCCAATCCGGACACGAAGAACATCTGGTTCAGTCTCTACACGCCACAGAAGGGCGAGGACTCGCCGGAGATGCTCACTCCCGACGACCGACGGCGGGTGGTCAGCGAGATCGCCGACCTGTACGGCCGGCTGCCCAAGCTTGGCGACATGAGAAAGGGCCTCCTCGAGGGTTATCTTGCGCCGCCGAGCGATCCTGAATCCTGCATTTTCGCCCGGACCACGACGTGCCTGTCATCGGATCTCGAGAAGAGAATCACGCCCTGCCAATTCGGCGGCGACCCGGACTGCAGCCAGTGCGGCTGTATGGCTTCGGCGGCGCTCGATGCCGTCGGCCGCTACACGCTCCCCGTCGGCGTCCGCGCCGGGCAGTTGTTCTGGATGTCCCTGAAGGTCGGGGACGGCATGCGGAGGCTTCGCCGTACCGATGTCGCGGCTTCCTGACTGGCCGCGAGCCACCGCGATCAGCGCTGTTTCCAGAACGCGATGCCGCTGGCCTGCTGGCCGACGTCCACCGTGGCCACGAGCGCCAGGGCGCCGAGATCGAACACATCGACCTTGCCCGGCGCCGATCCCACGCCTTCGCTCGTGACGAACGCGTAGCGTGAGTCGTCGCTCACGGCGACGCCGTGCGCCAGCGTATTGGACGTCTTCAGACGCGCGAGACTCTTGCCGCTGGCGATATCGAAGATCTCGAACATGCTGCCGGGTTTCAGCGTCGCGACGAGCAGCCTGCCGTCCGGCGTGACCGCGAGGTTGTAGACGCCGCGGCCGGTGGGCAGGGTGCGCGCGAGCGTCCACGACTTCGTGTCGATGTCCAGGATCTGATCGGACTTGTTGCACGCGACGTAGATGCGGTCGGCCCTCACGGACGGTTGCGCCCACGTCGGCGAGCACGTCGCCGGCGTCATCTCATGCCGCATGCCGTCCACGTAGCCGACGTCGGCGGGATCGACGGGCGGCTTCGCGACGGCCGGTTTGCCGCCCGGCATCGCGTGCCCGGCATGCGGGTCGGCGTTGGCCGGCAGCGGACCCTCCTTGCCTTTGGCGACCGAGAATCGTCGGGCCACTTCGAACTTCACCGTATCGATTTCCACGAGCTGGTCGTCCATCATGCAGGTCGAGTACTGCCGCGTGCCCGTGGGATCGATCCGGCTGCCGTGCGGCATCGTGCAGGTGACGATGCGCGCCACTTCGGTCCGGTCTTTCGTATAGACGACCGACACCGTCGACGGCACCATGTCGCCGTGCAGGTTGAAATTGACGGAGATGGAGTAGAGGCCGTCAGGCGTCACGTCCACGGAGGCGGGGAAGTTGCCAAGGGAGAGCCCCTCCCCGACGAGTTTGTCCTGCGAGTCTCCCAACTCGTAGATCCAGAGTTTCCCGTCCGGCCGGCCGTGGCCCGTAGTCATGAAGAGGTACTTGCCGTCGCGGGTGATGGCCAGGCCGTGCGGCCCTTCCATCTCGTTCGGCAACTCGCCTATCGGCGTCGTCAGCTCGACGACGGCGCCCGTTGGACCGAAGCGGATGCGGTGAATCAGGTCGGCGGACTCGGCGCCGGCATAGACCCAGTAGGTGCTCGCAGGCGGCGCGGGCCGGGCCCCCTGCCCCGTGCGTGCGACCGTGCCTGGGGCGGCGGCGAGCGCGACCGCGATGGCCGCGAGCGTCATCGATGTATTGCCGCGTCTTCGAAGGTCTGGCATCATGTCGCAACCCCATTCACTTCCGGAGCAGATCGCCATGAAAGTAACATGCCGCACGCGTACCGTTCTATCGATTGCCGCCATCGTCGGCTCGCTGGGAGTCCTGGTTTCCGCGCAGGGAGCGGCCACACGAGCGAGCGAACTGCGCGAGCGAGCCGCCGGAGCGGAGCGGGGCGTTGGGGCCCCCGCGAGCGAC
>CAZJTG010000122.1:0-11225 GCA_964548865.1 uncultured Solibacteraceae bacterium
CCGATAGTAGTATCGCAAGAGGGAAACGCGTGGTTCGATTCTGGTGGCTCAAGGAAATCGGCGGCCCGGGATCCCCGGGATTCTTCGTCGCGGTCGCGGCCGTGGGCCTGATCCTGTTCACACTCTCCAGCACCCGTCGAATCGGGCGGCGCGTGCTCGGCGGCCTGCTCGCGACGTATGCCGTGCTGAGTCTCCCCTTCGTCGCGCATCTCATCGGCGGGGCGACCGCTTCCGCGCGCGCACGCGACGCCGCGTCCCTCGCGCCCGTCGCTGATGTTTTCGTGTTCGACGGAGACAGCCGGCAGATGCGCACGAGATTCGCGGCGGATCTCGATCGCGTCCTGCAACCCAGAACAGTGTGGGTGCTGGGCTTCGATGAAATGCGCGCGGCACTCATGGAAAGCGGTATCAGCGAGGCCCGCATTCGGATGGGCTACTCGGCTGGAAGCACCACCCAGGGCCAGGCGGTCCAGATGGCCGGGCTGATGAAGCACCACAAGATCACGCGCGCGGTGGCCATCACATCGCGGCTGCAGGCCCGCCGGGTGCAGGGCATGGTGACCCGCGCCGGCCTCGACGTCGTGGTACTCGGCGCCCCGGTGGATCGCGAACCGGCGGCCGGCGGCTTCCGCCTGGCCGTGCCGAGTTTCGCGGCGCTGGCCTTCAGCCGGGATGCGATCTACGAGAGGGTGGCGCTCCTCTACTACTGGTGGAAGGGGTGGATATAGATCGAGGTGCGGGGTGCCCGGTCCCGGGTGCGGGGCCCGATGTTGGAGTTCTGACGATTCGCGGGCTGATGGATCGGTGGAGGATTTCCCAGTGGCTTGATCGGATCGGACAGATCGGTGCGCCTGCCGCCTTGTCCGCGAATTGCCTTCTCGCGACCTGAGCTTCCGGGATCAGATCTTCAAGTCGTCAGCCAGCGCCGAACTAAACATCGCGGAGGGTCCTGCGAGTCTCTCGCGCTTCGCTCGAGGAAGCAGTCCGGTGGCTGCAGGACGGAATCGACCGGGGATACTTCACCCACTCAGCGTGTGAAGGGGCTGTCGACCTGGCCGACCACGCCGCTCGGGCGACGACGGGACTCATCCGCAGCCTAAGGTCGGAGTAGCAGCGCGGCCGCCCCCGCACCCGGCCCCCGCACGCGGCACGCGGCACCCGGCACTCGCTATGTCTTGTCTTCCCCCGACGTCACTTCTTCAATCACGTACATCGGCCTCGGCTTCACCTCGTTGAACACGCGGCCGAGGTACTCGCCGAGAATACCGAGGCAGATGAGCTGCACGCTGCCCAGAAAGAGCACCGCGATCATGATCGTGGCCCAGCCGGTAATCGTGTATCCCAGGAACTTCGCCACGACGACACCGATGAGGAACAGCAGGCCGAGAAGGGCGGTCGCCGTGCCCATCCAGGTCGCGAGCTTCAGGGGCACGGTGGAGAACGACGTGATGCCGTCAAAGGAGAATTTCAGCATCTTCCTGAGCGGGTACTTGGTCTCTCCCGCGAAGCGCGCGTCGCGCTTGTACGTCACGCCGGTCTGCGGAAAGCCGACCCAGCTCACGAGACCGCGGACGAAGCGGTCTTTCTCGCGCAGTTTCGTAACGTGATCGACGACGCGCCGGCTCATCAGGCGGAAGTCGCCGACGTTCGGTGGAATGTGGATGTTCGTCAGCCGGCCGAGCATCCGGTAGAACAGCGACGCGGTCCACAGCTTGAACCGTGTCTCGCCCGCGCGGTCCGAGCGCACGCCGTAAACGACATCGAAGCCCTTGCGCCACGCAGTCACCATCTCCCCGACGACTTCGGGCGGATCCTGCAGGTCGGCGTCGATGACGGCCACGCAGTCGCCCTTCGCCAGATCGATGCCGGCGGAAATCGCGATCTGATGGCCGAAGTTGCGCGAGAACTTGATCACGCGGACGCACGGATCCTTGGCCGCGAACGCCAGCAGCTGCTGGAGTGACGTGTCGCGGCTGCCGTCGTCGATGAAGATGAGCTCGTAGCGCATGCCCGGAATCGCGGCGAGCGCGCGCGAGGCGCGCTCGTAGAACACGCCGATCACTTCTTCCTCGTTGAACACCGGAACAACGAGGGAGACCAGGCCGGTTTTCATCTCCGCACTAGACGCCATGGGTCTGCTCCCACTTCTGACCGAACTTCCAGATCCCGGCCGCCGCGGCGGCAGTCAGGGCCATCAATACTGTCGGCACGAGCCACGTCCCGAGCCATGGGTTGTCGGGACTGGAGGTCAGGCCCAGCACCCGGTACCAGGGCAATTGCGGGCCTTCCAAGAGAAACATGCGCCAGGACGGCAGCACGGGCTCCCGGAAGACTGTCAACACCCAGGCATGCAGGATCGACGCCCCCCCAATCGCCAGGCGCCAGCCCCGCGGCAGCCTCACCCAGTGGTCGGCCAGCGCCAGCATGAGAAACGGCACGAGCGGAATCAGATACCGGAAGCCGCTGTTGAACTGGAGACGCGAGTACTGATTCGCCGACGCAAACAGCAGGAAGACGATCCAGGTGACCGCGAGCCAGCGACGCTCGGTACGCGGGAAGATCAGGGATGGCCGGGCCCTCAGGCCCGGCAGAGTCGCCGCCACCGGCACGAGCGCCAGCATCAGGATCGGTCCCCACGTGTACATGCCGAACGACTGATCGAACAGGCTCATGACGAAGATCTCCGGATCCGGAAGCGTCCAGCCACGGGCGCCGACCTCGACGTACTGGTTCTGATTCGGCATCGCGAGCTGCCCAGGCATCAGCGGATCTCCGTACATCGCCCACTGACTGAAGAGCAGAAACGCGATCGGCAGCAGGGTGCCGGTCACGATCGTCACGGATTCCTTCACGGCGGTCGGCCAGGACGACGACCCGGCCCGGGTGACCACGAAGTACGCCCAGATGAGCGGCAGGATGATCACGCCGACGTAGTCGGTCGCGATCGTCATGCCCGCGAAGAACCCGGCCCAGAAACGTCGTGCGGCCGACGGCGCCCGTGAAGGCAGCCACAGCAGGACGAACGAGATGAACATGGCGTACATCACGAAGAGGTTGTGATTGAGCGTGGACGTCCGGAAGAAGAGCGGCGTCCCGAATCCGAGGATGAACGTCAGGCCCGTCGCCGCGGCAGCATCGAGGCCTCGCCTCACGAGGACGCCGTAGAAGAACGCCAGGAACGCCGCCGTGATCGGCGCCATGAAGAACACCGACGTCACGACCGTGGCCGCGCCGAAACGCAGATCCAGTCCGCGCTCTTTCACCAACTGAAAGAACCGCTGCCGATTTGGTTTGTCGATGCGATACTCGGTCGCGGGGACGCCCTCGCGCGCGATCTTTGCCTTGCTGTACGCCTCGATCCGGTCCAGTACGGGATCGAAGACGAACAGCGGCACGGCCGCAAGCACGGACACGAACACCTGATTACCGATGACCGAGTGGCCGTCCGTGTGGACGAAGATGTCGGGGTGAAATCCCTGGTACTCGTCGACGCGGAAGGTCCCGCGCTCGGCGATGCTGAACGCAGGATAGTGTTCCCGCACGACGTTGGTCGCGAAGTGCAGCGAGTAGAAGAGCCACGCGATGAGGAAGATGCGGCCGGGCCGCGACGCCAGCCAGGTCATCGACCGCCCGCCGGACGGGAGGGTCCGGCCTCCATGCGTGGATCGCAGACGACCATGTCGCCGCCCCCGAGCGTGCCTGGCCACCGTCGCACTTCACGGCACGTGGTCCTGATCCGGTCGCGGAGCGGCCGATCGTCGATGTAGTCGCCAAGCGTGTGCAGCACGAGCGCGCGCTGGTTCGACCTAACGAGCGATTCCAGATCGGCGACCGACGTGAGACACGTCCAGCCGACCTTCGCGTAGTAGCGCTCGACCGGAAAGCAGGCTGGGCCGGCGGCGCCGATGACGGTGCCCGCGGCAGACTCCCCGTCCAGGTAGCGCACCGCGTCCTCGAAGTTCTGCTTGGGAATCGTGTAGTTGCGCGGCAACGCGAACGCGGCGGCCCCAACGACGGCCAGCGTCAGAGCCGCAAGCGTGGCAGCCGTCGGCGTCGACGCCGGATTCTCGATTCTGGCGATGACACCGAGCCCACGGCCCGCAAAGATTGCCAGGGCGCCGGCCATAAAAAAGAAGAATCTGGGCCGGATCGGCTGGCCGAGCAGCACGATGACCGCGCCGGCGACGACGGCGGGCACCACCAGCAGTGCGAACACGAACCGATCGCGGCGCAGGAAACTGAGTGCGCCAATGCCTGCCGCCAGGGACGTCAGCAGTGCGCCGACGATGCCCGACCCGGACAGGAGATTCCGCAGCACTTCGTTGAGGGCCCACTTCCCCGTCGCCACCTGCGCCGCCTGTTTCGGCGCGTCGCTGCCGCCGAAATGCTCGAGCACCTCCGGGAAAAACGGCGCGTAGAGGCCGAGCGTCAGCGCCGCCGCGCCGCTCCAGGCGGCGACGAGCGGCGTCAGTGCCGGACGATCGGCGGCGCGCCAGCCCGCGAGCTTCCCCCCGACGAGCACCGCGGCCTGCCCGGCCACGACGAAGGCCATCGTCAGGTGCGTGTAGACACCAGCCGCGCAGGCCAGCGCGTAGTAGACGAAGTGCGAGCGCCGTTCGGTTTCGGCCAGACGCACGAGGAAGTACGTGGACACGAGGGCGAAAAAGCCCATCATCGTGTAGCCGCGCGCGTTCTGTGAGAACCAGATGTGCTGGTACGACGCGGCGAGCACGGCGGCGCCGGCCCACGTCTCCGCGCGGCCGGTGATCCGGGCGCCGAGCAGGAACACCATGGCGACCGACGCCAGGCCGAACGCGGCTGCGGGGAGGCGGAGTGCCCACGGGGAATCGCCGAAGGCCTCGAGCGACAGGTGCGCCAGCACGCTGTAGAACGGATGGACGTTGACGTCCGGAAAGTACGTGAGGACGTCGATCATGGGCCGGCGGGCCGACTCGACGAGCGTCACGATTTCGTCGAACCACAGCTGCGATCCCAGATCGTAGAAACGAAATGCCGCGGCAGCGGCGAGAATGGCGGCCGCGGACGCACCCCACGCCGACCCTCTCATTGATGGTCCACCGGGTTCTGCGGCTGCCAGCCGGCGGCAGCGCGCTGGGGGAACACGATGTATCGCCGCGCCGCAAAGTTCAGGAGCAGGATGACCGCGCTCGCGACGAGTTTGGCGAACACGGGCCGGATGCCGGCCTCGAGGCTCTGGACGGTCACGTACAGATCGACCCACCCGATGAGGGCGGCCATGATCAGGAACAGCAGCACTTCGATCACCACCCGGTATCGCGCCTGGTGCCGGAAGATCAGCGCGATCGACAACAGGTAGTTGAGTCCCGCCGCGAGCGCGAAGGCGGTGACGACCGACGGCGCCACTGGCACGCCCGAGGCGAGCATCGTCAGGAACACGACCAGGTTCACGATCGCGGCAACCCCGCCGACGATCGAATAGAAGGCCAGCTGCACGAACGCGGGCGCGTGCGGCAGGTTGAAATGCAGGATGCAGTAGAGCGCGCGCCACGCGTCCTTCATCCCGATCTTCTTGCCCTCGGCGTACGTGCGGCCCTTGTACGAGATGCCCATCTCGTAGATACGCAGGCCCTGATGCGCAATCTTGGCGACGACTTCCGGCTCGAAGCCGAATCGATCCTCTTCAATCCTGATCGACTGGATCACCTCGCGCCTGAAGACCTTGTAGCAGGTCTCCATGTCCGTCAGGTTCAGGTCCGTCAGCATGTTCGACAGCAGCGTGAGGAACCGGTTGCCGAGCGAGTGCCAGAAATACAGGACGCGGTGATAGCCCTGCGACAGGAACCGCGATCCCATCACGACATCGGCGATGCCGTCGCGCAGCACGGCGACCAGCCGCTTGAGATCCTGCGGGTCGTATTCGAGGTCGGCGTCTTGAATCGCCACGTAGTCGCCGGTCGCCCTCGCGATGCCGGTGCGGAGCGCCGCGCCCTTGCCCTGGTTCTTCTCGTGGTGCATCACGACGACTTCCGGGTGCTTTGCCGCGATGCCGTGCGCGATCTCGCGGCTCCGGTCCGAAGACGCGTCGTCCACGATGATGATCTGGAGGCGGAGCACGTCATCCTGAATGGCGAGCACCGCGTCCACGCAGGACTCGAGCGTGCGCGCCTCGTTGAAGCACGGAATGACGATGCTGAGCGTGCGAACGGCGGTGACGTCAGTCTTCAACGACGTGCTCCTCAAATGACCTGCGCGCGCGGGCCCAGGACTCGCGGTCGAGCGTACCGTCCGGCCGAAGGCTCTGGACGAGCGCGTACGCCATCGCCATCGTGTGGTGGGTGTTGTCGTGCGCGAACAGGCCCTGGCGGCCGAACGTCGTGAGGCCCTCGATGCCGGCCACCCACCGGTCGAGGGCGTCGAAGGACTCGCGATAGCCCTTCGTATAGAGGGGATAGGCGTGTGGCAGGCGCCGTGTCTGTGCCTGAAGCACGCGCGGCACCGGCGCCAGCCCCGCGGTCTCGAGGTCGCGCACGACGAGCGCCCCCAATGCCTCATCCGCCATACCCCAGACGTCGTCCGTCTGCGCGCATGGCAGCTCGGCGCACAGCACCGTTCGGCCCGGTCGAGTCGTGAGCGAATAATTCTTCGGCTCCGACAGCCGGCTAATCCGAATCGCCGTTTCCGGAAAATAGTGCGCGTCAAACTCGGTGAACTGGTCTGCGTCGAGCGTCAGATAGATCAACACCATCGACCGCTGCGCGAGCGAATGCGTGGCGGCCTCAGGCGGGCGCGATGCGGTTGTGCGCACGAGGCGCGCGAGTACCGTGACGGGTATTGTTGACAGCACGTGAGTCGCGGGGATGCGCCTGGGCGCGCCTCCCACCTCGGCCTCGACGTGTGTCACGCCGCCGTTCTCGACCGCGACGCCGGTGACGTTCGCGTTGAGGTGCACCTTGGCGCCCGCGGCGACCGCCGCCCGATGCAACGCGTCGCTGATCTGGCCGTAGCCGTGCCTGGGATAGAAGAAGCGCCCCGCGCCGGGTTTCTTGAGGCCGGGCACGGCACCGATCACGCGCCGCACCATCTTGCCGATCGAGCCGCTCGACACGCGTCGCTTCGCCTGCTCGGCATCCAGCGCCTCGGGCGGGAGGCCCCAGATCTTTCGCGCATACGGAAAGTAGAAATCGCGGCAGATCGTCCGGCCGAGGCCGCGTTCGAGGATCGACGCGAACGTTTCCACGGCGGGCGGACCGGTGAAGGGCTTGCGAATGGCGTCCGACATGACACCGGCCATGAACGCCGGCGGCAGGCGCGTCAGCAGATCGACCGGCTTCAGCGGGAAGTGCACCCACCTGCCGCGCAGCCGGATGCGGCCGTGACGGGGCCGATCCAGCAGGTCGTCGCCGAGAAGCGCCCGGATGTCCGCCATGACGTCGGGAGGCGTGACCGGGTGCAGACGATGGCTGCCGAAATCCACGGGGATGCCGTCGATGACGAAACTCCCGGCGTTGCCGCCGACCGCACCGGCCCGCTCGAGCACGACGACGTTCGCAAAGCCGCGCTGGGACAGCTTGTAGGCCGCGGCAAGACCCGCCGGACCTCCGCCGAGAATGACGAACGATGGCGATACGGCAGCCATCAGGACATGCCCTTCACGGCGGCCGTCTCCGGCGAACGCGGCAGGAGTTGCGTCACGGCCAGACCGGCCATGCCGGTGACGATGAGCACCGACTGCCACAGGATGCCGGAGGCGAGCACGGCGCTGCTTGCCGCGCCGTAGGGCGCCAGCAGCGACACCAGCGCGGCCTCGCGCACACCGATGCCGCCAAGGCTGATGGGGAGGATGGCGATGAGCTTGGAGAGCGGCCACGCCACGAACCACGCCGCGACCGCTTCGGTCACGCCGACTTCCCGCGCGAGCCACACGTTCGTCATCACGAACGCCGACTGCACCACGATCGAGATCGCCACCGCGCCAAGGACCGCGCTCCCGCCGGCCGAGAACGCGGACCGCAGCCCGGCGACCTTCCCCGCAACGGCAGGCCGGCGAAGCCCATACCGGACCACCAGCACCGCCACAATCGCCAGGGGGACCAGGGCCCCGATCCACCGTCCAGCCTGGCGCACGACGTCCGCCACCGCCGGAGGCACGCCGGCAAACGGCAGGGCGACCACGATCAGGAGAAGAAGCGTCACCGTGTCGATGACGCGGTCGGCGACACTCGCGACCGTGACACGCGCGAGTCCAACCGACGGCGCGAGATACGCGGCCCGCACGAGGTCGCCGCCGGCGATCCCGGGAAGCGCGAGGTTGGCAACCAGGCCCGCGTACTGGGCCCGCAGGCACGCCGAGAAATGGGGCGCCGCCGCTCCGGACAGCAGCAGCCGGAGCTTCACGGCGTTGAGGTAATGCCCCGCGAAGAAGACGGCGACGCTCGCGATCCACGTCCACGGGCTGACGCGCGAGAGCGCGTCCAGCACGGCGCGAAGCGGCACGAAGCTCAGCAGCACCGCGAGTACGGCCGCCGAGACTGCCGCACGAATGAGCCAGCGGGCCCAGGGCGCCCGGGAAGCTCCCTCACTCATAACGGCGGCTACTCCTCCGGCCGCCAGGGTGGCTGCATCTGCAGCCTCGAGATCATGTCCGCCAGCAGGCCGACGGCCCAGATCGTCATGGCCGACAGGAACGCCATGACCGCGGTCTCAGACAGATTCCAAAGATAGATGTCCTCGATGAGCTTCGCCACGCCGGCGCCAAAAGCGACGGCGCCGATGGGCAGGAACACCTTCAGCGGATTGAACAGCACCATCGATCGCACGACGAGCAGCACGAAGCTGGCGAAGTGCGACGCCCGGATCTTCGACTTGCCGGCCCGCTTGAAGTACTCGATCGGCTCGTAAATCACGTTGTAGCCGTTCGCCAGCATCGCGAGTGTGATCGTGCTCGTGAACGAGAAGCCGTTCGGGCAGATGTGCATGTAGCGCAGCACGACGTCGCGCTTCATCACGCGCTGACCCGAATTGAGATCGGGAATGCGGCGCCCGACGAGGTACGACGCGAACCTGTTCAGGAACCACTTGGGAATCCGCCGCACGCGCGCGACGCCCTCCGATCGCAGCCAGCGCGTGCCGACCACCATCGCGGCGCCATCGAGCCGCGCGTAGAGCCGCGGGATCGCGTCGGGCTCGTACGTCGCGTCCGCGTCCATGATCATCACGGCGGACGCGCGCGTCGCGAGAATGCCGGTCTTCAGCGCCGCGCCGTAACCCCGGTTCCAGGCATGGGTCACGACACGCACGCCAGCCGCCGCGGCGCGCTGCCCGGTTCCGTCCGTCGATCCGTCGTCCACGACGACGATCTCGCTCGTGAACGGGAAGTCGGCGAGCACCTGACGGACGCGCGCCAGCGTGTCCTCGATGCCCTGCGCCTCGTTGAACGCGGGCAGAATGATCGCGAGATCGGGGACCGGCGTGGGTGCCGGCACCGCTCCCGCCTGCACGGCCGCCTGCTCATGTCCGGGCATGGGCACTCGACTCAACTTTCTCGGCCACGCCGGCCGCTTCCTCCAGCGCCGACAGGGCCACGCGCCCGGCCCGGGGCCAGCTCAGCGCCGACGCGCGTTCGAGGGCCCTGGCGCCCATCGCCCGCCGTGCCGGTTCGTCGGCCCACATCCGCGTGATGGCCTCGACGAGCGGCCCCGCGCTGCCGGGCTTCACGAAGATCCCGCCGCCCTCGAGCAACTCGGGCAGGGGACTCTCGGTCGTGGCGATCACCGGTGTACCGCACCTGGCCGCCTCGACGGCCGGCAGGCCGAATCCCTCCGATGCGGACGGGATGATGAGCGCCAGCGCGCCACTGTGCAAATGACGCACTTCGCCGTCGGGAAGGAACCCGGCCCAGCGCACCAGGTGCTCGGTGCCGCATTCCCGGATGACCGATCGGATGCCCGTCACGTCCGAATGAAATCCATCGTGATGATGACCGACCAGCACGAGCATGAGCGTGCGATCCGGCTGCCGCTTCGCCACTTCAGCGTGCGCCCGCACGACGAGATCGACGTGCTTGTGCGGCCCGAATCCGCCCACGTACATCAGCCACGACGCGCCCTCGGGCAGCCGGGCCCGATCCGCGGCCGCGCGGACCTCGACGGTCGATCGGCTCGGACGGTAGACCTCGGACACACCCTCGAGCGTGACGCGCAGGCGTTCGGCCGGCACCCGCAGGTACTTCGAGACTTCGCGCGCGGCGTACTCCGACACGGTCAGCACGAGCCGTGCCTGCCGTAGCGCAAGCGTCACCTTCGCCCGCCACGCCAGGCGGTCCTTCCAGGTCGGCAGGGTAAGTTCGGGAAACCGTTCGGGGATAGCGTCGTGGATCGTCACCACGGCCGGCAGTCCGGCCGGCAGGGGGAAATAGCCGTAGACGGAGGGTGACAGAAACGCGTCGAGCCCGTCTTTCCGCGCCTGCCGCACGGCGCTCGTGAGTCGGAGCATGTCGCGCACGCTGCGCCGGCTGCCGGATGACGCGGCAATCGTCGGCGCCTGCACCTGATCGACGACGACCGTTGACAGGTTGGGCGCGCGCAGGCTGAAGCCCGCCGACGACAGCTCGTCCAGGAAGCAGACGAACTGATGGCCGCGGCCCTCCACCACCATCGCTTCAACGAGCTCGCGGGTGAACCGGCCGTAGCCTCGGGTATTCGCCCAGCACGTGGCGTCGATGCCGATGCGCATGGCTAGCTGGCGGCCTGCGCTTTCTCAATCTCCGCCGCGGGATCGACCTTCTGCTCCTCGTGGTAATCGAAGTCCGTGTTCACCGCCCACACATCGTGCGACGCGCCCATCATGTTCTCAACCGTCATCATCGCGGTGAGCATCGAGTGGTCCTGGTTGTTGTACTTGTGCATGCCGTTGCGGCCGACGGTGTGCAGATTCGGGATCGGATCGATGAAGTCACGCACGCGGGTCAGGTGATCGCGATACACGCTGTCGTAGATCGGGTACGCCTTCGGCACCCGGACGACCTTGAAATCGACCACGTCCTCGGCCTTCGCCAGTCCGAGGCTCGCCAGTTCGGTGGCCGCCTGGCGGCCAAGGTCCGCGTCCTTGCTCGACCACAGTCCGTCGCCCTTGAAGCAGAAATACTCCATGCCGATGCAGGTAATCCCCGGTTCGGGCACCATCGCGGCGCTCCAGTTGTTGAAATTCTGGATGCGGCCGACCTTCACGCCCGGCGTGTGGATGTA
>CAZJTG010000123.1:0-11098 GCA_964548865.1 uncultured Solibacteraceae bacterium
CTTCTCCGTATCGGTGGCCGCCGCACTTCCCGGCTCGGCGGTGGTATCGCTCGGTGGCGGCGGCGGTGCAGGCGGCAATGGCGGTCTGGTGGATGTCGTCAATGCGGGAGTCGTCCAACTCAACGGTCAGAACTCCCTCGCGATCATGGCGCAGTCGATCGGCGGCGGTGGCGGCACGGCCGGATCGGCCGCTGGTTACGCCGTCATACCGGTCTCGATTGGCGGAGGGGCGGGCGCCGTCGGACGTGGCGGCGACGTGTCCGTCAACAACACCGGCACGATCTTCCTGAACGGCGACAACGCCATCGGCATCTTTGCCCAGTCGGTTGGCGGCGGCGGTGGTCTCGTCACGCCTGGCGGCGGCGCCACGTCCGTGCAACTGAGCGCGGGCGGCAGCGGTGACGGCGGCCTTGTGACGATAGCGAACACGGCCGGCGCGATTGTCGTGAACGGCGCGAACAGCATGGCGCTGTTCGGCCAGAGCGTCGGTGGCGGCGGCGGCTTCGTGGGAGGCAGCGCGCAAGCCGCATCGAGCGGCGCGTCCGCGGGTAGCGGTGCGTCAATCCTCGATGACGCCGGTCTCAACGCGACGTCCGGCGCGCAGGGCGGCGCGGCGTTGTTCGCCGGATCCGCGGGTGGCGCGGGCGTGGCCCGGTCAACGCTGGTCAATCAAACAGGTCATCTCATTGCTACGGGCGCCAATTCGATTGGTCTCGCGGTGCAGAGCCAGGGACGCGACGGCAGCGGCGACATCACCGTCAACATTCTCAATCGCAGCGCCGAGGAAAGCAGCGTGATCGCCGGCGGCGGCGGGCTCGGGGCGGGGGTGGCGCTGTGGAACGGTTCGAACAACCGTTTGAACAACGCGGGCACCATTACCTCGATTCTCGATGTTGGTGGCATGGCGATTCGCGCCACGACCGGCAATGACGTGGTCGCCAACACCGGCACCGTGATCGGATCGATCGATCTCGGCACGGGCGCGAACGCGTTCTTCAACCGCGAGCGCGCGACTTTCAACTCGGGCGCGATCGCGTTCCTCGGCGCCGGCAACCTGCTCACGAACGAAGGGACACTCGCGCCCGGTGGAATCCGCCGGGTGCTCTCCACGAATCTCACGGGCAACTTCGTGCAGACGTCGAAAGGCACGCTCGCGATCGATCTGGGGCTGATCAACGGCCTCGCAGATCGCGTGTCCGCGACGGGGTCGGCGACCGTCGCCGGCATCGTGGACCTCAACGTCAACGACCTTCTGAGCGCGTCTTATCTCGCGAAACCCGGTGTGCGAAGGCTCACGATCGTCTCGGGATCCGGCGGATTCACGAAGGGGATCATCGACTTCCGCGCGCCCCAGACTGCCGTCGGCAGCTATGCGTTGACCACGCCAACCACTACGGAACTGGTACTCGAGGCGGCCGTGAACTTCTCACCAACTGGCCTCGGTCGCAATGGACAGTCGTTCGGCAACGCAATCAACGCGATCCAGACCGGCCAGACTTCGCCCGCGTTTGGTCCGATTGCCACGGCGCTGTTCTTCCAATCGAGCGTGGACGCGCTGTCAAGCGCGTACGACAAACTGAGCGGCGCGGCGACCGCGAGCACGACCGAACTCGCCTTCAAGGCGAACGACTCTTTCCTGCGGGCGATCGATCGGCAAGTCATGACGTGGGTCGGCGGTGGCATCGCCACCGACGCGTCCGAGCCCGCCAAGGTGGACCGCCGGTCGTCGGGTACGTGGCGGTCGTGGTTCACCGGCTACGGCGGGCGCGAAACGATTCCGGGCAGCATCGAACTCAGCACGACGACCGCAGAACAGCGGGGCGGTGGGGCTGCCGCGGGCTTCGAGTACCAGCGTTCACCAACCGTGTTGCTGGGCTTTGCCGGTGCGGGCGGTCGCTACAGCGCCGACTCGGCAAGCGTGGAGACGACGGCTTCGACCAATGCGGCGCACGGCAGCGCGTTCGTAGCGTGGCGCCGCTCGCAGTACTACCTGACGGCCACAGGCGGTTTCGGCGTCTTCACGAACGTGACCCGGCGAATCGCGACGCTTCCGGACTTCACGGTTCCGCTGCCGGGCAGTCCTCTCGTCAGGGGAGGGTCCGAGTCTGTGACCGGCCGCTTCCGAAGCTACATGGTCACCGGTTCCGTCGAGGCCGGGTATGAGCTCAAGGCCGGTCCATTCGCGGTCGTACCGTTCGCGGCTGTTCGGCTGAATGTACTTCGATCGGCTGCGCACGACGAGTCGATGTCTTCAGGCCAGAGCCTGCTCGCGCTGTCTCTCGCGACTCACACCGTGAAGTCCGTGCCGCTTTCTTCCGGCTTCCAGGTGAGAAACCAGCTGACGCTCGGCAGCCAGCGCAGGCTGGTCAGCTGGGTGCGTCTGAACTGGCAGCACGACTTTCAGACGAGTCGCGAGGTCCGTGCGGCGTTCCGCGCCGCGCCTTCGTACTTCTACATCGCGAAGAGCGCACAACCCGAGGCCGGCGTGCTTCAGGCGGCCGCGGGCGCGCGCCTGTCAGTCACCTCGAGGCTCTGGTTGTTCGGTCAAGTTGACGGTGGGTTCACACGCACCAATCGTGCATCGAGCGGTTCGGGTGGACTCCGGATGATTTGGTAGGTTTCAGGAGGAATCGTGTCAGATACATCGAGACTGAGGAAATTGGTATTGAACGCGAGCGCGGCGTTGTCGGTGATCCTGCCCTCGCCGATGCTTGCGCAGAGCGCGGCAGCCCAGGCGAGCAAGCCGGCTAGTGCACCCGCAGCTGCCCCCGCCGGTGCCGACATGACCACCGCAACGTTCGGTGACTGGCAGATGCAGTGCCGCTCCGCGACGCCCGGCCCGCGGGCGTGCGAGCTGCTCCAAAGCGTCGTCGTACAAGGGCAGACCGCGCCGTTTGCTCAGATCGGCGTCGGACGCATCGCGCCGGGTGAACCGCTCTACTTCACGGCGGTGCTGCCGACCAACGTCACCTTCCCGAGCGTCGTGCGGGTTTCCCTGGACGAGAAGGACGCGCAGCCGGTGGAGGTCGTGTGGACGCGTTGCCTGCAGGGCGGGTGCTTCGCCAGCGTGGCGTTAAAGGATGAGGTGCTGAAGAAGTGGCGCACCCACGACGGCCCCGCGCGTCTGGTCTTCAAGAACGGCGCCGCACAAGAGTCGGTGGTTCCCATCTCGTTCCGGGGTCTGGCACGGGCACTGGACGCGTTGGCGGCCCAGGCGGGCCTTGAGGTTCCGGGAAACTAACTCCGTAGCCGGCGGCTGGATCAACGCCGTGCCGGCGTCGCGGTCCAGATCTCGTTCTGGCTCTCGGCGAGCGAGACGTACACCGTCTTGCCATCGGGACTGATGGCGAACTGATCGGAGATCGCCTCAGGCAGGGTGATGGGGTCCGTCACCTTGCCGCTGACGGGATCGAGGCGCAATAGTCGCCGGCCCTCTCCACAGATGAGCGAGCGCGTGCCAGGCAAGAAGCGAACCCAGTCGCACCGGGCCCGCACTCGCTGATAGTTGCCCGACGTCAACGAAAACACCGCCGTACCGATCTTCCCTCCGTCATCGCTCCGTATCAGACCGGCAATGAGATCACCCGCCCAGTCGGTCGGACGAAATCCCTCGCCCGGCGCTGGCCTCGGAAGCGCGTGCTGCCCGTCTGCGCCGGACACGTAGGGCGCAAAGCCGCGAGTGAACCAGGCGAGGCGCGTGCCGTCGGGCGACCACACCGGCGAGAACGCGCCAGTCGGATTAGAAACGAGAAGCTTGAGATCCTGCCCGTCTGGCCGGACGGACCACAATTGATAGTCGCCGCCGCGATTCGATCCGAACGCAATCCGCAGGCCGTCTGGCGACCAGCTCGGCCCGCGATCCCGAACATCGCCCGTTGTCAGCTTCCGCAGTTCGGATCCGTCGGTGCGGAACACGACGAGGTTCTCGGAACGCTCCTGCTCGAAGGCCACGATCCACTGACCATCAGGTGAGACGGATGGGTACCGCACGCGAAGTGCCCGTGGCGTGATGCGTTCAGGCGTGCCTGGTGGATCGAGGTTGAGACGCCAGATCGACGAGATCGGCTGACGCGTGGCGTAGGCGACGACGCCACTGCGCGCGAACGTGAAGAATCCGGCGTAGGTGGCCGGCAACTCCATCGACTCGGCCGCGCCGAGCAGTGTCCCGTCGACTGAGTCCACGCGGGCGCGCCATGCGTTCATCGCACCGCTTTGATCGGACGACCAGGACAACCAGCCGTCTGGCGACCATGCGGGATTCCATGCAGTCGCCTTGCCGTCGGTCACGGCCACCGGCTGTCCGCCATCCGCGGCGACGGTCCACACGCGGCGGCGGCCGCCGTCGTCGACCGACCAAAAGGCGAGCCGTTTTCCGTCGAAGGACCATGCCGGCTGGATGGCGTCCATCGCCGGGCCTTCGAAGGACACGGGATGATTGGTGCCCGTGGCGATGTCGACAACATGCAGGCGGCTCTCGGTGGTCGGCCGTTCCTCGACGCGCGTGAACTCACGGGTCGAAAAGGCCAGGCGCCGGCCGTCGGGAGACCACGCCGGCAGGTACCCGTGACGCGTCACTTGCCGCAGATCAGATGATGCGAGGTTGAGAACGAAGAGGCCTCCGCCGTCGCGATCCGAACGAAACGCGATTTCCCGCCCGTCGGGCGACCACGTGGGCTGCCGGCCCTCCTGCACCAGATCGCGCGGCGTCATGTCGCCGCGGTCAAGCACGAACAGTCGAGACGTGTTGCCTCTCGTCACGGAATAGGCGACACGTAATCCGTCTGCTGAGATAGCGGGGAAGGCTGCGGTGGCGTCGGCGGCGGTCACCCGCTGCGCGACGAATCCGGCCGCTGGCGGTGTCGAATGTCCGGGCCAAAGGGCGATCAGCACTACGGTGATGGCGGCGATGACGACCGCAGCGGCCCATACAGCCGGACGCTCGAACCACGGCGAATGGTCGAGTGCCGCAAGTACCTGCTGCATCGACGGAAAGCGCGCGCCTGGTTGACTGGCCAGACACCGATCGATCACGCGCTGCCAACGTGCCGGTGCGTGCCGGCTGTGCGCTGGATCGCGGCCGGCCAGCATCTCGCGAAACACCATGCCGAATGCGTAGACATCTGATCGCGCGTCGAGCGGCCGGCCCGCCGCTTGTTCCGGCGCCATGTACGCCGCCGTTCCGGCGGGGACCTTTGCGGTCGCCGCCTCTGAGGTCGTTTGTGCAATACCGAAGTCCACGACCTTGACGGCGCCGTCCGGCCGGATCATCACGTTCGAAGGTTTAAGATCGCGATGCAGCAGACCCGCGGCGTGCGTTGCGGCAAGAGCGCTGGCGATCTGGCGCGCGATTGCGAGGGCCCTGGGGACGCTGAGGTAGCAGGCCGGGCTTTGAGACCCGGGGCTCGATCCCGGTGTCTGAAGACCGCGGGATCCATGAATCAGCGTTGATAACGTCTCGCCGTCCACCAGTTCCATCACCAGTGCGATCGAGCCCTCGTGTTCGATGACGTCGTGAAGCGTGACGATGTTGGGATGGTTGAGTGACGAGATGGCGCGCGCCTCGGCCAGCACGCTCGCGGTCTCGGGACCGAACGGCATCAGCTTGATCGCGACCGCGCGGCCGAGTCGCTGATCTTCGGCGCGGTAGACCACGCCCATGCCGCCGGCGCCGATCGATGAGTGAATTGTGTACGGGCCGATCGTCGCGCCGGGGGGCAGCAGCATGTCGTGCGGCGCGGCCGGGTGATCGATGAACGTGTCTCCGGCCGCTGCCGCGGCCGCGACGAGCGCCTCGACGTCGGCGCGAATGTCGGCGGGGCAGTTCGCCGCCAGCCACGCCTCGACTTCCGCGGGCGGCAACTCGAGCGCAGGCTCGAGCACCGCGCGAACGCGGCGCCAGTCCTCAGGGGTCATTCGCCCGAACCGTCGGTCGCGGCTGGGCCGGTGAGCCCGAGCTCACGGATGAGCCAGGCCCTCGCCGAGTTCCAGTGACGCTTCACCGTCGCCGGTGACACGTCGAGCACATCCGCGGTGTCCGCAATGGACAATCCCGTGAAGAACCGCAGCTCGACGATGCGGCTCTGTTCGGGGTCGAGGCCAGCCAGCGACTTCAGTGCATCGTCGAGTGCGGTGAGCTGCATGCTGCGCTGCACAGGCCAGCCGATGCTCGCATCCAGGTAGATCGCCGTCTGTCCGCCTCCGCGCTTCTGACGCAGCCGCGCGCGCGCATGTTCGACAAGAATGCGACGTATGACCTGGCTCGCGACGGCGAAGAACTGGGCGCGACTCTTCCAATTGCCGGATGGTCGGTGGACCAGCCGGATGTATGCCTCATGCACCAAGCCGGTCGGCTGAAGTGTGTGGCTGGTGCGCTCGGACCTGAGGTGCGCCGACGCAAGTTTCCGCATCTCCTCGTAGACGATGGGCGTCAGGGCCCGAAACGCGTCTTCATCTCCCGTGCTCCATCGCTCGAGCAGTTCTGTGACGTCTCCCGGCAAGGTGGCCAGGATTTTACCCCGGCCCTCCGTCCGGATTGAGCGACTGCGGGCCCAAGCGTCCGGGGCCGCTCCCCGTTGGTCGTATGGCGGGCCGACTCGTCATGACTGTGCTGAAACGGAGACATGACTTGCACCACCGGACCTACCGGGCAACGCTGATTACCGCGCTCGCCGTTGCGCTGGCAGTTCCCGTAGTTGTGCAGTCGCAGCAGACGGTGCAATCCCAGTGGCCGAACTTCCACGGACCGAATTCCAACCCGGTTTCCGACAGCCCGAACCTGCCCCAGAGCTGGCCGAAGACGGAGAACGTCGAGTGGGCGGTAGACCTGACGGGCGTCGGCGGCCGTCGCTGGTCGTGTGGGGCAAGCGCGTGTGCCTGAATGCGGCCACGAGCACAGGCCGATGAAGCAATCGAAGACAGGTGGAAAGCACTTGCGCCGGGCAAGTGCTCTTGCTGGCGTCGCCGCCGTCGTTGCCGTCGTTGCCGTCGTTCGCGTCGTTTCACAGCGACTACCTGTCGTAGTATTCGCTCTTGCGTGAAACCCTCCTATCGCTTCGGTGAGTTCGACCTCGACGGCCGCGGTTACCGGCTGAGGCGCGGCGCGTCCTCCATCGAGCTGCCGCCCAAGGCGCTCGATCTGCTCTTCCTGCTCGCCTCGCGCCCCGGCGCGCTCGTCTCCAAGGACGACATCCTCGATGCGCTCTGGCCAGGCGTGTCGGTCACCGACAACGCGATTACGCAGGTCGTGTCCGAGTTGAGACAGGCACTTGGCGAGTCACCGGCCGAACCGCAGTTCATTCAAACCGTGCCCCGACGCGGCTACAGATTCATCTCCGAGGTCACGGTCACTGGAGGGACGGGGTCGGACGGAGGGCACGAAGCGGAGGTGGGCAGCGATTCCGTGCGGGCCCCGGTGGTCACAGGTGTCGCGGCCCGGCCTGCTGCGGCCGGCGCGAGCGCCGGGCAGCCGATACTCAAGCGCCTCGCCGTCACTGACTTCACCAACCTCAGCGGTGAACCGGGCCTCAACTGGCTCGCCGCCGGTATTGCGGAAACGATGACGCACGACCTCAGGGCCGTCCGGGAACTCGCGGTGATCGATCGCATCAGTGCGTCGGATACCGCTCGCGGCGGGCCGAGCGCGCCGGCTCCCGATCTGCTGGTCGTCGGGAGCGTGCAGCAGGCCGGCGACCGTCTCCGCATCACCGCGCGCGTCGTCGATGCGGTGACGCGCCAGGCGGTGGCGCACGCGAGAGCGGACGGCACGATGGCTGAGCTGTTCGACGTGCAGGACGCCATCGTCACGCAGCTGTCGGCGGGCCTGCAGCTGACGGTGACGCCGGCCGCGGCGGCACGAATGCGCGCGCGCGAAACGTCGAGCCTCGACGCGTATCGGGCGCTCATCGAGGGCCGCCTGAAGCTCGAGTCCCTCGATCCGTCAGCCGTGCCGGGTGCCATTGAGGACTTCGAGCGGGCGCTCGCGCTGGACGGGCGCTACGCGCTCGCGCACGTCGGCCTGGCGCACGCGTGCTTCTGGCGATTCCAGGCCTCCCGGGCCGCGGCGGCGCCGGCGATCGATCAGCTGACGCTGGCGATTTCGCACGCGCGCCGCGCGATCGATCTGGACGCGGGCCTGGCGGAGGCGCATTCGGCGCTCGCACTGTTCCTGTCGTTCACCGACCGATCGCCGGACGCCGTGGCCGCAGGACGGCTGGCGATCGCGATCGAGCCGGCGAACTGGCGGCATCAGTTCCGGTACGGCATTGCGGCGTGGGGCAGCGAGCGGCTCACGGCGCTCGGCCGGGTGCGCGAGATGTTTCCTCCGCTGGCGTTCACCTATTTCGCGGAGGCGATGGTGCACATCGCGCGGCGGGACGTGGCGGCGGCCGAGTCGGCGCTCGAGACCGGGATTGCGTTCGACGCGGCAAACGACGGCATCAACGCGCGCCTGCCGGGCAATGGATTGCACTGGCTTCGCGGCCTGCTGCGGCTGGCCGCCGGACACGAGGTGCCCGCGCGCGCGGAGTTCGATCGCGAACTGGCGCGCGCGTCGCGCGGGCTTTTCGGTCTGGAGTACGCCATGGACGCCTGCATCGGTCATGCGTATGCGGCGATCGTCGGCGGTAATCTCGACGCGGCCTCGCACATGTTCGAGCAGGCCATTGCACGGTATCCAGAGCACGCGCGGTCCTGGATTGGGCTAGCGGATGTGCGCTACCGGCAGGGACGCCGCGCGGACACCGAGGTGGCGCTGTCGCGCGGTCTCGATGCGGTGGACGCACTGAAGGCGCGGGGCCGCGTGTCCGAGGCCGCGCTCGCGTCGGCCACTGCAGAGCTCGTCGCCGGCCGCCCGGCCGGCGCCGTGGCCGCCCTTGCTCGGTTGCTGGCCGAGTCGCCCCAGACGAGCGCCGGTTGGACGATCCCCGTCGAGCCCGCGTTCGCATCCCTCCGCGACGATCCCGCGTTCCACTCGTTGCTCGACGCGCTCGCCCTGCGGGCGACCTGACCGCCTTCACCGGTCGTCACCCGTCGTCACCCGTCGTCGTCACCCGTCGTCGTCACCCGTCGTCACCTGTCGTCACCTGTCGTCACCCGTCGTCACCTGTCATGTCTTCGCCAACGCCTCGTACAGCGCGAGCCTGCGGGCGATTCGTGCTTCGGCCTGGGCGACCAGGGCGTCGTAGTGCGCCGGGTCCGCCTGCTGCGTGATTCGGAAGCGGGTCTCGGCAGCCATCAGCGCGCCGACGGTGGCTTTGGGCGGCGGCGAATCGAGGACGAGCGCGTGCTCGCCGCGCGCGGTGCGTCGAGGATCGAATCGATAGAGCGGCCAGTACCCGGACTCGGCGGCCAGCTTCTGGTGCTGGAGGCCGCACGCAAGGTCGTAGCCGTGGGCGATGCAATGGCTGTAGGCAATGATGAGTGACGGTCCGTCGAACGATTCCGCTTCCTGGAACGCTTTCAGCGTTTGCGCGTCCTTGGCGCCAAAGGCGACCTGGGCCACGTAGACGTTGCCGTACGCCATCGCCATGAGCCCGAGGTCCTTTTTGCCGGCGCGTTTTCCGGCCGAGGCAAACTTCGCCGCCGCGCCCATTGGCGTGGCCTTCGATTGCTGCCCGCCCGTGTTCGAGTACACCTCGGTATCCAACACCAGCACGTTGACCTTCGCGCCGGTCGCCAGGACGTGGTCGAGGCCTCCGTAGCCGATGTCGTAGGCCCAGCCGTCGCCGCCGACGATCCAGACGCTGCGTTCGACCAGGTACTCGGCGATCTGGTCGAGCTCGTCGGCCTCCCACATCGCGAGCCGCGGCAGAGAGCGGCGAAGCTCGGCTACGCGCTCGCGCTGGGCTCGGAAGTCCAGGTCCGTGCGCTGCGGCGCCGCGAGGATCGCGTCCGCGATTCCGGCCGGCAGCCGATCCCGCAAGGTGGTCACGAGCCCGCGCGCCCGGTTCCGGTGCTGATCGACGGCAAGCCGGATGCCGAATCCGAACTCGGCGTTGTCCTCGAACAGGGAGTTGGCCCACGCCGGGCCGCGGCCGAACGCGTCCACGGTGTAGGGCGTCGTGGGCAGGTTGCCGCCGAAGATCGACGAGCAGCCGGTCGCATTCGCCACGATCATCCGGTCGCCGACAAGCTGCGTGAGCAGCTTCAGGTACGGCGTCTCTCCGCAACCCGCGCAGGCGCCGCTGAACTCCATCAGCGGCTGCAGGAACTGCGTGCTCTTCACGTCGGACTTGATCCGCGATCGATCCACCTCAGGCAACGACAGGAAGAACTCGAAGTTCGCGCGCTCTGGCGCCACGAGCGGCGCCTTGGGCGCCATCTCGAGAGCCCGGTGCGTCGGGACGGTTTTGGCCTGCGCCGGGCAGACCGCGACGCACACGCCGCAGCCCGTGCAATCCTCGGGCGCCACCTGTACGCGGTACCGCCCGGCCATCTCGGTGCCCTTGTACGGGACGGTCGCGAACGTCTCCGGCGCCGGCGCCGCGGCGGCGTCATCGAACACCTTCACTCGAATGGCCGCGTGCGGGCAGACGAGTGCGCACTTGTTGCACTGGATGCACAGGTCGTCGTCCCACACCGGGAGTTCGTCGGCGATGTTGCGCTTCTCCCATTTTGACGTGCCGGTCGGCCAGGTGCCGTCGGCGGGGAAGGCGCTGACCGGCAGGCGATCGCCGTGGTTGGCCAGCATGGCAGCCGTTACCCGTTTCACGAACTCGGGGGCGTACTCGGGCACCGGCGCGGGACGGCGGCGCGTGGCCGACGCGCGCCCCGGCAGGGTCACCGGGTGCAGATGACCGAGCGCCGCATCGACCACGGCGAAGTTCTGCTGGATGACCGCGTCACCGCGCTTGCGATACGACTTCGTGATCGCGCTCTTGATCCCCGAGATCGCCTGCTCGCGGGGCATGACGCCGGAGATGGCGAAGAAGCACGTCTGCATGATCGTGTTGATTCGCGTGCCAAGCCCGGCCTCTTTGGCGACGCCGTACGCGTCGATCACGTAGACCCTCGCCTGGCGGTCCAGGATCTCCCGCTGGACCTCGAGCGGCAGCTCGTCCCAGACCTCGCCGGCCCCGAACCGGGTGTTCAGCAGCAGCGT
>CAZJTG010000124.1:0-1085 GCA_964548865.1 uncultured Solibacteraceae bacterium
TCGCATCGACGCCGCGGTATCGGCCGTGATGAGCTTCGGTGCCGGCTTGCCGGGAATCAGTGCCGTCGTGATGATGATGTCTACCTCCTTCGCCTGCGCGGCGAAGAGCGCCATCTCGGCCTTGATGAACTCCGGGCTCATGACCTTGGCGTAGCCGCCAACGCCCGCGCCTTCTTCCTTGAAGTCGAGTTCGAGGAACTCGGCGTCCATGCTCTGGACCTGTTCCTTGACCTCGGGCCGCGTGTCGAACGCCCGCACGATGGCACCAAGCGCGCGCGCCGCGCCGATGGCCGAGAGGCCCGCGACGCCCGCGCCAATCACCAGCACCTTCGCGGGAGGGATCTTTCCGGCGGCCGTAATCTGCCCGGTGAAAAACCTGCCGAAGTGCTGCGCGGCTTCGACCACTGCGC
Source organism: uncultured Solibacteraceae bacterium (assembly GCA_964548865.1). GTDB lineage: Bacteria > Acidobacteriota > Vicinamibacteria > Vicinamibacterales > SCN-69-37 > DASUGC01. The sequence continues at coordinate 411 of CAZJTG010000124.1, forward strand.
GGTACCCGGCGATGTTCGCCATCGAGCTCAGCGCGTCCACCTTCTGTGCGCGCGAGATGCGAGGCACGCTGTCCATCGCCAGCGCCGTGACCCCCCTGGCGGCGAGCTTCTCGAGCAGGTCCGGCCGCTGTGCGGGCCACAGGAACGCGATGAGTACCTGGCCTTCATGGGCGAGGTCGATCTCCTCGACACCCAGGACCGGGTGCGCGGCGGGCGGACGGACCTTGAAGATGATGTCGCTCGCGGCCCACAACTCCCGTGGGTCGGTGGCGATCTCCGCGCCGGCCTTGCGATACGCCTCGTCCTCGAAACTCGCGCCGCTGCCGGCGCCCGACTCGACGGCGACCGTAAATCCGAGCTTCCGAAGTTGGGTGACAACGTCCGGCGTGGTTGCCACTCGCCTCTCGCCGGGGTGGATCTCTCTGGGAACGCCAATCCGCATACAGGCCACCGGCCAGTTTATCGCGGAACCGGCGCGATGCGGTTTGCGGGCGTAGAATCGGCCATGCCGTCAGCACGGTTCCTCATGGGTCTGGCGACGTTCGCGTGCGCCTGCGCGGCGATCGCGGCCCAGGCGGCGCTCGCTGCCAGGCAGCAGCCGACGTTCGGATCCGGCGTCGATCTGATCAGTGTCGACGTGCTGGTGCTGGACAAGAGCGGCGCCCCGGTCCGATC
>CAZJTG010000124.1:1095-11020 GCA_964548865.1 uncultured Solibacteraceae bacterium
CAGGAGTTCCGCAACCAGACGCATCCGAACCAGGCGGACTTCAAGATCACCCTCCACGGGAAAGCGAGACGAATCGTGTCGGCGGAGTTCGTGGCCGCCGGCAGGCCTCCGCGTGCGGCGACGTTCCGGTCGTCGCCCTCCGCCTCGACGAATCGGCGGCCCGTCGCTCCGCGCACCCTGATCTTTCTGGTCGATACGGAGCAGATTCCCAGCGGCGGCGGCCGCGTGGCGATCACGAACATCGGCGAGTACCTGGATCGGCTGGAACCCGAGGACCGCGTCGGCGTGATGACACTGGTGGACAACCGGGTGCCGCCGACGACGAATCGAGCACCGGCCCGCCAGGCCTTCGAGAAGCTCGTCGGCAACTCGCCGCGCCTGCGCGATCGCGAGATGACCTTTGGCGAAGCCGCCGGCATCGCCATGCGCGACCGGCGAGCCCTCGTGGCGTACTGGTCCCGCATCGTCGATCAGGGCGGCGCGGTGCCGAACGATCGCACGTGCGCGCCGCCGCAGGGCTTCGAGACGGCGACCACCGTCTCCCCGGTCTGCGTCACGCAGGCCGAGGCCGCGATCGAACGGTTCCGGTTCGAATCACGGCGCGTGCTCCAGCGGCTGACCGCGGTCGCCGACGCCATGGCCGCCCTGCCCGAGCCCAAGGCCATCGTGCTCGTCTCCGGCGGTCTTTTCGCCGATGACAAATTGCACAGCGATCTCGTGGAGTTTGCGGCGCTCGCCGAGCGCACGCGTGTCTCGCTGTCCGCGCTCTTCATCGAGCCAGACGCCACCGCCGGCGGCAGCAACACCGACACGAAACGCCTCGACAGCCAGGTGGGTTTCGGCGGGCTCGTAGATCTGACGTCCCTGTCCCGGGGCTCCGCGCACCGGGTCGTGTCGATCTCCACACCCGCGCTGACGAGACTCGATCGCGAACTCTCGGGCTACTATGTCGTCTCGTTCGAAAGAGATCCGGAGGACGCCGCCGGGAAACGACTGGTGCTCGACGTGACGTCGAGCCGCCCGGACGTCACCGTCCTGTCACGCAGGGTCCACACGCCAGGACGTCCGATCGCCGCGCCGGCGTCAGGCGCGCCGTCCGCTGACCTCAAGTCCGGCGTCACGGCCCTGCTTCGCACATCGGCGCCTGTGCCGGGCGTGCCCGTGAGCATCGATGCGTTTGCCATGCCCACCGCGGCGGCCGGATCGGACGCGCGCGCGATCCTCGTGATTGAAGTGGAGCGGGACGCGACGGACGTCGCGGCGCTGGGCTTTCAGCTCGCCGATGCGTCGGGCAAGGTCATCGCTGACGGCTACGAGGCACCCGCCGTCCTCAGGCAGGTCGCGCCCGGGCGCTCCGCCCTGGTGACCGCCGTCGCCACGACGACAGGCCGCTTCGTCATCCGCGCGGGTGTCATCGACTCAGGGGGCCAGCGCGGCAGCCTGCAGCACGCTTTCGAGATCGCGACGTGGCCGCAGGGCCAGATCCGCCTGAGCGACCTCATGTTCGGGACTATCGACGCCGGGGCGTTCACTCCCGGCGCCGGGCCCTCCGCTGACGGCCGCCTCGCACTACGCCTCATCGTGCGAGACAGCTCGCAGCAGTTTGAGAACCTGCGCGTCCAGCTCGTGGTCTCGAAGGCGTCGGACGGGACGACCATCGACGAGGTGGCGGTGCCGCTGCAGGAGACGCCGGACCCGCTGCGCCGCTTCGCGGAGGCCAGCCTCCGGGTGGACGCCTATCCGGCAGGGGACTACGGCGTGTCGATGATCGTCTCGTCGCAAGGCAGGGAAGCCGGGCGGAGTACGAGGATCTTCAGTCCCGGCCGCCGGCCCTGAACCGTCCTCGGTCCCGCGCTCCGACTCCTGCGTGAGTAACCCCCAGGCCCGCCGCGCGATGTCGTAGGATTGAATTCATCGCGATCGATCCCGTCTGCGGCATGCAAGTGAACCCCGTGAATCCCCGGGGCGGTTCTCTCGAACACGCCGGGACGGAGTACCACTTCTGTTCGCCCGGCTGCCGGACCAAGTTCGCCTCCGACCCCGATGGATGGTTGAAGAGCGGACCCAAGGGCATGGGCTCTCCTGTAACCCTCAACCTGCAACCAACCACCACCAGGCGGCGCGGCATCCCGGCCCCCGCACCCAGTGCTTCGCGCCCCGCACCCGGCACCCCGAACGAGATCCAGTGGACCTGTCCGATGCATCCGGAAATCGTGCGGTCGCTGCCGGGAGACTGTCCGATCTGCGGCATGGGCCTCGAACCTCTGACGATCAGCGCGACGCCGGTCGAGAACCCCGAACTCGTGGACATGACCCGCAGGTTCTGGGTGGGCGCTGCGCTGTCACTGCCGCTGCTTGTGCTCACGATGGGCGGCATGCTCGGATTGGCGGTCGAGCGGCTCGTGACCATGTCCGTTCGACCGTGGCTCGAACTGGCGCTGGCAACGCCGGTCTGTCTGTGGGCCGGCTGGCCGTTCTTCGTGAGGGCCGCCCGGTCCGTCCAGACGCGCAACCTGAACATGTTCACGCTCATCGGCCTCGGCGTCGCCGTCGCTTTCGCCCAGAGCGTGGCGGCGATCCTGGCGCCCGACGCGTTTCCGCAGGCGTACCGTGACGAAATGGGCCATCTGCCCATGTACTTCGAGGCCGCGGCCGTCATCGTGACGCTCGTGCTGCTCGGTCAGGTACTCGAGTTGCGGGCGCGCGGGCGGACCAGCGCCGCCATTCAGAAGTTGCTGGGGCTGGCACCGACGACGGCGCGACGGATTCGTCGGGACGAGACGGACGAGGATGTGCCGCTCTCCGAGATCCAGCCAGGGGATCTGCTGCGGGTCCGACCCGGGGAGAAGGTCCCTGTCGATGGCGTGCTCGTCTCCGGCGCCAGTTCCGTGGATGAGTCCATGGTCACCGGCGAGTCGATTCCCGTGCACAAGCAGGTCGGCGACCGTGCGGTTGGCGCCACGGTGAACGGCACCGGCAGCTTCGTCCTGCGCGCCGAGAAGGTCGGGGCGGACACGCTGCTCGCGCGGATCGTGCGGCTGGTCGGTGAAGCCCAGCGCAGCCGCGCGCCGATCCAGCGCCTGGCCGATCGCGTGTCGGGCTACTTCGTGCCGGCCGTGATTGCCGTCGCCGTGCTGACGTGGGTCGCCTGGGCGTGGTTCGGCCCGGAGCCGCGGCTCGCGAATGCGGTCGTGAACGCGATCGCCGTCCTCATCATTGCGTGCCCATGCGCGCTCGGGCTCGCGACGCCCATGTCCATCATGGTTGCGAGCGGACGCGCCGCCACCATGGGCGTGCTGTTCCGGAACGCCGAGGCGATCGAGACGCTCGGCCGCATCGATACTCTGATCGTCGACAAGACTGGCACGCTGACACAGGGCAAACCCGAACTCGTGTCCGTGAGCTGGGTCGAGCCGTTCTCGGAAGGCGACGTGCTGGGGCTGGCCGCGAGTCTGGAGCGAGCCAGCGAGCATCCGCTGGCAGGCGCGATCGCCAGGGGCGCCGAGGCCCGGGGACTCACGTTGGCGCCGCCGTCTGACGTGAACACGCAGATCGGGCGCGGCATTTCCGGCCGGGTCGGCGGACGCCTGGTGGCCGTCGGCAATCGCACGTTCATGGAGGCGCTCCATGCCGCCGACGAGGGCCTCGCCCGCAAGGCGGAGGATCGTCGCCTGGACGGCCAGACGGTCGTGTTCGTCGCGATCGACGGACGGCCCGCGGGCCTGCTGGGCGTGGCCGACGCCGTGAAGATCACCGCCGTTGAGGCCATCCGGGCGCTCCATGCCGATGGCGTCCGGATCGCGATGGTGACCGGCGACAGCGCGACGACCGCCGCCGCCGTGGCACGGAAGCTCGGGATCGATGACGTGCGAGCCGAGGTCACGCCTCAGGACAAGGTCGCGGAAGTGAAGCGGCTCCAGGCGGCGGGCCGAAGAGTCGCGATGGCCGGTGACGGCATCAACGACGCGCCGGCGCTCGCGGCCGCAGACGTCGGCATCGCGATGGGCACCGGCACGGATATCGCCATGGAAAGCGGCGGCGTCACGCTCGTCAAGGGTGACCTGCGAGGCATCGTCCGGGCGCGCCAGCTCTCGCGGCAGACGATGACGAACATCAGGCAGAACCTGTTTTTCGCGTTTGTCTACAACGCCCTCGGCGTGCCGATCGCGGCAGGCGTGCTCTATCCGTTCTTCGGCCTTCTGCTCAGTCCGACGATCGCGGCCGCGGCCATGAGCTTCAGTTCGGTGTCCGTAATCGCGAACGCCCTCAGACTTCGGCGGCCCTGAAGGGCCGGCCGACGCGGCCACGATGCGCACCGATTGCCGCCGCCGCCCGGAGTGAAGTAATCGTCTCAGGCTGTTTGGTCGTATCTTGAGGCGGCCGCCATGCCGCAGAAGGAAAGTGCGGGTTTACTCCTCTACCGCTGGAACGGGCCCGAGCTCGAGGTCCTGCTCGGGCATCCCGGAGGTCCGTACTGGACGGGCCGGGACGAAGGGGCCTGGTCGATTCCCAAGGGCGGTCTGCACCCGGGCGAAGATCCCCTGGAGGGCGCGATTCGGGAATTCACCGAGGAGACCGGGTTCGTGGCGCGAGGCCCGTACGTGCCGCTCGGATCCATCACACAGCGCAGCGGCAAGGTCGTCTACGCATGGGCGGTCCAGGGCGATGCCGATCCGTCGCAGCTCGTGAGCGTGACCACCACGACGGAGTGGCCGCCACGGTCGCGCAAGTTCATCGAGATTCCGGAACTGGATCGCGCGCGATTCTTCACGATGAGCGACGCCCGCCGCGCGATTAATGTCGCGCAGGCGGAGCTGCTCGACCGGCTCTATCTGATCGTCCACAAGTAAATCGCCGAGTTATCCACGACCTGCGTCCTGTCCGCGGGCCAGGCGTCGCCCATCGTGAATGAATTGGCGACGATCCGCGCGCCGGTCCGGAGCTCCCGCTGCAGCCGCGGCCGCAGGCGTTCGTTCATGCTTTGCAGCAGGAAGAGCGTGACGACGGTGGCATCCTTGATCTCGAGACCGGGATCGAAGATGTCGGCCACGAAAAACGTCACCCTATCGGTGACGCCGGCCTTCTTTGCGGCGGCGTTCGCCTCCGCAATCCGCTGCGGGTCGATGTCGACGCCCACACCCCGCGCACCGAACTGCCTCGCCGCCGCGATGACGATGCGACCGTCGCCGCAGCCGAGGTCGTAGACGACGTCGTGCTTGGTGACGTTGGCGAGCTTCAGCATGGCCGTCACGACGCGATCGTCGGTCGGAATCCAGATGACGTCCGGCCGGCGTGCCGGCGCCTGGGCGCCACCCGCAGTCTGGGCGGCGATCGTCGCCGCGGCGAGCACGACCGAACAGACCATGATGGCTGACTTCAGCACGCCGAACCGCCTCACCTGGTAATCGTCACGGCGGTTCCCTCGGCGAGCTGGGAGATGCCGGTGACGACAACTTGATCGCCCGCCGCCACGCCCGAGAGTGCCTGGGCCAGCCCCATGCTGGTGAGGCCCGTGCGGACGTCGCGCCGGCTGGCCAGGCCGGCCTCCGAGACGATCCACACGAATGGCCCCTTGTCGTCCCGCTGCACCGCGCCGGCCGGAATCACGAGTGCGTTCTGCACTTCCTCGAGCACGATCTCGACCTCGACGAGGCTGTCGAGGGCCGGCAGCGTGGCGGTCGTGAGGTTGAGCCGGACTTCCGCCGTCGGTGCTCCCTCGCTCGCGATCGCGCCTTTCATGGCGACGACGGCCCGCTCGGTGCCGGTGCCGGTCACGACGGTCGCGGGCTGTCCCTGGTTCACGCGATCGAACTGGGCCCGCGGCACCTGAATGGCGACCTGAAGCCGAGTGGGATCGATGACGCGCAGGATCGGATCGGTCTGTCCGGCGACCAGATCGCCTGGCGCGTGCCACCGTTTGATGACGATCCCGGGGAAACGCGCGCGGACGACGGTGGCGGCCTCCATGGCCTTTGCGATGTCGAATCGCGCCTTCACCTGGCCGAAGCTGGCTTCGGCGGCCAGCCGTGCCAAACGCGCAGCCTCGAGTTTGTTGCGAGCGGCCAGGCCCTGGGTCACGAGTGATTCGAGCCGGGCCTCGTCGGACTTCGCGGCCTCGAGCCGCGTGCTTGCTTCGCCAAGCTCGAGCTGGCGCGTGGCGATGTCGTTCGTGATGGCGGCGACCTCCAGCCTCACAAGAATCTCGCCGGCCTTCACCTCGTCGCCCTCGTTTTTCGTGATGTCGAGGATCTCGGCCGCCTGATCGGCCGACACGGTGAAGTCGCCGGCCGACGCGGGAACGATCGTGCCGGACACCGAGACGGTGTCGCGAAGAGAACCCGACCGGACTGCCTGCACGGTCACGGCGATCGTTTCGATCGGCGTCTCCGCGTCGCCGCCACCGCGGCTGCACGCCGCGAGCGCCAGTACGAATCCCAGAACCGCGAACCGGAACGCGCGAGGGTGGGGGGCCACGCTCAGATTCTAGCGATTAATCATGAAGGTGGCGGTGGTCTCGAAGAACTGGCGCAGCACCTGGTCCGCGTCCCCGGGCAGTGCCGCCTGGTCCAGAGCGCTCGTCATGAGCGTCATCCACCGATCGCGGGCGCGCTGATCGATCGCGAACGGCGCGTGCCTGGCCCGAAGGCGCGGGTGGCCGCGCTGTTCGATGTAGCGCGGCGGCCCGCCGAACCGGCCAATCAGAAAGTCCCGCAGGCGTGCCTCGGCGCCGGCGAGATCGTGAGCGGGATACATGGGTCCGAGAATGTCGTCGCCGGGCACCTGGCGGTAGAACGCGCTGACCAGCCGCGCGAAGCCGTCCTCGCCGATTCGATCGTAGACCTCGAGTTCGTGCATCATCGTGAACGCAATCTGATTCTCGCCGATCCGCGCGCCACCGCTGCGATAGAGTAGCGCCGTGCCGGCCCGCCTCGGTCCGTCCCTCGGCGGTGCGCTCGTCGCGGGCGCGTGGCCCGCCGTGCTTGCCGTGCTGCTGCTCCTCGCCGGCGCGCGGTGGCTGATGCCGGAGCGCATCGAGGGCCCCGTCGCCGAAGCGGGATGGACGCGGCGGTCGCGCGCGGCGTTCCTGCCATCGGGTTTTCATCCGCCCGAGCTCGACGTGTCCACGGGGCGCTCCTTCAGCTGGTCCCGCGAGCGATCCGATCTGCGACTCGACGGCCTGCGCCGATCGCGTGCGTATCTTGTGACGCTCGACGTCCGCGGAATCCGGCCGGCGGGAACGCCGCGGGCCGAACTGAGGGTGCTCGTCGACGGCCAGTTCCGAACGTCCGTGGCCCTGGCCGGCGATCGATCGGAGGTCGCGTTCGAGATTCCGCGTCGCGCCGCAGCCGGGGCGACGGTCAGCCTCGAAGTGCCGTCGCCCTTCGTGCCCGGCGGGGCCGACCCGCGGACACTCGGCGTGATTGTCGATCGCGTCGCGATCGCGCCCGTGAACGGCGCGTGGATCCCTGGCGGCCCGGCGATCGGGATGCTGGCCCTGGCGGTGCTGCTCACGGTTCTCGCCACTCGGGCGTGCGGCCTGACCGGGCGGCTCGGCGCCGTCGTGTCGGTCGGCGTGGCCACGACGTTCTCATGGCTGCTGATCAAGGATGCCGCGTTCCTCGGATCGTTTGCCGATCGGTTCGCGGTCGTCGGCGGAATCGCCCTGCTGCTGGGGGCCATCGTTGGCGCCGTCCGGCTGCGCTGGCCGTCACTCTCCGGCGCGCCCGAGTGGGGCGTCGCCGCGGCACTGGTGCTGGCCGCAAGCGCCTTCAAGATCGCCGTGTTCTGGCATCCGCTGTCGATCGTAGGCGATGGCATCTTTCAGGTGCACCGAGCCCAGATCGTGCATGGCGGGCAGTATTTCTTCACGTCGATCACGCCCAAGCCGTTCTTCGAATTCCCGTATCCCGTTGCGTTGTACGTCGTTGCGCAGCCGTTCTGGCATTGGTTCCCAACCGAACTCGATCTGCTGCGGCTGCTCCGCGCGGTCGCGATCGTGGGTGATGGCCTCACGGGCGTGATGTTGTACGGTGCGCTGCGACGGCAGTGGAGCAGTCGCGCCATGGCGCTCTGGTGCGCCGGGCTCTGGCCGCTTGCCACGGCTCCCCTCCAGGCGTTGTCGAACGCCAATTTGACCAACCTGTTCGGGCAGAGCATGTTCGGCGCCGGTCTGGCCGCCGTCGCATGGATGGCCGCGGGCGGCGGCGTGTCGCTCGCCGGTCTGGCCGTTGCGGCGGCGCTCCTCACGGTCGCGTTCCTCTCGCACTTCGGCACCGTCACTGTCGGGCTCGCGACGATGGCGTTCGTGGCTGGGGCGCTTGTGGTGTGGGGTGATCGGCCCGTGAAGCGCACTGGCCTTGCGGCCATCGGCGCCACGGTGGCCGCCATCGCGGTCGCCTGGCTCGTGTACTACTCGCATCCGACGTTCCGCGCCGTTTATGGGAAGACCGCGGCGGCCGTCTCCGCGCCGGTCGGTGACGACTCATCGAAGATGGTGGCGTCGCCCGGCGTCAAGCTCGCGCGATGGTGGTCTGGGACCGGCGACGATTACGGCCGTCCGGGGCTCGTGGTCCTGCTCGCAGCCATGGCCGGCGCCGTCGTGCTGGTCCGGCAGCGACGGAGCGGCGCCGGACTGGCGCTGCTCGCCTGGCTGGGCGCCTGGCTCGCTTTGACCGCGCTTGGCGTCCTCACGCCGCTTACGCTTCGCGCCAACCTCGCGACCGCCCCCGTGTTCGTGGCCCTGAGTGCGATCGCGCTTGGCCACATCACGGCGCACTCGCGCGCGGGCGCCTGCGCGGCGACCGTCGTCGCGGGTTTCATCGCCTGGGACGGCGTGCGGGTCATCGTCGCCTGCCTCGACTGGCCGTAGCACTCCGGCCCCGCCCCCGCGCCCCGCACGCACCCCGCACTCAATTTGTAGGTTGCCGGTTGCAGGTTGTTAGTTGGCCCCCGGTGACCGGCCGGATTCTGCACGGTTTGGCGCGCCCACGCCGCCGCACGGGCGGCACATGCCTTGCACTTCTTTCCGTGGGCTGCGACCGAAGAACTTGACTGAACGCCGATGAGTATTGCGACTGAAACCGTCCCGACCGACCAGCTGATCGCCGCGATGCTGCAGCAGCGCGAGGGCGTGAGCGATCTCATCTTTTCGCCAGGCCGTCCGCCCCAGGTGGAGGCCAAAGGCGAGCTCATTCCGCTGCCGTTTCAGGGCTTCGAAGTTCTGACGCACCAGCAGACCCTGGCGATTGCCGAGGATCTGATCGGCGGCAACGTCACCGCCGCGCAGCAGCTGAAGGAGGCCGGATCCGCGGATCTGTCGTACGCGCTCTCCGGTGTCGCGCGGTTCCGCGTCAACTGCTTCAGGCAGCGCGGCACGTGCGCCATCGTGATGCGGCTCATCCCCGTGCGGATTCCGTCGTTCACCGACCTGGGCCTGCCGGAAGTGCTTGCGAACATCGTCCCGCTTCGGAACGGCATCGTGCTCGTGACGGGCCCGACCGGATCCGGCAAGTCCTCGACGCTCGCGGCGATCGTCGACCGCATGAACGAGGAGCGCTCGATTCACATCCTCACGATCGAGGACCCGATCGAATTCATCCACGGGCACAAGAAGGCGACCATCCACCAGCGCGAGTTGCACAGCGACACGCCGACGTTCGGCCTGGCGCTTCGCGCCGCCCTGCGCCAGGCGCCGAAGGTCATCCTGGTCGGCGAGATGCGCGATCGCGAGACGATCGAGATCGCGCTCGAGGCCTCCGAGACGGGCCATCTGGTGATGTCCACGTTGCACACCATCGACGCGGCGAAGACCGTCGAGCGCATTGTCGGCGTGTTCCCTCAGGGCGAGCAGCCGGCCATCCGGAACCGGCTGTCCAAAGCCTTTCAGTACATCGTGTCGCAGCGGCTCGTGCCCCGCGCCGACGGC
>CAZJTG010000125.1:0-3387 GCA_964548865.1 uncultured Solibacteraceae bacterium
CGGCGCCCGCGCGATAGGCGATCGCATGGCCGTCGCCCGTGCCTTCCCAGCTGTTGCTCGTGATCTTGTAGGCGCGGCCCACGCCGCCGGTCGCGAGCACGACGGCTTTGGCGACGAACATATGGAAACGTCCGCGCTCCCGGTCGTACGCGACGGCGCCGGAGACGGCGCCCGTATCGTCGCGCAGGAGATCGATTACGGTGTATTCCATGTGCACCGTGACGCCCAGATAAACGGTGTGATCCTGCAGCGTGCGGATCATCTCGAGGCCCGTGCGGTCGCCGACGTGGGCGAGGCGCGGGTACCGATGGCCGCCGAAGTTCCGCTGGATGATCCGGCCGTCGGGCGTGCGGTCGAACACGGCGCCCCAGGCTTCCAGCTCGCGCACCCGGTCGGGCGCCTCCTTCGCGTGCAGTTCGGCCATGCGCCAGTTGTTCACGTACTGGCCGCCGCGCATCGTGTCCGCGAAGTGCACCTTCCAGTTGTCGCGGTCGTCGTTGTGGCCCATGGCCGCCGCCATGCCGCCTTCCGCCATGACGGTGTGGGCCTTGCCGAGCAGGGACTTGCAGATCAAACCGACCGACACGCCGGCCCCGGCCGCTTCGATCGCCGCGCGCAGGCCTGCGCCGCCGGCACCGATGATGAGGACGTCGTAGCTGTTGATGTTCGTGACACCCATCTAGAAGATCCTCACATCGGTGAGGTAGCCCATCGAGCAGAGGCGGACGTAGAGATCCGACGACATGACGGAAATCAGGCTGCACCACGCGAATAACTGGTGCCGGCCGTTCAGCTTGCTGACGCACAGGTAGGCGAGATCGCACGCCTTGAAGCGCGTGATTTCGTCCAGGAATCCCCCGACGACGTGCCGCAGCACGTGACAGCCCCACGTGTAGGCGGCGAGCAGCACGACGTTGACGGCCAGAATCAACGTGCCCAGACCAATCCCGAACTCTGTCAGCCCGGTGGCAGGGTTGGTGAACCAGAGCGCGAGCCAGACGTCGTAGGCAAGAAACGCGATGAACACGAGCGCCACCCACATGAAATAGCGGTGGAAGTTCTGCAGAATGAGCGGAAACGAGTGCTCGCCCACATACGACGAGCGCGGTTCTCCCACGGCGCAGGCCGGGGGGTCCGCCCAGAACGACTTGTAGTAGGCCCCGCGGTAGTAATAGCAGGTGAACCGGAACAGTCCGGGAAACGGCAGGATCAGCAGTGCCGGTGAGAAGGGCAGGAAGGCCGGAATCCAATCCGGCTTCTCGCCGAACCAGGCGTGCGCGAGGCCGGCCGTGTCGCCGGCCGAGGCGAAGAGCACCGGCGAATAGAACGGCGAGAGGTACGGGCCGGACGTGTAGTGCGCGTTCTGAAACGCCGCCCACGTTGCGTAGACCACGAAGAGCGACAGCCCCACGAACACCGCCGCCGGCGTCGCCCACCACGCGTCCTTGCGCATGGTCTCGCCGAACCCGCGTCGAACCACCTCAACCGGCGCCACTTGCATCCAAGCCTCCCGAGAAATCGCCGTAACGATACCTCAGGTGCGAAAGATCTTTTCAGGTGAATACCGGGCGAGAATCTGCTGTGCCATCCAAGGCTGGACTCGCCGACTGGCTCGGGCTGAATCGCGCCGCGCTGTCGGTGCTGGTCGTCATCGGCTGCCTGGGACTCGCCGAGGAACTCTGGTCGAACTTCCTCGCCCTGCATTTGCGCGACGAATCCGCCGCGCGCGGCGCCGACGCCGCCCAAGCCGTGGCCACCGCCGTGTTGTACGTCGGCGCGATCGCCGCCATCAAGAACCTGCTCGAGGGCGTGGGGTACATCGCAGGCGGCAGCATCGCGCACCGGCTCGGCGCGCGGACCGCGCTCGCCGTTTCTGCGCTGCCCATGCTCGCCGGCTTCCTCATCATGCTCGGCGCGGATCATCCGTGGGCCATCGCCGCCGGCGCCCTGCTCCTGACCAACTGGGAGCCGCTCTCGGTGCCCGCGACCTTCGACGTCGTCGGCAGCGAAGTCCGTCGCGACCGGCGGACGATCGCGTTCGCCGTGCAGAGCATCCAGAAACGCGTGCCCAAGATCATCGGACCGGCGTTTGGCGGCGTGGCGTTTGGCGCCATCGGGTACTGGCTGAACCTCGCGCTGGCGTTCGGCCTGGTCGGGCTGGCCCTGCTGCTGCAGTTCTTCATTCGCTGGCGGGCGGCGCCGCGGGCGCCAACGCCCGCGGTATCGCTCTCGCACGTACTGGCCGCTATGCCGCCCGACCTCCGCCGCCTGCTCACCGCGGAGATCTTCATCCGCTGGGGTGACTGGTTCGCCCGCGACTTCGCGGTGCTGTACGTCGTGACGCTCCTCGTGCGCACGCCGGGCTGGACGGAGGCGTCCGCGGCCGGGGCGGCCGGCATGCTCCTGGCCATCATGGCGACGACGGCGCTCGCCACGTACATCCCGGTTGCCAAGTGGGTCGATCGGTCGCCCTCGCCGCGGCCGTTCGTCGGGCTGACGTTCCTGCTGTTCTCGCTGTTTCCCATTTGCCTGGTGATGCTGCCGCGGGCGGCCGCCTGGCTCGGATGGCCGATCCTCGCGGGCCTCGTCGCGGCCTACGTGATCAACGGCCTGCGCGAGTTCGGCGAGCCTGCCCGCAAATCCCTGATCACGGCGGGCTTTCCAGCGGAGATACGCGCCCGGGGCGTCGGCCTCTACTGGGGCCTGCGTTCCTTCGCGTTCTGCCCGGCGCCGCTCGTGGCGGCTTTCCTGTGGCAGCAGATCGGCCCGGACGCGACGTTCCTCATTGGCGGGGGCATCGGGCTCCTGGGCACCGCCTATTTCGCGGTGGGGAGCAGACGGTGAACTTGCTACTATGTCTCTGCCTCGCCTGCGGAGGGCTCCCATGAGCCGGTCCCGCTTCGTTCTTGCCGTCGCCCTTTGCGTGTCCATGGGTGTCAGCGCATCAGGCGTCCGGCAGGAACCCCAGTACCGAACGGCAACAGATACGGTGCCCATCTACGCGACGGTCCTCGACCGCGATGGCAGGCTCGTGACCGATCTGCGGCGTGAGGACTTCGAGGTCTACGACAACGGCCGGCGCCAGACGCTGTCGACGTTCGTGAACGACGTGCAGCCCATTACCGTTGTGCTGATGCTCGACCGGAGTGGCAGCGTCGAGATTCAGTTCAAGCTGATTGAGGAGGCCGCCGCGGAGTTCGTGCGAAATCTTCTGCCGCAGGACAAAGCCAGGATTGGCAGTTTCGCGAACGACATCCAGATCGATCCGGAGGCGTTCACGAGCGATCGCGACGAGCTCCTGACGATCCTCCGTGAAAAGCTGCAACCGCAAGGACCCACGCCGCTGTGGAGCGCCGCATCGACCGCGATGTCCGCTCTGAACAACCA
>CAZJTG010000125.1:3397-10934 GCA_964548865.1 uncultured Solibacteraceae bacterium
TGGGCACGACGCCCCCCTCGAGACGCAGTCCAAGGTGACATTCGAGGAAGTCCGTCGCCGGGCGGAGGCCGAAGAGATCATGGTCTACGGCATCGGGCTCGTGAACGAGTGCGGCGCCGCGCCGGCACCGCCGATTCTCGGTGGTCCGTTCAAGTGGTTTCAGCGACGGCCCGGCCGGCAGGGCGGAACGCAGGGCCGTGGCGGTCCCCCGAGACTGCCGCCAGGGCGCATTCGACTGCCACCGATTCCGTTGCCGCTACCGGGCGGGAGAATTCCCGGCAAACCGCCGATCATTCCCGAGTCCAGAATCGGTCCCGATCACGGCTGCAAGGACCAGGGCCCGGATCCGCGATTGCGCTCGTTGACCGAAGTCGGCGGTGGTGGGTACTTCGAACTCCGCCAGGCCACCGACCTGGCGGCGACGTTTGCCAGGGTGGCCCGGGAACTGCACCAACAGTACCTGCTCGCCTTCACCGCGTCAGCGAAAGATGGCGCGCTGCATCGTCTCGACGTCCGCGTCAATCGGCCTGGGCTCACCGTGCGCGCCAGAAGCGGGTATGTGGCGCCAAAGTGACAGCCTGGCGCGCCACTCACCGAATGCTCAGCGCGCCTTCAGCGTCTCGTCAGGACTCGAGGCCTGAGCCTCCGTAGTCTGCATCGCAGGAGGTTCTGCCATGCAGACCAATCACGGACGCACTCGACGAATCAGTCTTCGGCGCTCGCTCGTTCTTGCCGCGCTCGCCGCCACGATCGCCGTTCCCGCCTGGAGCCAGGCTCGCATCACCCCGCCCAGCGAGTCGATTCCGCCGCGCGCGACCCGCGAGATCAATCTCTCAGGTCCGCGATTCGGCCTGACCCTGCTGAGCCCAGGCAACCTGGATGCGCTCAGAGAGAAGGACATCAACATCCAGCGCCCGCTGGTCTCGCAGTTCGGGTGGCAGTTCGAGAAGCGCCTTTACACGACGGAGATGGGCGTGACGACGCTGACGGAGTTCATTCCGCTCATCTCCGGTCTCGAGCAGGGCGTGGCGCTGCCGTCACTCAACTGGCTCGTCGGGATCAGGTCCCCGACCGGCACGGAGTTCGGCATCGGCCCCAACATCACGCCTGTCGGGGTGGGCCTCGTCGTCGCGGCCGGTATGACGGTCCGCACGGGGGCGCTCAACGTGCCACTCAACTTCGCGATTGCGTCGTCCAAGTCGGGCGTTCGGGTCAGCATCATGACGGGGTTCAATTTCAGGCGGTAGCGCCGCTTTCGCTCCGACGTGGTCCGCGAAAACGGCCCAGCCGGGCGCCCGAAAATGATCGATGATCAACGAGCGATGAGCGATGACGTTGGAAACCTGAGGCGCGAGTACGGGCGCCGCGAACTGACACTCGAGGACCTCTCGCCGAGTCCGGTCGCCCAGTTCAAGGTGTGGTTCGACGAGGCGGTGGCCGCCGAGCTCGTCGACCCGAACGCCATGAGCCTGGCCACCGCCTCGGCGTCGGGCGAGACGACGATCCGGACGGTGCTGCTCAAGGGCTACGGTGACGACGGGTTCGTGTTTTTCACGAACCTGGGCAGCACCAAGGCGCGGCAAATCGCGGAGAACCCGCGCGTGTCGCTGCTCTTTCCCTGGCTGGCGCTCGAGCGGCAGGTGATCATCAACGGCGACGCCGCGCGGATATCGGTCGGGGAGGTCGCGCGCTACTTCATGTCACGGCCGCGCGAGAGCCGCATTGCCGCCTGGGTCTCCGACCAGAGTCGCGTGGTCAGCGCCCGCACGGTGCTGGAGGCGAAGTTCAAAGAGCTGCTGGCGAAGTTCGCGGAGGGAGAGGTGCCGGTGCCGTCGTTCTGGGGAGGGTTCCGCGTGACGCCCCGGACGATCGAGTTCTGGCAGGGTGGCCGTCACCGTCTGCACGATCGATTCCTGTACACGCGAGCCGGCGATGGCTGGACCATCGCCCGGCTCGCGCCCTGAGCAATCACCGAATCACTAATTCACTTAATGGCCACGATGATGAAGTCGATGGGCTTGCCGCCCGTGTTCTTGGACTCATGCGGTGTGCCGCGGCCGATGAACTGGACGTCGCCGCGCGCCCAGGATGTCTTCGTCGGCTTTCCGTCGATCGAGAGCCACATGCCACTGGTGCCAAGCGCGATGACCAGCTGGTCGTAGTCGTGCTTGCTGCCCGCAGGCTCCGCGAACGTCGGCGCGGCTGTGACGCGGTATGCCATCGCCCTCGGCCCCTCGGCGAGCGTCTTGATAACCATGCCCTCGCGCGACGCCGGCAGGACGGCTTTTCCGCCCGGGCCCTTGAGTTCGACGACCAGCGCATTCACGCCCGTCTTGCTCAGCACTTCGACGGCATGGGACCCGGCCGGGGTGTACATCGCCCCTTCGTTCGGCAGGTCTGATTCGATCGCGGTCTTGTCGGGCAGCGTGAATCGCGCCTTCGACGGGCCAAGTCCGATGACCAGGGCATCAGGATGCGAGTGCATCGGGCCCTTCGCGCCGGCCGCATAACTCACCTTCAGGACGCGGACGGCGGCATTTTCCAGCACCACCGTGTAGTTCTTTGGTTCGGTCTTGACGGGATCCTGCGCGAGTACGAGCGCCGACCCGGCGAATGCCAACGCAGCAGCGAGCGGAAGTCTGATTCTGTTCATAGGAACACCTCTCAGGTCGAATGAATTCACCGACGGAACGGCGCAGTATGCGCCCCTGCGTCGCCCGCGTCAATCGGATCAAGTCTTCGGTAGTGGGCTCAGTTCCGAAATTACCTCGAGAGTTTCGGCGAGGGCTCAATACCCGAGCAGTTTCGCGCACGTGACGAGGGAGCCGCCGATCAGCGCCGCCGTGGCGAGCCAGCCCACGAAGTCGAACAGGGGAAGCTCCACTTCCTTGTCGAAGTTCTGCGCCGTATCCACGGCGAGCGCCGCCACGAAGAGCCCCGCCACCGCGCCGCCGGCGTGACCCGGGTTGTCGATGTACCAGAACCCGAGGGCGCCGGCCGTTATGAGGCCCACGAACACGGACGCCGTCGCCCCGCGAAACGCCTGCGGAAACTGCACGGCCTGCCGCCGGGAAAACAGGTAGAGGTAGGCAATCACGCCGACAACGCCGCCCGAGGCCCCGATCGACGGCATGTCCGGCGGCGTCTGCAAACTGGCGATGCTCCCGGCCAGGCACGAAATCAGGTAGACGAAGGGGAGCCGCGCGCGTGCGGCCTTCGACTCGAGGATCGCGCCGTACAGGAGCAGCGCGCTCATGTTGCCGAAGAAGTGGTAGGAGCTGCCGTGCAGGTAGGTGCCGCCGAGCAGCCGCCACCACTCGCCGCCGCGGACCGCCGCAGGGTCCATGGCGGCAAGCTCGACCGATCGCTCGAGGCCCACGAAGACCTGGAGGAGCGACGGCAGCGTGGAGCAGGCGATCAGCAGGTGGGTGAGGTAGGCACGCGACTTCACGGCAGCGCTCATCAGCCGCACGGTCTCGTCCTCAATGGCCCGGCGGACGTCCGGATGCATGCGCTCGGCCGCCGGATGGGCCTCGAGCCACTGGTGCCATCGCCAGATGTGCTTGACCGCCTCGATGCCGGCGCCGCCGACGAGTGGGGCGGCAATCTGGACCGGGATCGACTCGCGAAACACGATCCACAGCACCAGGCCGCCGGCGGCTCCGAGGCTGTACAGGATGGCTTTCCGCCGGAACTCGCGGAGGACCTCCGGGTCACCGGTCCAACCGATGGATTCCGGGGTTGGCAGCGTCGCCATTCAGGCAGACGTTACACTAGACCAACACAGGAGATCGCATGGCCCTTTCGCGCCGGTACTTCTTCGCGGCCGCGGTACTCGCCGCCGTCTCGACCACGACCGCTCTCGTCATGGCGAGGCCGGAGGCTTCGTCGCAGGCCGCACCCGCGTCTCAGGAACTGGGCCAGAAACTCCCGGTGGACCCCGACGTCGTCACCGGCACATTCCCGAACGGCTTGAAATATTACGTCCGGAAGAACGGGCTTCCCGAGAAGCGCGCAGAACTGCGCCTTGTCGTGAACGTGGGGTCGTTGATGGAAGACGACGACCAGCAGGGGCTGGCGCACTTCGTCGAGCATATGGCGTTCAACGGGACGAAGAATTTCCCCAAGAGCGCGATCGTCACGTTCATGGAATCGATCGGCATGCGGTTCGGACCGAGCGTGAACGCGTTTACGAGCTTCGACGAGACCGTCTACATGCTGCAGATTCCGACCGACAGGCCGGAAGTGGTCGATCGCTCCCTGCTCATCCTGGAGGACTGGGCGAGCAACGTGTCGTTCGATCCCGCGGAAATCGACAAGGAACGCGGCGTCATCATGGAGGAGTGGCGGCTGCGCCGCGGTGCGGGCGCCCGCATGCAGGATCAGCAACAGCCGGTCCAGCTCAGGGGGTCGCGGTACGCCGATCGGCTGCCCCACGGCAAAACCGACGTCAACCAGGGATTCAAGCACGAGCGGCTGAAGCAGTTCTACACGGACTGGTACCGGCCGGATCTGATGGCGGTGGTGGCCGTCGGCGACTTCGATCAGGCCGCCATGCAGGCGTTGATTCGGAAGCACTTCAGCGCGATTCCTCGGGCGGCGAAGCCGCGACCGCGCCCCTCGTACGACGTGCCGAGACAGCCGGGCACGCTGTTCGCGGTGGCGACAGATCCGGAGGCGCCGGGCACGCAGGTGAGCATCTACAGCAAGATGGCATTCCGCGACCCCTCCAGCGTCGGCGCCTACCGGACGCAGATCGTCGAGCGACTGTTCGGATCGATGCTGTCGGCCCGCCTCGCGGAGATTGCCCAGAAGCCGGACGCGCCCTTCATGAACGCGGGCAGCTCCCGCGGCCTGTTCGTGAAGTCCGCCGAGGCGTCGACCCTGATGGCGATCGCGAAGGACGGTCAGGTTGCGCCGACGATCGAGACTCTGTTCACCGAGGCCGAGCGGATCACCCGCTTCGGGTTCACGCAGTCGGAGCTCGATCGGCAGAAGGCCTCGGTCCTGCGTGGCGTTCAGCAGGCGCTCGCCGAGAAAGACAAGCGCCAGTCCGGCGCGCTGGCCGACGAGTACGTGCGGAACTTCACGCAGGCCGAGCCGTTCCCGGGGCTGCAGAACGAAGTCGCAATTACCGCGCGCGTTCTGCCGGGGATCTCGCTGGCGGAAGTGAACGGCCTGGCGCGCGAATGGATGCCGGAGGGCAATCGCGTGGTGCTCGTGAGCGCGCCAAAGAAGGCCGGCGCCGAAGTGCCGGACGAGAAGACGCTGGCCGCGGCCATCAGGGCCGCCTCGTCGAAGCCGATCGCCCCGTACGCGGATACCACGTCGGCAAAGCCGCTGTTCACGGTGACGCCCAGGGCCGGCACGGTCACCAGGACCATCGTGCGCGCCGACGTCGGAATCACGGAGTGGACGTTGTCGAACGGCGCGCGCGTCATCCTCAAGCCGACGACCTTCAAGCAGGACGAGATCGTGTTCCGCGCGTTCAGCCCGGGCGGGTCGTCGCTCGCGGCCGACGAGGATGTGATCTGGGCCGAGCGGGCGGCGGCGCTGGTCTCGAGCGGCGGCCTGGGCGCGTTCTCCCGCCTCGAGCTGGGGAAGATGCTGGCTGGCAAGATTGCGGGCGTCTCGCCCTACATCGGCGCGCTCGACGAGGGTGTGTCCGGCAGCGGATCGGTCAAGGACATCGAGTTGCTGTTCCAGCTCATCCACATGACGTTCACCGAACCGCGCGCCGACAGGAATATCTTCGAGGTCATCAGGAATCAGAACAAGATGATGCTCGGTAACGCGCAGGCGGACCCGAACTTCGCGTTCGGCGACGCGCTGAACGACGCCCTGACGCAAGGCCATCCCCGCGAGAGGACGCCCAGGCCCGCCGACCTCGACAAGCTGGATCTCGACAAGGCGCTGGCGTTCTACAAAGACCGTTTCTCCGATGCGAGCGACTTCACGTTCGTGTTCGTGGGGTCGTTCGAGCCGGCCGGCCTGCAGCCGTTCGTCGAGAAGTACGTGGCGTCGCTGCCCTCGACCGGCCGCAAGGAAACATTCAGGGATCACAACGTCCGGCCGCCCTCGGCGGTCCTGGAACGCACGGTGGAGAAGGGGCTCGAGCCCCAGAGCCAGACGCAGATCGTCTTCACCGGTCCGTTTGCTTACAACCAGGAACAGCGCATCGCGATCCGAACGGTTGCATCGATCCTGCAAACGCGGCTGCGCGAGATCCTGCGGGAGGATCTCGGCGGCACGTACAGCGTGTCGGCGGCCGCCGGCTACGAGAAGTTCCCGCGCCAGGAGTACAGCTTCACCGTGGGTTTCGGCAGCAGTCCCGCCCGTGCGGAGGAGCTCTCGAAGCGCGTCTTCGCGGAGATTGAAGCGTTCCGGAACGGAGGGCCCACCGAGAAGCAGGTGGCGGACGCTAAGGAGGGCTTTATCCGGGACTTCGAGACCCAGATCAAGACCAACGGCTACCTCCTCCAGCAGGTGTCGGTCAAATACCAGTTCGGGGAGGAGAATGAACTGGCCGTGCTGTTCGACCTGCCGGCCTGGTACGCTCGCGTGACCGTAGCCAGCGTCCAGGCGGCCGCGAAGCAGTACCTGAACACCCAGCGGTACGTGAAAGTCACGCTGATGCCGGAGAAACGGTAGAATAAGCGGCTGGAGAACCGCCGTTGAACGCTCTGATCCCCCATCCATCCGACTTCGTTCATGCCAACCGGGCCCACGGGCAGAGCCACGTCGCCCGGGCCATGGTCCACGCCTTCCGCCTGATTGAGGCCACCGGCCTCGTCGACGAGGGCTCTCGCCTCTGGGGCGCCGTCTACCTGCACGACATCGCCCGGACCCACGACGGGTTCTGTGAGGTCCACGGGATGCACGCGGTCATGCGGGTGAACGAATCGACCGACCTCCAGGAGCGGCTGATCGCCCACGGGGTTGCCTCTGACGACCCGTCGATGCTTCTGGCGGTCATGATGCACTGCCTGCCCGACGACCACTCGGCGTACGGAGGCAAGCCCATCTGGCCGCTGCTCGCGCTGCTCAAGGACGCCGACGGCCTGGATCGCGTCAGATTCGGTGACCTGGAGCCGGCGTTCCTCAGGCACCCGGCCGCGAAAGCGATGGTCGGGTTCGCGCAGGACCTCTACAACCAGACCCGCCGCATCAAGGAAGGCCCGAATCACTTCAGCGACGTCGTGCGCGTCGCAGAGAAACTGCTCGGCAAGCAGCTTCCGATACCACCGACGGTGCTGGCGTCGCCGGCCATGAAGGGCCGGCGCGTGCTCGAGCCCTCGGCGCAGGCCCTCAAGGCGGATGCGAAAGCGGCTGGCAAGGCGGCCGGCAAGGCGGCTGGCAAGGTGGCCGGCAAGGTGCTCGTGGCCGTTTCGGCGAAGCCCGGCAAGGACATCGCGGTCAAGGCCGGAGCGCCCAAGGAGGCGCCGCCAAAGGTGGTGGCGCGTGGTCGCGTCGCCGCGGCCAAGACCTCGGCGGTCCGCGCCAAGGCCATGACACCCGCCCGTCAGGCCGTCAAGGC
>CAZJTG010000126.1:0-10914 GCA_964548865.1 uncultured Solibacteraceae bacterium
CCGCGCTCGACTCCCAGGTATTGTTCCGCCAGGGCCACCTCGCGCGCGAGACTGACGCGCGTTTCGCGACCGAGCGTGAGGCTGTCGCGCAGAAACTCCGCCAGTTTGAGGCACATGGCGCGCGCCTGCGTGACGTCCGACGCCATGAGGCCGACCACCGAATTGAGACTGTTGAACAGGAAGTGCGGGTCGATCTGCGCACGGAGCGCCCGCAGTTCCGCGTCCCGATGCGCAATTTGAGACTCGAGAGCGCGCCGCTCCGCTTCCGCAGACTGCTCGGAGGCCTGGAACACGTAGTGCACGGTCACCGCGAGCAGGTACCCGAGCGCGCCCAGGCCGAGGAGCAGGGTCATCGAGCCCAGCGTGTTCGCCGGCATCTCGAATCCGCTGCGGCTGAGCAGCTGCCACCACAGGCGCCCGGCTCCCGT
Organism: uncultured Solibacteraceae bacterium; assembly: GCA_964548865.1. Classification (GTDB taxonomy): domain Bacteria; phylum Acidobacteriota; class Vicinamibacteria; order Vicinamibacterales; family SCN-69-37; genus DASUGC01. Next base: position 429 of record CAZJTG010000126.1, read on the forward strand.
CCAGAGTGACGAGGTGAGAACGGCGGCGCCCACGGCCGTCGCGCCGATTCGAAGCGCGTTGGTTCGCGCAAGCGGCATCGCGCGAACCAGATACCAGGCCGACAGCGACACCGGCGCCGCGACGAGGCCCATCGGCACGCCGAACACGAGGGCTTCGGTCCAGCCCACGTTCACGACGACTCGCAGCAACAGCGCCAGCATGCCGCCGGCCAGGCTCCAGGCCGTGAGATGGAGGCGCAGGCGCAGCCGATCGCCCAGAATCGGATGCATCGGCTAGGTCTTGATGTCCACGCCGCCCATGATCACGACCCCCTTGACGATGAGCCGGTGACGCGACTGTTGCGTTCCCGTACTGTTGTCCTCCGCGCCACCCATGATGGGAGTGATCTGATTAGAGACGGCCCAGTCCGGCGGCACGGTGATCTCGATGCCGCCCCACATGACGAAGACATCGATCACGGCCTCGCCATTCTCGGTGCCCGCCTGGCGCAAATCCAGTTCGATGCCGCCCATGATCGCGGTGAGCTCCGCTTTCTTGAACGCGGGCGACGCCACGCGCCGCTGGATGCCCGACCACATCGCGAACTCCGACAACTTCTGATCCATCGTCCCGCCGCCCTTGGCGGCGGTCACGCCGCCACCGACGGACATCCCGCCTGGCGGCGGGCCGTAGCCGAGACCCTGCCGGTTCTCGTCGTTGGGCCGGAACGCCCGCATCAGAATCATCAGGCCGAAGGCCACCACCGCGAGCGGCCACAGGCGCCAGACGTGGAAGTGGAAGCTCGTGAAGTTCTCTGCGGCGAACAGCGCGCCGAGCAGGATCATGACGCCGCCGGCGATACGACCCGACTTTTCCTGCTCCAGGAGTTTCACCAGACCGATTGCCACCAGGCCGAAGGGCCAGAAGCGAATCAGGTCGCCGGCGTCCATGATGTCCAGGTTGTCGAGTGTCAGCGCCAGGCCAAAGCCGACGACCATCAGGCCGACGATGAGGCGGGGGTTGAGAAGAGAACCTCGTTCGCGAGTCATGTCCGCACCTTCTTTTCTGCCGAGGTCGCCTTCGGAAACATCATCGAAATCCCCGCCAGCACGATGAACAGCGGCCACGAACGGCCGAGCGGCAGGACGCGATAGGTATGCAGGAAGAAGATGCCGCCGAGCGCGAGAAACCAGAGCCCCGACGACCGGGTCTCGCTACTGAGCAGCTTGCCGCTGCCAATCACGACGAAGATGATCGGCCACATGCGGCCGAAGTCCCAGGCCCAGGTCGAGTCGAACTGGCCGGCCAGCATCATGAGTCCGATGGCCACGACCACGAGCCCTGTCGTCGCTTGCGATGCCTGCTTGCTCTCCATACGTCAGCCTCCGGGAGGACGGCGGCGGGCCTAGAGTCCGCCCAGCCACTGCGCAGCGGCCATCGGCTGGGTCAGCAGTGCCCAGAAGAGGCCCGCCCCGAGCACGGTCGCGGCTGCACCCACAATCGCCACCGGAATCAGCCATCTCGTACTCAGCGCCATCGCAACCTCCCCGCTGTCAGCACAATACGGAGGCACGGCCGAGGAGTCACCGCCGCTCCGGCGAGTGGCGGTGGCCTCCCGGTCAGTGGCGTACAATCGCTGGCGAATGTCCTTCTTTTCCCGCAGCACGCCGCAGCCGGCCGCGCCCGCGAACGACGAGAACGCGGCGGCCACCGGGTCACTCATCGCGCTTCGCAACATCGAGAAGTCCTACGCCCACGGCGCCAGCCGCACGTGGGTGCTTCGCCGCATCGCCGCGGACCTTCGTGAGGGCGAGTTCGTGTCGATCATGGGGCCGTCGGGCGCCGGCAAATCGACGCTTCTACACATCCTCGGCATGCACGACAGTGAATGGACGGGGGAATACTACTTCGCCGGGCAGCCCGTACACCGGCTGAGCCCGAAGGATCGCGCCAGGCTCAACAAGCAGCACATCGGTTTCGTGTTCCAGAGCTACCACCTGCTCGACCACCTGACCGTGTACGAGAACCTCGACGTGCCGCTGTCGTACCGCGATGTCAAGAAGTCGGACCGCGACAGCATCGTGTGCGACGTCCTCGACCGGTTCAACATCGTCGGCAAGAAGGACCTCTATCCGAGCCAGCTGTCCGGCGGTCAGCAGCAACTTGTCGCCGTGGCCCGCGCGGTGATCGCCAATCCGAAGGTGATTCTCGCGGACGAACCGACGGGCAACCTGCACTCGAGCCAGGGCCGCGAGATCATGGAGCTCTTCAAGAAGCTCAACGACGCCGGCACGACGATCATCCAGGTGACGCACTCCGAAGCCAACGCCGCGTTCGGCAGCCGCGTCATCCAGCTCAAAGACGGATGGATCGTCGAGTAGCCCGCGCGCGATTCGCCGCCTCGGCCATCCTCGCTGCGCTCGCCCTCACCGCCTGCGAGCGGCCCGAACCCGTACGTCCGTATCCGCTTCGCGGGCAGGTACTGGCGGTCCATCTCGACAAGCAGCAGCTCACCGTGAAGCACGAGGACATCCCGGGCTTCATGCCTGGCATGACGATGTCGTTTCCGGTGGCGACACCGGCGTTGCTGGCGGGCCGTGAGCCTGGCGAGCTCGTCTACGCGACCCTCGAAGTGACGGGCACGCTCGGCAGACTCACGAAGATCGAGCGGACGGGCTTCTCGGAGCTGCCGAAGGACTCGAACGCCGCGGCGATCCCGGGCAACCTCCTCGCTGAAGGCGATGAGCTGCCGGATGCGGCGTTCATCGACCAGACCAACCGCCGGCGATCGATGGCCGAATGGCGCGGGTCGGTTACCCTCCTGACCTTCATCTACACGCGCTGCCCCCTGCCGAACTACTGCCCCCTCATGGACCGACACTTCGCGGCCATCCAGACTGCCGTCGGTCGCGACCCGGGCCTTCGCGACAAGGTCCGGCTGGTGACGCTGTCGTTTGATCCGGAGTACGACACGCCAGCGGTTCTGGCGGCCCACGCGCGCAAGCTCAACACAGACCCGGCGATGTGGACGATGCTGACGGGCGACCGCGCCACGATGGACAAGTTTGCGGCCAGGCTCGGTGTCGGCCTCGTGCGCCCGTCCGGCGAGCCGGAGATCACGCACAACCTGCGGACGGCGCTCGTAGGGACGGACGGACGCCTCCGGAAGATCTACAGCGGCAACGAATGGACGCCGGCAAAGGCGCTCGAGGACATCCGCGCGGCCGTCAGACGGCCGTGAGCGTCGAACGGCCCGCGCCGGGCGAATTCACCGAACAGGAGCGGCGCCTCATCCGGCGGCTTCGCACGCCGCGAGACGTGCAGCGGTACCTGAATCGGCTGCCCTACAACACGGAGCCGCCGCCCGAGCCGGCAAAGCTGCGGACGTTTCGCGGCGTCGTGCGCCATCACACCGCGCACTGTCTCGAGGCCGCGCTCTTCGCCACGGTCGTGCTCGAGCAGCACGGCTATCCGCCACAGGTGATGAGCCTGGAGTCGATCGACGGCCTCGATCACGTGATGTTCATCTACCAGCACCGGGGCCGATGGGGATCGGTGGCGCGGTCGCGCGATCCGGGGCTGCACGGCCGCAAACCGGTGTTCAGGTCGCTGCGACATCTGGCACTCACCTACTTCGATCCGTACGTGGACACCTCGGGCTGCCTCAAGGCGTATGGGGCCGTGGACCTGCGCGTGCTCGGGAACTACGACTGGCGGTTGTCGGCGGGGAATGTGTGGAAGGTGGAGCGGCTGCTGTTCGAAATCCCGCACCGCAAGATTGCCTCCTCGGCGGCGCGCGTCCGCCGTCTGCGACGGCGGTACCTCCAATTCATCAAGGACCACCCGGGTCAGAAACCGATTTTCTACGACAGAAGCACGTGGAGTGAACTGCCTCAGTCGAGATCGAAACCGCGCTGAGGCTTCGAAAGCGGTTCTTCCCGCGCCTGTTTGAGCGCCTCTTCGAAGCGCTTGGACAGCGCATCGCCGCGCGTTTTCTCTGACTGCACGGACTGTTCGAACAGCGCATCGCGGCGGGCCTTGGCTTCCGCCAGGATGTTGTGGGCGTCATCCAGCTTCGGTTTGTCCGCCCGCTCGGTCTCGGTGTGACGGACCACGCGTTTCAGCCCCTCGTCGACGACCAGCGTGGCCTGGCAGCACGGACACGTGACTTCGAATTCGGTCCTTAGAACACCCATGGCATCAGTCTTCCTCATCTCGCGTGGGGCCCCACCCCCACGCGCTTGTCTCCGGACGCTCGGCCCGCTCGCTACGCTCGCGGCTTCGCGCGAGTTTCGCGCGGGGCCCCACCCCCACGCGCCTACTCTCAGACGCTCGGCGCCTTCGCTACGCTCCGGGCACTCGCGGCATCACCGCTATCATAGGCGTTGATGCCGCGCGATTTCATTGACGTCCGCGTTGCGACCTATAACATCCATCGCGCGCGCGGACTCGATCGGCGCACGGACCCCCATCGGATCGCGCGCGTGCTGGCGGCGACCGAAGCGGACATCATCGCCCTGCAGGAGGTCGTCGGTCCGGGGCTCACCGGGCCCGGGCATGCCGAAATCATCGGCGCCGCCCTCGGCATGGGGTGGATCATGGCGCCGACGAAGGAACTTCGGCGACATCAGTTCGGCAACGTCATCCTCAGCCGCTTCCCCATCCTCGATCACGCGGACTATGACCTCACCTGGAAGACATCCGAACCGCGCAACTCGCATCGCGCGACGATCGACCTCGGCGACGGTGGCGCGCTCCACTTCTACAACGTGCATTTCGGCACGGCGCTGCTCGAACGCCGCTACCAGGCGCCGCGGCTGGCGGCCTGGGTGCACGACCGCCGGACCGCCGGAGCCAAGATCGTCGTCGGCGACTTCAACGAATGGGGACGCGGCCTGGTCTCCGACGTGCTTGCGGCGCGTCTGTCGAGCGTGGACCTGTATCCATTCCTCAAGCGGCGGCGCACGTATCCCGGCTTCCTGCCTCTCCTCCACCTCGACCACATCTACTTCGCCGGCGACATAGAAGTCAGGCACGTCCATCTGCCGAGGACCCGGCTCTCGCTGGTCGCGTCCGACCACCTGCCGCTGGTGGCTGAGATCAGGGTGCACTTCTAACCCGCCCCTCCCCCCACCCCCCTTGACGGCTTGATTCCATAGTGATATCACTTTGACATCGCGCCAGGAGCGCGAGGAGGCGTCTATGATTCGCGAGCGAACTCTCTCAACGATGTCCGGGTGGCTGGCCCTGCCCCTCTGGTTTGCCGGTGTCGGGCTCACGATTTGGCAGTTCATTGCGTCGGCCATGGCGATGGAGGACGGCGTCGGCAATCCGCTCGTGCTCCTGGTGTGGATCTTCGCGATGGTGGTCCTCGCGGTGCTCGTCAAGGGCTTCTTCATCGTGAATCCCAACGAGGCCCGTGTGCTCACGCTCTTCGGCCGCTATGGTGGATCGGTCAAGTCCGACGGCTTTCACTGGGCGAACCCGCTGTTTCACAAGCGCACGATTTCGCTCAAGATCCGGAACTTCGAGAGCTCGCAGATCAAGGTGAACGACCTCGAGGGCAACCCCATCGAAATCGCGGCCGTCGTGGTCTGGCGGGTCGTCGAGACGGCCGAAGCGATGTTCGAGGTGGACAACTACGAGCACTACGTCAAGGTGCAGACCGAGGCGGCCGTCCGCAACCTCGCGACCCACTATCCCTACGACGCCTACGTCGACGGGCACATGTCCCTGCGCAGCAATACGAGCGAGATCGCCGAGCAGTTGAAAACGGAGGTCCAGGCGAGGCTGAACAAGGCCGGCGTCGAAGTGCTCGAAGCGCGCATCAACCACCTGGCGTATGCCCAGGAAATCGCGGCCGCCATGCTGCAGCGGCAGCAGGCAGGGGCGATCATCGCCGCGCGACAGCGCATCGTCGAGGGCGCGGTCGGCATGGTCGAAATGGCCCTGGATCTGCTGTCGAAACGCGACGTCGTGACACTCGATAACGATCGCAAGGCGGCGATGGTCAGCAACCTGCTGGTCGTGCTCTGCGGCGATCGGAACACGCAGCCGGTCGTGAACACCGGCACGATCTACCAGTGACGGCACGAGGCCATGTCGGATCGGAAACCGTTCCTGCTTCGGGTCGATCGCGAACTGCTGGACACCATCCAGCGGTGGGCGAATGACGACCTTCGCAGCCTGAACGGCCAGATTGAGTTCCTGCTCCGCCGCGCGCTCAAGGAGGCGAACCGGACGCCAAAGCCGGGTCAGAAGACCCGGCCTCCCGACTAACCTTCTTCGAAGTCGGGCTGGACCGGAGGGCCGACGCGTGTGGCCGGCCGAATGGCCGATCGCCGGTCGTACACGGGAAGGCCGGCGACGTGCAGGGACAAGCCGCACGACTCGGCCTTGCGGTCGACCACCACGAGCACCGGACTGCCATCGGTGCCGGCATGGAAGACAACGCGGCAGCCGCACGCGAGCGCGGCCCCGAGCGGACCGGCCGCCTGGTCTCTGCCAGGTGTCTTCGGCGCTTTGGGCGTTCTGTCTGATGACACGTCAGTCGGCCTCGGGTTTCGCCGGTGCGATCAGGGCCTTCACCTGCGTTTCGAACCACTCCTTCGATGCCGGCCCCAGATGTCGCTTCATGATCGTGCCGTCGGCGCGAATGAACCAGGTGATCGGCAGCGCCAGCATGGCGTCGTACTTCTCCTGAAACTCATCGTGCCCGAGACCGACGAGCACCGGATAGTTCATCTTGTACTCGGCCGCGAACTTCCTGAGATCCTCAGGGGAATCATCCACCGATACCCCAAGAATCGTGAGTTCCTGCGCGCGGTACTGCTCCGTGAGTGCAACGAAAATCGGGATTTCGACCTTGCACGGGCCACACCATGTGGCCCAGAAGTTGAGGACGATGGGCTTGCCCTTGAACGACGCCAGGTTGACCTCCTGACCGTTCATGTCCTTGAGCGTGTACTTCAGGTTGGCCACGTCGCCGGCGGGCGCCGACTCGTCATGCTGGGTCAGGGAACATGACGGAATCATGGCAACGCCCAGGGCGGCTACCGCCGCCAGCACGAGACGCCGCCACCCCACCTTCGTCACTGGACCAACATTACTACAACCCGGGACGTCGCCTCCGCGCATCACCGGCTGTCCACCACCGTGAACAGACCCCGCGTCTGGGAGCCGGAATCAGGCGCGCGCGCGCAGGCACGTGGTTTGCTGGTTTCCGGGGCGGTGTAAGATTTCAGAGTGTCTCCCCTCTCTTATCGAGGTGCCCCAATGCGGATGCGCCGGTCGCGCATGTCGTTCCTGTTTCTCGGCCTGCTCTCGTTTGCGGTCGTCACACTGACGCCGGCGCCGCTCGCGGCGCAGACGCCGTTCGTCCCGTATTTCGGCAAGAACCTGGTTCGGCACACCAAGTTCGACTGGCACATCTACCGGACGGACCACTTCGAGATCTACTACTACCCCGCGCTTGAACCGCACCTCCAGCGCGTGGCGTCCTACGCCGAGAACGCCTACCAGCACATCAGCGCCGAATTGAAGCAGGACCTGCCCGAGCGGGTGCCGCTGATTCTGTTCAAGACGTCGAGCGAGTTCATGACGAACAACATCGCCGCGGGTCTTCCCGAGGGCGTCCTGGCGTTCGCCGAGCCCGAGCGCAACCGGATGGTGCTGCCGATCGACGAGCCCCCCGATCAGCTCTACCGGCTCATCGTGCACGAACTCACGCACGTCTTCGAGTTCCACATCATTCCGCGCGGCATCATGGGCGCCAGCCTGCCGCTGTGGGTCGATGAAGGCCTGGCCAACTACATGGCCGGGTACTGGAACGTGCTCGACCTCATGCAGGTGCGCGACGCGGCCCTGTCGGACAACGTGCCGAAGATGAGCGAGTTCGAGACCCAGCCGCTCTCGGGCCGCCTCCCGTACTCGCTCGGTCACGCGACATTCGAGTTCATCGAGTCGAAATGGGGCAAGGACGGCCTGCGCCAGTTCCTGTTCTCACTCCGCAAGAGCGTCATTGGCGGCGGCGAAGGCGCCTACGAAGAGGCGCTGCGCGTGAAGCCGGATGAGTTCGACGAGATGTTCGACCGGTACCTGAAGGAGCGGTTCCGCCCGTTCCGCGACAAGGAACGGCCGGCCGACTACGGCAAGAACCTCGCGCCGAAGCCGCGCAAGTACCCCCAGTACGTCGCGGTGCTGTCGATCGAGCCGTCGCCGTCCGGCGAAATGCTGGCCGCGGTGGTCGGCAACGCGCGCGATCAGGAGCTGGACATCATCCTGGTGTCCGCCAAGGACGGCGAGGTCATCGACAATCTCACCAAGGGCTTCGATCACACGCAGGGTTACGAATTCATCTCCACGGCCGGCGGCCTGCGCGGCAATCTGGTGCCGTGGATCGCGTGGGCACCGGTCGGCGACGTCGTGGCCTACTTCGCAAAATCCGAGAAGTACAAGACGCTGATTCTGAAGAACGTCTCGACCCGCCGGATCGAACGTCGCTTCGATCTGCAGACGGTCGACAGCCCGGAATCGCCGGCGTTCAGCCCCGACGGCAAGACCGTGGTGTTCTCGGCGCTTCAGAACGGCGTCAGCGACATCTTCTCGCTCGACATCGCCACCGGCAACCTCACCAACCTGACGAAGGACAACTTCGCGGACTTCGCGCCAACCTACGCGCCGGACGGCCTCTCGCTCGTCTACACCGCGCGCATCAGCGGCAACGACAAGCTCTTCCAGCTCACGCTGGGCACAGGCGCGAAGAAGCAGCTGACCTTCGGCACGCACGACGATACGGCCGCCAAGTTCTACACCCAGCGCACGATTGTCTTTACGTCCACGGCGATCGATCCGAACGCGTCAATCACGCCGGAAGTCGCGCGCAACGCCAACATCCCGAACGTCTGGACACTCGACCTCTCCAACGGCGAACTGAAGCAGCTTACCGACACGATGAGCGGCAACGTCTCGCCAGTCGTACTCCGGTCGGCCGAGCCCCTCCGCGTGGCGTTTGTCTCGTACTACAAGGGCGAAGATGCCATCCACACGGTCACCGGCGACAGGAAACCGATCGCGACGGTGGCCTCCGCCGACTTCGGGTCGCCTGGCCCCATCATCGATTTCACCCCGCCGCTGGCGCACACCCTCGTCCGCGACAACATCACGAAGAAGGGCAGCTTCCAGGGCATGACCCTGGCGGGCCGTCCACCGGTCGGCCTGGGCATCACGAGCGGCGGCAATTTCTACGGCAATACCGCGGTCAGCTTCAGCGATCTGCTCGGCGACAAACAGATCAGCTTCTACGCACAGTCGGTGTCGCAGTACCGGACCATGGCGTTCACGTACCTGAACATCGCCAACCGCATCCAGTACGCGATTCAGGGCTTCACCTCGGACACGTTCTACTTCGGCCAGAACCAGTACCTCTACGACCCCTCCCTGGCTCCCTTTATCGATCGCGACCTGGCCGAGGCCGTCCAGAGCCAGAAGGGCGCCACGGCCTTTGCCATCTACCCGTTCAACCGGTACACGCGCGCCGAACTCTTCGGTGGCTACGTCCACATGAGCGAGACGTACACGAACCCGGCACTCCAGGCCCTGGCCGACCAGTATCAGCAGTCTCAATACGGATCGTCGCTGTTCCGGAACGGCCACATGATGCCGTTCGGCCTGTCGCTCGTCCGCGAGACCACCGTCTTCCGTGAATACGGTCCCGTGGCCGGCAACACGTTCAAGGTGACGTTCGAGGGCTCGCCCGGCTTCCGCGACAACTGGCTCTCCCGCCGCACGCTGGACGTGGACCTGCGCCACTACAAGCGGATCGTGGCCAACGGCGTGCTGGCGCTGCGGCTCAAGGGCTTCAAGAGCTGGGGCCGCAACCCCGACTTCCTGTACTTCGGCGGCAACGGCGAGATGCGCGGCTACGACTACCTGGAGTTCCTCGGGCAGAAGGCCTTTTTCGCCAACGCCGAGCTTCGGTTCCCGCTGATCGAGGCAATGCTCACACCGGTCGGCGTGCTCGGCGGCCTCCGCGGCGTCTTCTTCTTCAACATGGGCGGCGGTGGATTCAACGGTCAGCCGTTTACCGCCATCCGGACGAAGTCGGAGGCGTACACGCCGCTCCTCGGCTACAACCAGGATCTGCTGGGGAACCTGACGCCCGTCTACGGGCCGACCTTCCAGGTGAGCGGCCTCCGTCTCGTGGATGCCCGCGCGTCGTACGGGATCGGCCTGCAGAGCTTCCTCCTCGGCTTCCCCATGCACTTCGACTGGTCATGGAAGACGCTGTTCAACCGCAACTGGGAGGACCTGCGCTTCGCCGCCGACGCTCTCAACGAGGACCCGAGCGGATTCACGACCGGCAGCTCGTTTTTCCGCAAGGTCCGGTTCTCGTTCTGGATCGGCTACGACTTTTGATTAATCCGGGGGACCTTCGTCCCCCGGACCCCCTCGCGCCGTCGCTCGTGGGGCCCCAACACCCCACTCCGCTCCGGCGGGGCGCGCCAG
>CAZJTG010000127.1:0-10888 GCA_964548865.1 uncultured Solibacteraceae bacterium
CCTGATAGGGCGCGATGTTGGGCGGCAGGATCAGGCCGCTGTCGTCGCCGTGCGTCATGATGACGCCGCCAATCAACCGCGTGGACACACCCCACGACGTCGTCCAGACGTGCTGCAGCGCCTTGTCACGGCCCTGGAACTGGATCTCGAACGCCTTCGCGAAGTTCTGGCCGAGATTGTGCGACGTGCCGGCCTGAAGCGCGCGGCCGTCGCCCATCAGGGCCTCAATTGAATAGGTGCGCGACGCGCCCGCGAATTTCTCGCTGTCGCTCTTGATCCCGTCCACGACGGGCATGGCGAGTTCGTTCTCCGCAAATTCCTTGTAGATCGCGAGAATCTTGAGCGTCTCTTCCTCCGCTTCGTCCGCGGTCTCGTGGGCCGTGTGCCCTTCCTGCCAGAGAAACTCGGTCGTGCGCAGGAACGGTCGGGTCACCTTCTCCCAGCGAACGACGTTGGCCCACTGATTGATGAGGACCGGCAGATCGCGCCACGACTTGATCCACTTCGAGTACATCGTCCCGACGAGGACTTCCGACGTGGGCCGGACGATGAGCTTCTCCTCGAGTTCCTCGTCGCCCCCCCGCGTCACCCAGGCCACCTGCGGCGCGAAGCCCTCGACGTGCTCCTTCTCCTTGTTCAGGAGCGACTCGGGGATGAACAGCGGAAAGTAGGCGTTGACGTGCCCGGTTTCCTTGAACCGGCGGTCGAGCAGGCGCTGGATGTGTTCCCAGATGGCGTACCCGTAGGGTCGAATGACCATGCATCCCTTGACCGGCGAGTAGTCGGCCAGCTCGGCGCGACGCACGACGTCCAGATACCAGCGGGAGAAATCCTCGGATCGGGGCGTAATCTCGGTGACAAACGAATCCTTCTTCTGCTCGGACAAAGGTAACCTCGTGACCCTGTTATCCTAATCCGAACCTTGACCCTCCCGGCCGATTCATCAGCGCCTGTCAGGATTGACGTTTCGAGCGCCCGCCACAACTACAGCGTCTACGTGGGCGCCGGCGTACTCGAGCAGGCGCACGCACTCATGCACGCCTCGTCGCTCTCGCTGCCGGCAACCGTCGTGTCCACCGCACCCATCTGGAGCGCCCAGGGTGAGCAGGTGGCGTCCATCGCGGCAGGCGGTCCGGTGCTGATGCCCGACGGCGAGCGCGCCAAGACGCTTCGATCGCTGTCCGGCCTGTACGACGCCTTCGCCGGCCGTGGCGTGGACCGCGCGACCACCATCGTCGGATTCGGTGGCGGCGTGGTCGGCGACGTCGCGGGCTTTGCGGCCGCAAGCTACCTGCGCGGCCTGACGTACGTGCAGATCCCCACCACCCTTCTGGCCCAGGTGGACAGCGCCATCGGCGGCAAGGTCGGCGTCAACCTGGCCGCCGGCAAGAACCTCGTGGGCGCCTTTCACCCCCCCGCCCTCGTACTCGCCGATCCCACCGTGCTCGCGACGCTCAAGCGCCGGGAATTCCGCGCCGGCCTCTATGAAGTCGTGAAGTACGGCGTCATCGCGTCGCGTCCGTTGTTCGATCGCGTGTCGAAGGACGTGCGGATGCTGCTCGCGCGGAACGCCGCCGTGCTGGCGCCCGTGATCGCGGAATGCTGCCGCATCAAGGCCCATGTCGTGGGCGCGGATGAGTTCGAGTCAGGGCCCCGCCGCGTCCTGAACTTCGGCCACACCATCGGCCACGCGCTCGAGACGGTCACGAGCTACGGGCGATTCCGCCATGGCGAAGCCGTGGCCCACGGCATGCTCGCCGCGGCCCATATTTCCACGTCGCGCGGCCTCATGCCGAGGAACGACCGCGACGCGCTCGGCGACGTCATTCGGCGGCTGGGGCCGCTTCCCGCGGTCGCGGATCTCACGATGTCCGATGTCCTTGACGCGACCGCGCACGACAAGAAACGCGTGGCCGGGACGCTGCACTTCGTGCTGTGCGCGGGCATCGGGAGGACCGAGATCGTGCGAGACGTCACGCGCGCCGAACTGACGTCGGCGCTCCGGGCGATAGGAATCCCCGGCTAGCGAATCCAGCCCGCAGGAATGTTGAGGCGGCGCGCCTCGTCCTGCAACGCCGAGACGGCGCGGCTGTCGGCCTCGATCTGCTTCCTGGTCTTGTCGAGTTCCTCGAGCGCACGCACGAGGTCCATCCGCGCCTTCGTCTGCCGGATGGGATCATCCAGATTCACGGCATCCGCCTGCAGGGCGTTGATGCGCGACTGAAGCGCCTCCGCGGCAAGCTGGTCCTTCTCGAGCGCCGCCCGGAGCTCGCTCATCTTGTTTCGCCACCAGTTCTGATCCTTGGGAGGATCCGGCTTCTTCTCGGACGCACCCGCGGTCTCCGCGGCCACCGCTTCCGTTCCGCCCGACGGGGGCGGCACTTGAGCGGCGGGCATCGTCACCGCGGATGGCGGCACGGCGTCGACCGGAAGACCGAGGTTGCTCAACGACGCAGACGCCCTTGGCGATGCGGATCGGCGGAACGCCTCGCGCTGGGCGATCTCAGCCAGGCCGGCCGGCGGCGCCCACAACCACGACAGCACCGCAAGTACGACGGCAGGCAATTGCCACAGGGTGTTCATTGCATCTCCTTCCAGGTGAGCACGCGCACGCCGGGCGTACCGGACGGGCCCACGCTCTTCTCCGCGAGCACGATCAACGTACGTTGCGCACCCCGACGGTTCGACGCACGAGCCGCAACCTGAATGCGCCCGTTCGTATCCACCTGCGGATTGCCGTCGGACTCGCCCACATCGTCGGCGACAAACGTCGCCAGAAACTCGTCGCTGTCGGCGGCTGCCGCAGGCACGATCTCCGCGAGCCAGCCGTGCCCGAACATCCGCCACTGTGGCGTGTTCGCCCCCCAGGATCCCATTCGTCCGTATGCGAGTTGCATCGCGGCAGTGAGCTGACCCAGCGTCAGCGGGGCCTCGCCCGGCGCCACCGGCGGCACACGATGGCCTGCGAGTCTCGAGCTGACGACTCCACCTAGCACGTCGCTCCAGTCGGAGACGGCGGGCAACTCCGCCAGCGCCGCCTCCACGCCTCCATCGGCCGCCAGCACCAGCTGGCTGGCCATCCGGTGATTGACCGCGATGACGGTTTCCACGCGTCCAAGACCCGCAAGAGCCAAGCCAAGCCCGGTCACGATGGAGGCCGAGAGCAGGGCGACCAGGAGTGCGCTCCCCTGTTCCCCTGAGCACCGGCACTGGCAGGCCGATTTCAATTTCGTCATCGCTCACTTACCTGGATTCATGTTCCGCGGTGCCAGCGAGAACTGGAGGGTGTAGTCGGGCACGACCCTCCGGCTTCGCCATTGTGGGTTTCCGGCGTGGACTCGCAGCGTGACGCGGACAACCCTGACGCGCAGCAGATCCGCATCAAACCGGTTGCCGCCCGATCCACGCCATGGGCCATCGGTAAACGCGGCAAGCGGGAGACTCGCGAGGCCGTCCGCAAAGTACTCGAACCCGAGTGACGCGACGTTGTCGACGACAGGAAGATCCGAGCTTGCGCCGTCTGCGTGGCGCAACTGCCGACGCACCGCATCGAAATAGTAGGTGTGCTGTTCGGCCTCGGTGACGGCGGTTCCCGGCGGGTACGCAAACGTCGGGGTCCCTGACTGGTGCGGTCGAAACGTCGCGCTGTTTCCCTGCAGGCCGAGAATCCCGATCAAGTCGAATGTGCCGACGCCATCCAGAATCAGTGCCGTGCTTCCCTGCCGAAGTCCGCAGACCTGCGTTCCGGCGGGACACCCGCCGGCAGCGTCGATCACGAGCAGGTCGTTCGGACTGGTGACTGGCTGCAGGAGCACCGACTGCGCCGGGCCCGCGGCGGAGATGATCGTGATGGCGTCCGGCCGCGCCGTATCGAACGCGTCGGCGCCGGTGAGCCCAAGGTGTCTCGGCACGAGGGGCGGGATCGACGCCACAAGGGGACCGGCCGCCGGGCCGACAGCCAGGCCGGCGCCCGCCGCCATCAGATCCGTCGCGAGCGCGTGCGCGCCGAGACGCGCCCGCTGCTGCATATCCAGCACATCCGGCGCCACTCCGGAAGCCCCGACGCTCATCGACACCAGCGGCAGCGCTGAGCCAATCAGCAGCGTCGTCAGACCTATGGCCACGAGCGACTCGACGAGCGAGACCATCACTGCACCTTCCTGGTGACCAGCGTCGTGACAAGCGATTCGTCGGCATGTCGACGCCGCGCCACTCCGCGGCCGGCGTGCGTATCACGGACAACCGGTGTCGCCAGCACGCGAATCACACGAAGATCGGGTGGATTCCACGGGTGTACGTCTACGAGCCAGCGGCAGATGAACACGGCCCTGGGAGGCGGCGACGCGCCGCCGCCCAGGGACTGACCGCCGGCGTCGAAGTACTCGACGAAGCCGGCCGTATTGGCTGAAAGCGCGTCAGGCGGTGAGGGCGAGAGTGGAGCAGCGCTGCCGGCAACCTGCCATCCGCCCCCGCGAAGCTCTTCTACTTTGCGCGCCGCCAGAACGGTCGCCGACGACTGCAGCCTCGCGGCGGCGATCATCTTCAGCGTCGTGCCTGACAGTCGTGCCGACACGAGCCCCGCCGTCACGAGGATGATCATCGCCAGGCTGACTTCAATCAGGGTCATACCGTGTTCATTTCGTCCGGGCATGACGCCGAGGCATTGCAACGGTCGATCCAGGCGGAAGGCGGCAGCCATCGCCGAAATCAGAAGTCGGGCTCGGAAAATCTCCAGCCTCGGGCTCCCCGATCGGTGGAGAAAACGAAACGACGCACTCTCAGTAGTTGTAGAGGCCGACGTACCAGGTCACGAGGCGCTCACCGACGAGTGAGGCGACGAAGGCGGCGACCGCCAGGTAGGTCCCGAACGGAATCCGGCTCGCGAGCGAACGGCCGCGGAACTTCAGAATCAGGAGGCCGCCGATGGCGCCGGTGAAGCTGGCGAAAAACAGGACGACCCAGACCTGCTTCCAGCCCAGGAACGCGCCGATCATCGCAAGCATCTTCACGTCTCCGAGGCCCATCGCCTCGACGCCGCGCGCGCGCTCCCACACCCAACGGATAGTCCAGGGTATGGCCGCGCCAAGCGCGGCGCCGATGGCCGCGGCAGTGATCCCCGGCGGGAGAAACGCACTGAGGACGAGACCAACGACGACCCCCGGATACGTGATCACGTTTGGCAGCCGCATTGTCTCGAGGTCGGTCCCGAAGAGCACGATAAGCATGGCCGTAAAAAGCACGCGCGCCGCAAGCAGGGGCAGATCGTCGCCGTGAAACACGCCCTGCGCCACAAAGGAGAGCGCCGTCACGACTTCGACGACGGGATACTTGATGGAGATGCCGGCCCTGCAGTTCCGGCATCTGCCCCCCAGCATGATCCAGCCCAACACCGGCACGTTGTCGTGCCAGGCGATGGCGTTGCCGCACTTCGGGCACTTCGAGCCCGGCGAAACGATCGACTCCCCCGCCGGAAGCCGGGCGATGCACACGTTCAGGAAGCTGCCGATCATCAGCCCGAAGACGCCGAGACCGAGCAGCAGGAGGAGGTTCATCGTGACTGCAGCATGGGCGGCAGCGGCATGAGCGGTGACTCTGGGGACAGGGTGACTCGCCGCGTCGTCGTGTCCAGCACCAGAGGCACGCCGGCCGGGTCGAGCGGCACGCCTGGAATCACGCGGGCGCTGATCATCTCCGCCCAGCTTGACGGATCGCGGCCCTCCGCCGCACGAAACCTGGCGACCTGCTGCTCGACTGCGTCGATGCGTTCGAGCGCGTCGATTTGAACGATCGCGCGCGCGGCCGCCTGACGGATGTAGTTCTCGTGGGTCGCAGCGAGTTCGTCGAGCATCTGGCGGGCGCCCTGACGATCGCCGCCGCGCGCGGCGGTGATCGCCGCCAGCGGGCCGATCCACTCCGGCGCCCCGGGCATGGCGGCGGCGCGCTTGAACCAGTCGGCCGCCGCGCCGAAATCACCGGTGTAGAGGTAGTGTGTGAAGGCCAGATCGTGGGCGAGTTGCCAGCGGTCCGGATTCGCCGTGAGCCCCTTCTTGAGAAGCGCAATTGACAGATCTGGACGCCCCGGACCGTCCGGCGCCGACAGGGCGAGGAAGATCGCTCCGAAACGGTAGGCGATCAGGAACTGTGGATCCAGGCCGGTCGTGAGGTCGAGCAGTGACGGCAGCAGTTCGAAGCGGTTGGTGCGCGTCCTGTTCTTGTAGTCGCGCCCGTAGTGCTGGATGGCGCGGATCCAGTACACGTCGGCCATCAGGTTGTCGAAGGACAGCGCCAGCCGACCCGCCGTGCGCGGGGATCGAAGATACATCAGCCGCTCGCTGACCTCGGGCAGCGCGAAATTCTGTTCGCGCGCGCGCAGCGTGCCACCCGCCAGCGCGATTCCCGCGAGCGTCATCGCGGCCACCAGGCAGCCGAGAAGCGTCCGGGTCACTTGAACTCCCGGCGGCTGAACACGTAGATGGAAGCGCCGACCAGGGTCGAGGCGTAGATGACGGTGTAGAGCACCGTGTGCAGAACGAACCCGCCCGAGACCGGCAGCCCGTGCACCACGGGGCCCTTGATGTCGAAGTCCGAGAACGCAGGGAGTCCCCAGCCCACGGCGGACACGAAGGAAATCACGAGCGGCGGCGCCACCACCATGTCACCGAACTGGCGCAGATCCCTGCTGAGGAGACCGGCGATGAAGACTCCGACGGTCAGCCCGACCGACACGAGCGCGCTTGACGAGAAGGTTGAGAAGAACAGCGCCACCGCGGTCAGGAGCGCCATTTCGAGCGTCACCATGAGGACGACCAGGAGCAGCCGCGGATCCACCGCGGGCGCGCTCCAGCTCAAACGCACGCTCTCGGGCGACGACCAGACCATCCACGCGAGAACGCCCAGAAGGGCCAGCGCCATCACCCAGATGTTGACGGCAATCGTCAGCACCAGCCCGAAGTACTTGCCGACAATGAACTGCCAGCGAGGCAGGGGCTTGGCCAGCAGGCCGAAGATGCTCTTGCGCTCGATCTCGCGGGCGATCAGGCCGACGCCGATGAAAATCGTCATCACGGCGCCGGTCACTTCGATCGTCGCCAGACCCAGGTCCTTGATGATCTTGACGTCCTGCCCCGCCGTGATCTGGCCGACCGCAATCGCCCCGGTGACGAGCACAAGCGCGAACGCACCGATGCCGTACAGCACGCGGTCGCGCACGCTTTCCTTGAAGACGTGCCACGCAACCAGCCCGATCCGCCCCGCCATCATCGAACGCGCTCCAGGAACACGTCTTCGAGCGTCGTGCGCAGACCGGCCACCGACACGAGCGCGCCGCCGGCAGCGGCCATTTCCGCGATGAAGGGTTCGGGGGTGGCGTCTGCGGGCAGGTCGAACGCATATCGGCCGTCGCCCATCTCCGTCGCGCTGATACCGCGGTGCGCGATGCGCGACACGAAGGCAGCGGGCACACCCGTGGCGATCACCTCCCAGCCCCGACTGCCGCCGGCCGTCAGATCGGACAGCAGACCGGCCCCAACGAGCCTGCCTTTCGCAAGAATCGCGACCCGGTCGCACAGGAGTTCGGCGTCCGAGAGGATGTGCGAGCTGAACAGGACGGTCCGGCCTTGGTCGCCGAGCGCGATGATGATGTTGCGAACGTCGCGCCGCCCGATGGGATCGAGACCGGACATAGGCTCGTCGAGAATCACGAACTCCGGATCGCCGACGAGTGCCTGCGCCAGTCCGACGCGCTGAACCATGCCCTTCGAGTACTGCCGCATCGGCCGGCGCCGATCGGCGCCGATGCCCACCATGTCCAGCACGCGTGCCGCGCGGGCCCGCGCGTCCGCCGCGCCGAAACCGGACAGGCCGGCGAAATACACCAGCAGTTCCTCGCCGGTCAGGTAATCGTAGAACGTCGGATGCTCCGCCAGAAACCCGATCCGTTCGCGGGCCCGCAACTCACCCGGCGGGCACCCGAGGACTTCTGCCCTTCCGGACGTCGGCCTCAGGAGATTGAGCAGAAGTTTGAGCGTGGTGCTCTTGCCGGCCCCATTCGGGCCGAGCAGGCCGAACACGCCTCCGGCCGGAACCTCGAGCGTGAGTCCATCAAGCCCGCGATGCGGTCGCGGACGCCAGAACCCCGTCGTGAAGTCCTTGGTCAGGCCGTCGGTTCGAACAACCGTCGCCATGCGGTGGCCGGAGCCTTACTTCTTGCCCAGTTCGATCTGAATCGCGAGTTCGAAGTACTGTGGCGGCATGAGCGCCTCGATCCGCACGCCGTTGATGAACAGCGTCGGCGTGGACTGAATCCGCAGCGCGCCGCCGTCGGCGATGTCGCGCCGGATGTCCGCCACCTTCTTCGCGTAATCGCCCTCGAAGTCCTTCGTCCCCAGAATCCTCTCCGCGGCCGCCTTGACGGTCACGGGGCTCAGCGCGGCCTGATTGGCCCAGAGCCAGTTCTCCATCTCGTCTTCCTTGGCCTTGCCGCGTTCGCGCGCCATGCGCACGGCCGCCGCTGCCTCGCACGCGCCGCCGTGCATCTGCGTCGTCGTGTTGAAGTTGCACTTGGAGTGCCAGGGCCAGTCCTTGAGGACGTACTTGACGGCTCCCGGGTTGGACTGCTGGAACTTGGCCAGGACCGGTTTGTACCACTCGTGCGTCTCCCGGCACCCCGGGCACTGGTAGTCGTTGAATTTCACGACGACGACCTTCGCGCCGTCCTTCGGGATGCCCAGATCCACGCGGGGCTGCGCGTTCCACGCCGTCGTGAAGTCCTGCGTGGCTTTCGCATCCGGCTTGGCGGCCTGCGGTACGGGCCTCGTCCCTTCCTTGGGAAAGGTCGCCGCCAGGCCAACCGTGCCGGCGACCAGGACGAACCCGAAGAGCGTTACGAGCGGGCGGCGGAACGCCGCCGCGAGGTCAACTGCGAGACGAGCGGGCATCTGTGTCATGGGTATCGAAGTCGTCGAGGCTGAAATGACGAAGATGGCGACGACCGACGCGTACGTGCCCAGGCAGAGCACGCACGCGGTCTGCAACTGGTACGAACGGAACGCGAGGTACAGGATCGCTGCCAGGCCGACGGTGGCGATCAGGAACAGATAGCTACCGGCCGCGGACAGCCTCCCGGGGATGGAAAACGCGGCGACCAGCGCCGCGAGTCCGAACCAGAACATGCCGCCGATCGCGACGGGCACGCCGCCGATCGAACCGTAAGGGCTCAGATAGACCTGGGAACAGTTGAAGGTCGCGTTGATGTCGCAAGGGACGACGTAGGAGGCGTCGGTGAGCAGCTTGTAGTGCACCCAGGTCGAGCTCGACGCGAACCCCAGTCCCACGAGCGCCAGGACAAGGATGAGCCAACGGGATCGGGCAGTCATACGCGTCGATTTGTACCACAGGTCCCCGGGGTGCCCGGGCTGGGTGGTCCAAAACGAAACCGGGGGTCCGGCCGAGCCGGACCCCCGGTTTGCGGTGTCTGACGTGCGCTTACTGGATCGGGGTCGCCGGGGCGCCGAAGGGCTCCGTCGGAGCCGCCGCGCCCGCGAGCTGCCAGATCGTGTTGCCCGCGTTCACCGCGAACGAACGCGTGCCGGTCGTGCCGTTGGTCTGCGGAATCGCCGTCCCGTAGTAGGCCGTGATCGTCGCCGTGCCGTTGCAGTCGTTCGGGCCAGCCGCCGAGCCAGCGCCCGCGGCCATCGTGAAGTTGTAGCCGCTCTTCTGCGGAGCGGCCACCGTGCCGAGGTCCTTCGAGATGAAGCCCTCGCCACCGGGGTTCGGGGGCGTGCCGAGCACCACGTAGCTCGACGCGTAGGCACCGTTGCCACACGCCGCCGAGTACGCCACCTGCGACGACGTCGTCACCTTGAGCGACGCGATCGCTGACGTTTCGTTACCGGTCATACGCGCACGAAGCAGTCCGGGAACCGCGATCGCCGCAATGATGCTGATGATCGCGACGACGATCAGCAGCTCGATGAGTGTAAAACCCTGTTCGTTCTTGCCTCTCATTTGACTCTCTCCTCGAAGAAAAAACCGCTCACCTAAGCTCACTGTGCAAATGCCTGCAGATCCCCGGCACCGGGATTCCCTGGACGCGGTCTAACCAGCCCATCTCTAGGCAACGTTGGTGCCACCGACTCGCCACCACCCAAACACCGCCGTAACACGCTGTTCATCAATCACTTACGCCCCCCTGCGTCGGCCCCGGCGGGCGACGTCCATCCCCACGGGAGGCGGCGGCCTGACGATTTCGTCAGGCCGCTTCCATGTTTGACCTACCTACGACAGCTGGTTGATCAGCTCGAACAGCGGCAGATACATCGCCACGACGATCGTGCCGACGATGACGCCGAGGACGGCGATGAGCAGGGGCTCCAGGATCGTCAGGAGGCCCTTCACCGCCACATCCACTTCGTCTTCGTAGAAGTCAGCGATCTTGGCGAGCATGGCGTCGAGCGCGCCCGTGCTCTCGCCGGCGCCGATCATCTGGACCACCATCGGCGGGAAGATGCCCGACGCGCGGAGCGGTGCCGCGATCGTCTCACCGCGCTCGATGCGGCTCCGCACCTGCCGGATGGCGCCCTCGATGATCGCGTTGCCGGATGTCTTCGCCGTGATTTCCAGACCATCCATGATCGGCACGCCCGAGCTGATCAGGGTCGAGAGGGTGCGGCAGAATCTGGCGACCGCGACCTTCTTGAAGATCACGCCGAGGAGCGGCATGCGCAGCATCGCGGCATCCACGCGCAGGCGTCCCGACGGTGTCTGGTAGTACCGCCTGAACATGTACAGGCCAAGGGCGAGGCCGCCAGCGAGGAACGGCAGCGCCACGATGGTCTTCTTGCTCATCCAGATCACGGCAAGTGTCGTGAACGGCAACTCGGCGCCGAGG
>CAZJTG010000128.1:0-10882 GCA_964548865.1 uncultured Solibacteraceae bacterium
GGGACCTCGAGGGCGGCGTGCCCGGAATTCGCGCGGCCGACGTGCTGGACGCGGTCGATCGGGCGCTGACGGAGATGGCGAGCGTCCTCACCCCGGCCACCTGCCGGCATCACCTCGCCGATCTGCCGCCGGACGTCGATGTCGTCCGCGTCGAGCCGGTCCGCCGGAAAGTGACGGCTGTGCACCGGTATCTGCACGTGGCGTGAGCCAGGAAAGGGGATGTCGTGATCGAGCCAACTGTCACCAACGGACCGCCGCGGGTGGTCAAAGTGTGCGGCGCGGACGTCGAACTGGCGAACTTCTTCGTCGGCGGCGAGCGGGGCGGGAGTCTGTCGCCAGGCCAGGCGGCGGCGGCGTTGCTCTCACACATCGACGGCGTCCCGTCGCGTGCCGCGCCGACGGCACCGGCGGGATGCACCTGCCGGAGTTGCGTGGAACGCCGCGCGGCGGCCCAGTCGGGGATCCCGCTGTCGGGCTCCGATCCGCAGGACCGAGGGCGGCGGTTTCTGGTCGAGAACGGCGGCTGTGCGTACATCGATCTCGACCACCTCGAGATCTGCCTGCCCGAAGTGCGCAGCGCGTTCGACCACGTGGCGAGCTGGCACGCGATGCTGCGCATCGCCAGGCGCGCGCTCGAGGCGGCCAATGCCGCCGAACCGGACGGCCGGCGGATTCAGGTGCTCGTGAACAACCGTGACGGCTTCGGGAATTCGTATGGAAGTCATCTCGATTTCCTCGTCACGCGACGGGCGTGGGACAACATCTTCGGTCGGCGGATGCAGTATCTGTTGTATCTGGCGGCCTACCAGGTCTCGAGCATCGTGTTCACGGGGCAGGGAAAGGTAGGCTCCGAGAACGGCAGGCCTTCGGCCGGGTATCAGTTGTCGCAGCGAGCCGACTTCATCGAGTCGCTGGTCGGCCCGCAGACCACCTATCGCCGCCCGATCGTGAACAGCCGCGACGAGGCGTTGTGCGGTCGCGGCCCGGCCATGCTGGCGCGGCTGCACGCGATCTTCTTCGACAACACGCTGTGCCACGTGGCCAGCCTGCTCAAAGTCGGCGTGATGCAGGTCGTCCTCGCGATGATCGAGGCCGAGCGTATCGATTCCGGGTGCGTGCTCGAAGACCCGCTGGATGCCCTCGCCGCCTGGAGCCGGGATCCGTCGTTGAAGTTCCGCGCGCGACTCGCGTCCGGAGCCGAGGTCACCGCGGTCGAACTGCAGAGGCGCTTCTTCGAGGACGCGAGCGCGTTTGCTGCGTCAGGCGGCCTCGACGGGATCGTGCCGCGCGCGGACGAGATCCTGGCCCTGTGGGACGACACGCTCCGGAAGCTCGAGACGCGCGACTTCACGGCGCTGGCGCCGAGGCTCGACTGGGTCCTGAAACTGTCGCTGCTCGACCGGGCGCAGGAGCAACGGCCGCATCTCGGATGGGATGCGCCCGCGATTCGGCACCTCGACCACCTTTACTCGAGCCTCGATCCCGTCGACGGCCTGTACTGGGCGTGCGAGATGGCGGGAGCGGTCGAGAGAGTGGTCAGCGAGGAAGCAATCGCGCGTTTCACGGTCGAGCCGCCAGAGGACACCCGCGCGTGGACGCGAGCCACGCTGCTGCGGCTGGCAGGACGCGACGGCATCGACGAAGTGGACTGGGACGTGGTGCGGGTCCGGACGCAAGGCCGAGGCGCCTCCGCCGCCACGGAGATCGACTTGTGGCATCCGGCCGAGTTCGGGAGGGTCGACGTCGAACCGTTCGTCGGACCGGCGGGCCGGTTGGAGGATGTCCTTGAAGCACTGTCAATCAAGGGAGAACGTCATGAGACTGCGGGATCTGTTCACTAGCCGCGACGAGCCCCGCGACGCGCCGTCGGGTGCGAGCGCCCGGCACCAGCAATTGATCCGGCAGGCCAGCGCCCTCATCGCCGCCAGCGACGACGCGATCGCGCGGGCCCTGTCAGGCAACAGCGAGGCGTTCCTGGCCGCCAACAGGCAGGAAGGTGGACAGTAGCTTTGGCTGCGTGCCTCTTCGGCCTCGAGACCGAGTACGCGATCGGCGGAACCGTCGCGACGGCCAGCCTCCGCCCGCGCGAGGCGGTCAGGTTCGTGATGGACGAAGCCCGCCGGTCGCTCGTGTACCTGACCGACTCGAACGGCAGCTTCTACCTCTCGAACGGCGCGCGCCTGTACACCGACTGCGGTTGGCACCCGGAGTTCTGCACGCCTGAGTGTCTCGACCCATGGGATCTCGTCCGCTACGTGCGGGCAGGCGAGCGCATCCTCGTTGGGCTGGCGGACCGGGTGCGCGCAAGCAAGCCGGGGGTCGATCTGTGGTTCCTGCGGACGAACGTGGACTACGGAGACAGTCTCGCGACGTGGGGCTGCCACGAGTCGTACCTGAGCCGGAAGCCGCCGGCTGAGGTCGCGAGCGATCTGCTGCCGCACCTCGTGGCGCGGGTCGTCTTCTGCGGGGCCGGCGGGTTCGACCCCCAGTCGCCGGGCGTCAGGTTCACGCTCTCGCCGCGCGCCGGCTACTTCAACAGGGCCGCTTCGACCGAGTCGACGTCCGAACGCGGCATCTTCCACCTCAAGGATCGACCGCTGTCGAACGGCTACCGTCGGGTCCACGTAATCTGCGGCGAGAGCCTCGCGTCCGATGTCGCGCTGTGGCTCAAGGTCGGCACGACGGCCCTCATCCTCGCGATGGCCGACGCGGGCCGGCGTCCGTCCGAGGGCCTCGAGCTCGCCGATCCGGTCCAGGCGTTTCACGTCTTCGCCGCCGACCCGACGTGTCGCGCGGCCGCCCGTCTGACGACCGGCCGGCTCGCCACCGCCATCGAGATCGAGCGCGGCTACCTCGAGCAAGTCAGGGGCTGCTGCGGCGCGTCGTTCCTGCCGACGTGGGCGGCCGACGTATGTTGGGTCTGGGGCCGCGTCCTCGACCTCATCGAACGCCGCGATCCGGCGCTCCATACGATACTGGACTGGGCGATCAAGGAGGCGGTGTATGCCGGCTTCGTGGCCAGAGGCCCGATCTCCTGGCCGGCGGTCGGCAACTGGACGGCCGCGATTCCGGAAGCACGCTCCCGGTTTGGCGCCTGGGACCCGCGCGCGCTGCGGGTCGCGAGTGAATTCGACCGTGAGCTCGCTCGCAACCTCGCGTCGTTCTTACGGCGCAAAGGGCTCAATCCCAACCAGGCCGGCGAGTTCAGCTCGCTGCGGCACCGGCTCTTCGAGCTCGACATGAAGTTCGGGCGCCTCGGTGACGAGGGGCTGTTTGCCACTCTCGATCGGCAGCCGGGCGTGCTGGCGCATCGAGTGGCCGGCGCACGCAGCGTGGACGAGGCCGTCGACCGTCCGCCCGTTTCCGGCCGGGCCCGCATCCGCGGAGACGTCATCCGCAGGCTGGCGCGTCATGACGGCTACGTTGCCGCCTGGGACAACGTGCACCACGCGGGCGGCGGCAGTCTCGACCTGACGGATCCGTTCGCGAGCGCGGAGCGATGGCACTGACGCTCAGCCGTTGTCGCGTCGGCCTGCTGCGATGGCGTGGCCCCACGCCACGGCAGCCGGCGAGAGGCCTGCGCGCGTGACGGGCCGAAGCCGGTCGATCTCGGCCAGGGCTTCCGTCTCTGACGCGCCGCGGTGGCGCAGCAGCGCGTAGGCCACCATGCCCGTGCGGTGAATGCCCGCGGAGCAGTGAATAAGGATGGACTCGCCATCGTCCAGCCGTCGGGACAGTTCGGCAATGGTCGCGGCCGCGCGTTCGTGCCGACGGCCGGTCGGGGGCGCCGCGCCGTCGAGCGGCAGCCAGGTCCAGCAGAGGCCCGCGGCGACCGCCGCGGCGCCGATGGCCTCGGCGCCCTCCCGGGCTGACAGCAGCGTGACCAGCCGCCGGCACCCGAGCGCCGGCAAACGTGGAATCGACCGGAGGCGCGGGCGATGCCAGACGGCGAGCCGACCAACGCCCGCCGGGGCCCAGCGAAGATCGCGGCTGAAGGAGGCCACACGACAATGCTAACGCTCGAACGAGTTCTGGCCGATCGCCTTCGTCGGGAGCGCGTTCGCATCGACGTCCAGGACGAGAACACGGCGTCCTTCCGCCGTGTACCCGCCAACCCGCGCTTCTTCAGCAAGCCGACGACCAATCTGCTCGTGAAGCGACCTGGACCCGCCTGGCCGTTCGCCGTCTGTGTGGACGACGACCTGGCATATCAGGGCGGAAATCAGGAGCTCGTGCAGATGTTCGCCAAGGGGCACTGCGAACATGGCTGGCGCGTGATCTTCCTCGGCCGGGCCGGCGAGCACGAGCTGCAGCCAGTCGTGGAAAAGGCATTGCGCGTGCTCGGATTCAATGGCCGGGAGCCTGCTTACGAGCCCGCCGTCGCCAGTGCGCCAGGGCACCGGGGGCTGCTCTCGACCTTCGGTGAGGACCTGACTCGAGCCGTCGCTTCCGGCCTGGCCGACCCCTGCGCGGGCCGTGCCGACCTCATTGACGAGATCTGCCGATCCCTGTGTCTCGCACGTCCGCCCCTGCTGGTCCTGGCCGGCGCCGCTGGCGTCGGCAAGACGAGCCTGCTGCACGGAGTGACGGGGCGGTTGCACGCGCGCAGACCGGAGAGCCGCGTCGTCCGCGTGGACGCGGCGGCTCTGGTGGCCGGAACGCTGCTTGGCGCCGAGCGGGAGCAGCTGGCGGCCAGGCTGCTGCGCGAAGTCGGCGAGTCGACGAACACCATCCTGGCGATCGAACGCCTCGAGCTCGTTCACCGCGACGCGCCGCATACGGCGCCCCTTCTGGCCAGCGCTCTCGACCGCGGTCTCCGGCTCGTCGGCACGGCCACGGCGGTCGAATCACTCAAGCCAGTCGGCAGCTTGCTCGGCTGGCGCATGGAGGTCGTCGTGGTTCCGGAGCTGTCGCTCGCGGCTGTCCCGGCTGCGCTCGCCGCGCATCGGTCGAGGGTCGAGCGCCATCACGCCGTGTCGATCCATGACTCGGTGCTCGACGCGGTCGTCGACGCCGCGTGCGCGATCGACGGGCCGTGGCCGGCGAAGGCGGTCACGCTGATGGATCAGTCGGCCGCCGAAGCAGCGTTTGCCGGCCGTGCGGCGGTGACGGTCGGCGACGTGTGTGTGCGGTTGCGAGGGCTGGTCAGTTGAGCAGCTTCGCGGCCCTGAACAGTCCATCCGCCGACGACAGCAGCACCCACGTCTCGAGGATAGGCAACATTAGCGACGTCGAAGGGACATAAGAGGCCTTATCAGCCTTTCCCGGCGCGCCAGGAAGGACACAGAGGGTCGTCGGCTAGGTCTGGCGCCTGTCCGGCGCCGGACGGGGCAGCGTAGAATGACCGGCATGGACGCGTCAGTTCCGGAGATTGAATCGGCCGTATTGAACGTCCTGGCCGGCACCAACGGCATTGTGTCGGCGTATCTGTTCGGCAGCGTCGCCGAGGGCCGCGCGCATCGCGAAAGCGATGTGGACCTGGGCGTGCTGTTGGCCCGGTCGGCATTTCCCACGAGCGCTGACCGCTTTGAGGCCCGGCTCTACCTGGCGGGCCGGCTCCGCGCGCTGTTGCGGCGTGACGCCGACGTGGTGATTCTCAACGACTGCCCGCCACAACTGGCGCGCCGGATTCTGACCGAGGGTCGACAGATCGTGCTCCACGATCACGAGGCCAGCCGCGCGTTCCTGCGGACGACCCTCTCCAGGGCGGCGGACCTCGAGCCCTTCCTGCGACGGATGCGTCGCATCAAGCTGGCGGCCCTGGCACGATGACGTTTCTGGTTGAGCGGCTGGCGGAACTCCGGCGCCATCTGGATCATCTGGCGGAACTCGAGCCACGAGTGCCGGACCGCTTCGCGCTCGAGCGTAACCTGTCGCTGCATAACGACGTGCTGTTTTCGCTGCTGATGGTGGCGCAGCTTGTGATCGATATTGCCGGCGAACTCTCAGCCGAGCGGGGCGAGCGGTTTGAGGACTATACGGAAGCCGTGCGGAACCTCGCCCGCGACCCGCGGTTCCGGCCGGACCTGGTGACCGAACTTGAACGCATTCCCGGCTTCCGGAACGTCGTAATCCACGAATACGTGGCCCTTGATCTCGAACGAGTGGTCGAGGCGCTCAAGCGGTTAGAGCCGATTCGAGAGTTTCTCGAAATCGTTCGGAGTAAAGCCTGAGTAGTCGGCGGTAGTGGGCTCCTTTACATATCGTACCGCCGTTATGCAGTCCGGTGACGTGCGATGATGGGGTCATGCCAAAGCGGGTTAAGAAGTCAGCCAAACGGAAGCCCTCGACCGACCCCAATCTCCGCATTCACCAGATGAGGGCCGAGCAAATGGCGAAGGCCGACTTGTTCGACTACATCGAAGTGTTCTATAACCAGCGGCGCCGGCACTCCGCAGCAGGTCGCATGAGCCCGGCGGCGTACCAACGGAGACTGACTCAAGCAGCGTAACTAAACGGTCCACCGGATCGGATCACGCGCAAAGCGCTATTTCTGAGGACAGCATAAGCATAAATAAGGAGCGGCTCCATGGCGGCACGACGGACACTCTGCGGTCTGACAGTACTGCTGATCACGTGTGGCGCTAGCACAACTCCCGCCCAGGAAATCAAAGACCACCCGCTGATTTCACGCTTCGCAGGCTCGACGCTGGATCAGCGCGCGTCAAGTGTGAAGACCTTCGACGAGGCCACCCTGCCCGTCGGGCCGTACCAGAGCAGAAAATTCACCAAGACGGAGCGCCTCGAGGGTAAGGTGACTCGACTCGTCTACAAGTACCCAACGGATCGCTCCTCACTCGAGGTGTTCCGTTCTTACCAGCAAGCGCTCGCGAAGGCGGGCTTCCAGACGCTCTTCTCGTGCACCGCCGCCGATTGCGGCACGCGCGCCAACGATCCCGTGCCCGAGCTCGGCTATTGGTGCGTTGGAATTGAGATCCAGTGCCCTGAGCCAATGCGTGTCATCGTCGCGAAGCTGCCGCGACGCAAGGAAGGTGACATCTACGCCGCCATCAAGGTGCTCGGCGGAGACACCTACATGACGATTGTCGAGGTGAAGCCGATGGAGGCTGGCCTCGTGACGGTGAATGCCGAGGCGATGAAGAAAGACATTACGGCTGTCGGCCATACGCCGGTCTACGGCGTGTACTTCGACACGGGCAAAGCTGTTGTCAAGCCGGAATCGGACACCACTCTCGCTGAAATCGCGAAGCTGCTGCAAGCCAATGCCGCAATGGGCCTGCACGTTGTCGGTCATACCGACAACGTAGGCAGCGTCGCGTCGAACATGGAGCTCTCCAAGCTTCGTGCCGCGGCTGTCGTCGACGCGCTGGTGACGAAGTACAAGATCTCCGCGGCGCGCATCGACTCGGCGGGTGTCGGACCGCTCGCACCAGTCGCCACCAACAAGACCGAAGAGGGACGAGCAAAGAATCGCCGCGTCGAGCTGGTCGAGCGGTAAACGCTGGTCTCTCCTCCAGGAGGCGCGATGCGTCTTCGACACGTCATGGCGGCGGCGGCCGCCCTTGCCACCGTCGGTGCCGCGCCATTTCTCACGAGTCTCCCAGCCGGGCCGACGCATGTAGAGGTCCTGAATGCGCAAGGTGCGGGCGACTGCTGCGTCCCGCTGCCAGTCGTCGCCACGTCGAAGCAGCCCGACCAGGGGAAGGTGTTCAAGGAGCTCGGCTTCGCCGATCTCGAGGCGATGTTCTCGAATCGTTATGTCATCTTCGGCGGGTGGGAGGAGGCGTTCACCGCGCTCACCTACGAGATCGATCGCACCGGCGCGTACCGAATGCGCGAGAAACCGGCGCCACCCATCGTGAAGCAGGTCGGACTTCAGGAAGGTTCGTTCAGCCGCGAGCTGATCAAGCCGCCTGCTCCCGGAGCCCCGCCCGACAACCGCATGACAGGCAACCCGAGCCGGTGGGCGCGCATGGGGCTGGGCAACGGAGCCGCGATCACCTCCGCGCTGATCTACACGATCGCACGCACGAACAAGTACGGCGAACCGGTTGCGGGTCTGCGCAAGGCGTCACTGGCCGCCGCGCGGTTCATGATTGACGGGCTCGCCACCATTCCGCTGGACCTCGCCCTGCGGGACAACGTTGCGTTGCGCCTTCGAGGCGAGAGCGACAACGCGCGCATGATCGTGGCGCTCTGGAATGCAACCCCAGACTTCATCAAGCGGAGTGCCTCGGGGCCGCTCCTGCCGGGGCAACAGCCCAACGACCTCAAGCTGACGGTGTTCGACTACGCGAACGCGCTCTTCGACGTCTACAGGTCAGTCGACGAAGACGGAAGGGAGTCAGGGATCTATTCCCTGCGGCAGGACGACAGGGAGGAGCAGCTGTTCACTCCCCTCATCGTTCTCGCGAGCGCGCGTCAATTCTTCGGCGGCACCGCGGCGCCGGGGTCGCCTGAGGATTCAATTGCGTGCCGGGCATTCTCTCTGCTTGTGCAGTTGGCCCATCCGGATACCAAGGGCAGCGCGGCTCTTCGGAGGCAGTTGTTGAACGCGTACGCGCATGAAGTCGCACTTGGTACGGCCAACCCGCAGAAGCAGGCGGTCCTCAAGACCGCCTTGATCATGGCGGGGGTTGAAACGCCCGACGAAGCCGCTCGTCTGGTCACCTCCATCCTCGAAATCGGATTGACGGCGCGACAAGAGACCATGGACCACGCGATTGCACAAACCGTCAGCACGCTGCTCGGGCTGATACACAGCGCCGGAGCCGCGAGGCGCCCCACGCAACGGCAGGCGATCGCCGACGCTGTGAAAGCTGGGTTTGACGCGCTGATCAAGCGCAACGAAGGGAACACGGTCGTCGGCAGCGAAGTCGAACGACGTCTGAGAGATGCATGGCTCGCCGGCGGTACAGCAGCTGAGACGGCGCAGGTGAATCCAGTGTGCTCCTCCGACAGTGGCGAATCGAAAGGAAAGATCTTCCTGTACGCGGTGACGAATCGCGGGTTGCAGCAGATCCTCCACCCCTATGTGGGCGTCCCGATGGTCATCGAAGCGCAGTACGACCCGCCGACCGGCGAAGCAGAAATGACGCTCGACGTTTCGATCGGCGGCGAGACGAAGACGCTGGTGTTCAAGCGAGTCGATCCGATCGGCTACATCTATCGAAGCGATCCGATCGTGCCTGGAGGCGGAAAATGACGACGGTGACGAAGGCCGTTGCCGCTGCAACCGCCGTAGCATTGGCAGGCCTCGGCGGACTCTATGGGGTCAAGCTGTGGAAGGCGCAGCAGGGCAACGCAGCAAACACTCCCGTCGTTGACGGCACAGACGCGAATCCCCAGACGGTGGCGCGGGTCTTCTATTGGGAGATTGCGTACCACGACGACGTGCTCGGAACGGTGAAAGGAACGGCGTTCGTCGACTGGGATGAGAAACGCGCCATCGTCAGACTCGATCAGCCCGCCGCGGGAACATCCACCAACGCGGTCCTGACAGCTGACGACGTCACGATTGACGAGACGAACACGACCGTCACGATGCGTCTCAGGGGCGGATCTCCAGGCGGAGCGCGCGAGGTTGTCAAGCCTGTGAACGGCGCCACGGGCGTGCCGGCATCCGCCGGCCAGGCGCTCTCCGTGTCCCCGAGCGACCCGTCATTCTCGTCTGCGGTCCATGACAAGTCGCAGCCCGACGCCGACGGCGTCCGGCTCTCGCTGCGCGCCGACGATTTCGGCGTGTTGGTGGGCGAATGGAGCTACCTCGCGGATCCGATGACACAGCGCAACGCCGGCGGTACGGGGCGCGTCGGCACGTACCGCCTGCTCGACCAGAGCGAGATCGGCAACTCGAGCGAAGGGTTTCTCGGCGAGCAGCGCAGCCGCGAGGAATGGTGGCCGATTCCGCCGGAGATCACGGCGGCCGTCGTCATCGAGGAGCAGCTCGCCACCAAGTCAACGATTGCCGACTATCCCTACCCGCTCTGGAACAACGGGGCGCCAGTCACCGACGAGAAAAGCCGCACACGAACCCTGTTCGTGGTCGGACACCACTTCCCTGTCAATCGTGCCCGGGTACTCCAGGCCGTCCGGTGGAAAGACGAAGACAAGATCGAGTCCTACAGCGTGGTCGCGCTCTCGACCGATCCCGATCTGAAGGAGCCACGCAAGACGCAGATCGAAGACGGCTGGAAAAAGCTGACGCAGCGGCTCAGCGAGGAGGAGAGGCAACTCGTGCGTCGCGACCTCGATGCGGCCCTGATCGTGGTCACGCTGAAAGAAGGTGTCCTGGCCGGACCCAAGATGATCGACTGGGGCGGAGCGCAAGCGACGTGGTTTCTTCAATTCGGCAACAACCTGGCTGAGGCCAGGTTCGTTCGTCCCGTCAAAGTGAAGACGGCAAACGACGCGACCAGTATCGACGTCTTCGAGCAGACCCCCTGGGTGTTTCTGCCCGAGAAGGTGGCGATCGAGATTCAAACACGCGCCACCCTGCCAATCGCCGCGATGCCCGTTCATATGACGGTGAGCGGACCCGCCTCGGCGCTCGCCACTCCGGCAGGAGCGGTCGCCGGGAGCCCCACAGGCATCGGCGCGGCAGGCACGTCGATCACGCTGCAGGCGCGCAAGGTGGCAGGACAGAACAACCTGTACCGCACGGAACTCTTCGAGATCGCGAACGGCGGGACGACAAATCCGCGGCGCATCGCTGCACAGCCGCGAGAACATCTCGCTGCCACGGTTCAGGTGGACGATGTGACGTTTGTGGGACCGCCGCTTGCCCAGGCACTTGTGCTGCTCTCGCCTGACCAGTTGGCGCAACGTGAAAGGGCGCCAACCGACACGAGCTCCTCGAACGTCAAGCTCTGGAAGGAGGCACTCGTCCTCGCTGCGCGGGCTGACAACAAACCCATCACGG
>CAZJTG010000129.1:0-10851 GCA_964548865.1 uncultured Solibacteraceae bacterium
GTCCTGGACCGCTCGTGACGCGGTTGGTCAGGACCAGGCTGTGATGACGCGAGCGACCAGCGCGAGCGAGCCGGCGGAGCGGAGCGGGGCCTCAGGGGACCCCGCGAGCGACGCCGTAGGGGTGCGCGCAGGGGCGTAGCCCCTCGCCTCAAAAGAAGATGGACCGTCTGGCGGAAATCAAAAAGCTGTATTACAACGCCACGCGCGCAACGATTCAGAAGGACGTGGTCCGCGCCATCGCGCTCCTGAAGGCGATGCCGACCGAGGACGACCGCGAGCGCGCGGCCGTGTACATGGACGGACTATCGCAGATGCGATCCGAGTGGGCCGCGGCCGGTGGTGGTGGCAATGGCGGTGGCGGCAGTCGACGGCGAAGGCGGCGAGGCGGGCGCTAGGAGCGTTCAGGACGCCGCCGCTCCGGCCGACGCGTTCCTTGCCACCGGCCACCAGACGAACACCAGATAGGCAACCGCCGCCATCGCCAGCACCGCACCGATGGCCAGGGCGATGCGCAGCGTCTGCAGCGCCTTTCGCTGCCGCTCGACGAACTCGAGATCGTCCGGCGTGATCTCGGGGCCTTTGGCCTTGCGCTCGGCCTCGTCCTTCTCGTGCTTCGCGAGTTCCACGTTGAACTCGGCGACCGCCGCTTCCGGATCCAGTCCCACGGCCTCCGCGTAGGCCCGCACGAACGCTCGACTGAAGATGCCGCCGGGCAACCGCGAGAAGTCACTGCGTTCGAGGCCCTCGAGCGCCACGACGGAGATCTTGGTCGCGGCCGCGATATCGCGCAGCGCGACTCCCTTCGTCGTCCTGGCCTGCTTCAGACGGGCGCCGAGATCGGACATGGAAGAGAGACGATACCTCACCCGGCTCTTAAACGTGCCAGGCGGCGCGCAGAGCGGAGATGGCGGCGGCCGGACCGAGCGATCCGGGCGTCCGGCCGGGCGGTAGAAAGACACTGATCGCGGCAATCCCCGCCGCGCCCGCGGCGCGGCAGGCGGCGGCATTCTCCGGGGTGACGCCGCCGATTGCGAGCACCGGCGCGGTGGTCATCCGCACGGCGGCCTCGAGGCCCGCCGGGCCGGCCACCGGCTTCGAACCGGACGGGAACACGGCGCCGAAGACGAAGTAGTCCGCCGTGTCGCGCGCTTCGCGGTCGTCGTGGATCGAACGTCCCACGAGAGCGCCGGCCGGTAACAAGGATCGAACAGCCGCCGCCGGCGGGCCATCGCTCCGCAGGTGCACGCCGTCGGCGCCAGCGGCGGCTGCCACGTCGGTGCGATCGTTCACGATCACCACCGTCCCGGTACCCCCGGCCCGCTCGACGATGCGCCGGGAGAAGTCCAGGAGCACCCGCGCGTCGAGGTCGCGCTCGCGAATTTGAATCACATCGACGCCCGACTCGATCGCCTGATCGAGCAGACCGGCCAGGGCGAGCAACTCGCCCGACGTCGTGCGGGCGTCCGGGGCGAGCGCCCGGCGGCTCGTCACCAGGCACACCCGGGGCGGCGCCGTCCTAATGTGTCGCCTCGCCCTGCGAGCTGCGCGACAGGATGACGCTCGAAAGATCGCGCAGGCCCGCGAACGTGGTCACGAGTCCCACGCCGGTGACCGCGCCCCGCACGTACGGGTTGGTCATCCACACACCGATCCATGGCACGGCATGGGCGAAGTAGTTGCGCTCCCAGAACACGGTCCATGGCGCGATGGTGAGGACCAGCCCGGCTTCAACGAGGTAGGCAGCGACGAGCAGGCGAAGGGCAAATCGAATGGGGTTCCTCGTCGCTCAATCGGGGATGTTATCAAACAGCGAAGGCGGCCTGAAGGTCCGCCGGTGATTCGGCGAGTATCCGAAGCGGCCGACGGCATCGAGATGCTCGCGGGTGGCGTAGCCCTTGTGCCGATCGAACCCGTACCGCGGATCCGCCTCGTGCAGCGTGGCCATGATGCGGTCGCGCGTCACCTTGGCCAGGATCGAGGCCGCTGCAATCGCCGTGGACTTCCGGTCGCCGCCGACGATCGGCCGCTGGGGCATGAGCAGGTCCGGAATGCGGAAGCCGTCCACCAGCACGAAGCCCGGCAGCGGCACGAGCGCCAGCACGGCCTCGCGCATGGCTTTGAGCGAGGCGCGATGGATGTTGATGCGATCGATTTCGTCCGCGTCCACGATGGCCACGTGCCAGGCGACGGCGGCGGCGGTGATGTCACAAAACAGCCGCTCGCGCTCGGCGGCGGGCACGACTTTCGAGTCGGCGATGCCGGGAACGTACTCCTCGGATCGCAGGATGACCGCGGCCGCCACGACCGGCCCGGCCAGGCAGCCCCGGCCGACCTCGTCGGCGCCGGCCACGTGGACGTAGCCCAGCCGGCGAATCTCGTTCTCGACCGTCCGTGAAGCCCGAGGACGGGACATCGGTGTCTCGGGCGCCCGAGATGCCGCGAGCGCCTCAGGCGCGCTTGGTTTCCTTCATGCGGGCGGCCTTGCCGCGCAGGTCGCGCAGGAAGTAGAGCTTCGCACGCCGCACCTTGGCGCCGCGCACGACCTCGATCTTGTCGACGGTCGGCGAGTGGAGCGGGAAGATGCGCTCGACGCCCTGGCCGAACGACACCTTGCGCACGGTCACGGACGCGCGCGTCCCGCCGCGGTGCATGCCGATGACCATGCCCTCGAAAATCTGGATGCGCTCTTTCTCGCCCTCGCGCACCTTCACGTGCACGCGGACGGTGTCGCCCGATCGCATGGCCGGCCGCTTGGTCAGATGCGGCTGTTCGACTGTCTCAATCGCCTTCATGTTTTCCTCCGAGGGGCTTCGCCCCTGCGGGCTCCCCGACGGCGTCGCTCGCGGGGCCCCTCGGCCCCACTCCGCTCCGCCGGCTCACTCACTACCGCTCGTCCGCTTCATCAGGTCAGGTCTTCGATCCATCGTCCGACGAACGCGCTGTTCCTGTCGCCAGCGCTCGATCTCCGCGTGGTGCCCGGACAGCAGCACCGCTGGAACTTCACGTCCCCGCCACTCGGCCGGCCGGGTGAAGTGCGGGCAATCGAGCAACCCGCCCTCGAATGACTCGACCTCGATCGAGGCCGCGTCGCCCACCACGCCGGGCACCAGCCGGGCCACCGCATCCACGAGCGTCAGCGCCGGCAACTCTCCACCGGTCAGCACGTAGTCGCCAACCGACAACTCCTCGGTGACCATCGCGTCGGTCACGCGCTCATCCACGCCCTCGTACCGGCCGCAGACCACGATCAGCCGCTCGAGCCGGCAGAGCCGCCTGGCGTCGGCCTGCGTGAACCGGCGCCCCTGCGGGGTCATCAGGATCACCGCGGACGCTTTGCCCCGCTCGGCCTCCACGGCCTCAATCGCCCGGGCGATGGGCTCGGCCTTCATGACCATCCCGGGCCCGCCGCCGAACGGCACGTCGTCCACCGACCGATGCCGGTCGTCGGTGAAGTCCCGCAAGTCCCTCGCGCGAATCTCGACGCGCCCAGCCTCCCGCGCCCTCGCCACCACGCCTTCCGACAGCGCGACATCGATCAAGCGCGGGAAGATCGTCAGAACGTCAATCGTCACCGCTCGCGTCCGGTTTCCTTGCGGGCATAGAGTTCGAGCAGCCCCGAGGGCAGCTCGACCACGATGCGCTTCTCGTCCGGCGCCACGCGCCGGCAAATCTCGTCGGTCATCGGCACCAGCACTTCAGCGCCGGCGCCTCCGTCCACCACCAGGAGCGGCTGAGCCGCTCCGAAATCCACGCGCATCACGCGACCGACGGGCGTTCCCGCGGTCGTGACGACGTCGCAGCCCTCCAGGTCGTGCACGTAGTACGCCCCGGGCGCGAGCGCGTGGAGCGCGCTCTCGGAAACGCGCAGTTCCAGCCCCCGCAGCGTCTCGGCGTCGTTCATGTCGTCAACGCCTTCAAACGTCACCACCCACCGGCCCTGGTGCTCGAAGCCGTCGGTCACACGCACCGGACCGACCTCTCCGCCCCGGTTCCAGGCGAGTTCGGCGCCTTCGCGGAACCGCTCGGCGGCAAAATCCGTTTCCGGCTGCACCACTACCGCGCCCTTGTGCCCATGGGGCCGGATGATGCGGCCGACCGTCACCATGCTCTCCCACCTTCGCTCATCGCTCACATCGTTCGCAGCTCCGGAAGGCAAGCCCGATTGGCGTCGCTGGCGTCGTTGACGTCGGTGGCGTCGTTCGCCTTAGTCGTCACTGAAGTCAACGGAGACCTTCACCCCGTCGAGTTCCGCCGCGGCGGCCGCCAGCGTCCGCACGGCCACGGCCGTGCGTCCCTGCCGTCCGATCACGCGTCCGAGATCCCCGGGCGCCATCGTGAGCTGCACGACGGTGGTGCCCCGGCGATCGAACTCGGTCACGCGCACATCCGCCGGGCGGCTGGCCAGCGCCTGCGCGACCACCTCCACGACGTCCCGGGCCCGGCTCACGACGCGGTGGCTTCCGCCGCCGGCTGCGCCGGCAGCCGATCGATCAGCGTCCGGACGCTGTCGGACGGCTGCGCGCCGACCTTGAGCCAGTGCGCGATCCGATCGCGATCGATCACGAGCGTCTCGGGCTTCGTGCGCGGATTGTAGTGCCCGACCACTTCGGTGAAGCGCCCGTCGCGCGCCGAACGGCTTTCGGTCACGACCACGCGAAAGAACGGACGGTTCTTCGATCCCGCCCGTCGCATACGAATTACCAACATTACCGCCTCCAACTTGCCTGGTCTCTCGACCCGGCCTTCTAGCGACCCTTCATCATTCCCATGAGCCGGCGCTTCTGCTTCCACCCACCGCCAGCCATGCCACCCATCGACTTGAGCATCTTCCGCATCTCGACGAACTGCTTCAGCACCCGATTCACGTCTTCCACCGACGTCCCGCTGCCCTTCGCGATGCGCTTGCGGCGGCTGCCGTTGATGAGCGTGTGATTCGCCCGCTCTTCCAGCGTCATCGAATTGATGATCGCCTCCACGCGCCCGATCTGCTTCTCATCAACCTGCGCGCGCTGCTCGTTCAGCTGCTTCAGCGAGCCGAGCCCCGGAATCATCCCGAGCACCTGCTCGATCGGCCCCATCTTCTTCACGGTCCGGAGCTGGTCGCGCATGTCCTCCAGCGTGAAGTCGTCGAGCCGCAGCTTCTGTTCGAGCTTCGCCCGGCTTTCCTCGTCCAGCGCCTCCTCGGCGCGCTCGATGAGCGAGAGCACGTCGCCCATGCCGAGCATGCGCGACACGAGCCGGTCGGCGTGGAACATCTCGAGGTCCTCGGTCCGCTCGCCCATGCCGACAAACGCAATGGGCACGCCGACCACGCCGACCACCGAGAGCGCCGCGCCGCCGCGCGCGGCGCCGTCGAGCGCCGTCAGCACCACACCGGTCACGCCGATGCGGTGGTTGAACTCGCCCGCGCTCTTGACGGCGTCCTGCCCCGTCATCGCGTCCGCGACGTAGAGCAGATCCGCCGGCTCGACCGCGGTCTTGATCGCGACGAGCTCCGCCATGAGCTCGTCGTCGATGTGCAGGCGGCCGGCGGTATCGACGATCAACGTGTCGAACCCGAGCGTCTTCACCGACGCCAGCGCGCCCGCGGCCCGCGCCACGGGATCCATTTCGTCGGCCGGGTCGTGCACGCGCACGCCGACCTGATCGGCCAGCACCGACAGCTGCTTGATCGCCGCCGGCCGCCTGACGTCGGTCGACACCAGCAACGGGTGCCGTCCCTGCTTCTGCAGCCACTTCGCCAGCTTGGCGGACGAGGTGGTCTTGCCGGAGCCCTGCAGGCCGAGCATCAGCACGACGCGCGGCGACTTCGTCGTCTCGGACAGCCCGCCGGGCGACGTGCCAAACAGCGCCAGCATCTCGTCGCGCACGATGCGGACGACCTGCTGTCCCGGTGTCAGGCTGCGGAGGACGTCCTCTCCGACCGCCTTCTCGCGGACCCGATCGGTGAAGGCCTTGACGACGCGGAAGTTGACGTCCGCCTCGAGCAGGGCCATCCGGATCTCGCGCAGGGCCGCATCGACGGTGGCTTCGGTGAGCCTCGCCTCACCTCGAAGCGACTTGAAGACGTCCTGCAGGCGGGTGCTGAGCGATTCGAACATGGCTACGGTCAATGCCCCGCCCGAACCGGACCGCCCGATGACGGTAACCGGTTCCAGAGCAAACAGTTATGGTACACGAAAACCCGGCTTACACGCCCTTCAGCGTGTGGCCCAGCTTGTCCTTCTTGGTCTTGAGATACCGGCGCGTGAACTCGGTGGCCGGGGCCACTTCCAGGGGCACGGACTCGGAGACGGCCAGCCCGTACCCCTCCAGTCCCACGAACTTACGGGGATTATTGGTGAGGAGCCGCATCGTCCGGACGCCCAGGTCCCTGAGGATCTGGGCGCCAATGCCGTAATCGCGCTGGTCGGGCTTGAAGCCGAGCCGCTCGTTCGCCTGAACGGTGTCGAGGCCCTGGTCCTGCAGCGCGTACGCCCGGATCTTGTTGGCGAGGCCGATGCCCCGGCCCTCCTGGTGCAGGTAGAGCAACACGCCGCGTTCCTCGGCGGCGATCCGCGCCAGCGCCGCGTCGAGCTGGGGCCCGCAGTCGCACCGCGTCGAGTGGAAGACGTCGCCCGTGAGGCACTTCGAGTGCACGCGGACCAGCACGTTCTTCCCCTCGCCGATGTCGCCTCGCACGAGCGCGACGTGCACCTGGCCGTCGAGCACGCTCTCGAAGGCGTGCACCGTAAACCCGCCCTGCGTGGTCGGCAGCGAGGCACTGGCGACACGACGGACCAGTCCCTCCGTCCGCATCCGGTAGCTGATCAGATCGGCGATCGTGACGATCAACAGGCCGTGCTTCCGCGCGAACTTCGTGAGCTCGGGTACGCGCGCCATCGAACCGTCTTCGTTCATCACCTCGCAGATGACGCCGGCCGGCACGAGGCCGGCGATGCGCGAGAGATCGACGGCGGCTTCGGTGTGCCCGCTTCTCACGAGCACGCCGCCCGGACGGGCGCGCAGCGGAAACACGTGGCCCGGCCGTGCGAGGTCGCGGGGCTTCGTGGCGGGAGCAATCGCCACCTTGATCGTGCGGGACCGGTCGGCGGCGGAAATGCCCGTGGACGTCCCGACCTTGGCGTCGATGGACACGCAGAAGGCGGTCTCCCGGGCGGACGAGTTGTCGGACACTTCCAGCGGAATCTCGAGTTCGTCGAGCCGCTCCGCGGTCATCGCCAGACAGAGCAGGCCCCGGCCGTGCTTCACCATGAAGTTCACGGCTTCCGGCGTCACTTTCGACGCCGCCATGGTGAGGTCGCCCTCGTTCTCGCGATCCTCGTCGTCGACAACCACGATCATTTCGCCGGCGCGGATCGCTTTGAGCGCCTGATCGATGGGCGCAAAGGGCCCCTTGCGCCGCGCGCCTTTGGCGAGCTTCAGTGATGGCTTCTTCATAGTCGTCCGTCCGTCACTCCGTCAGTGTTCATCAGTCGCGCCACGTACTTGCCGATGACGTCCGTCTCGATGTTGACCGTATCACCCGGCGCCAGCGCAGAGAGCGCCGTGTGCGCCCAGGTGAACGGCACGATCTGCATCCGGACGCGCGACCGCTCGAGCCCCGCAATCGTCAGGCTGATGCCGTCAACCGCGATCGAGCCCTTGGGAATCAGATAGCCCGCCAGC
This sequence comes from uncultured Solibacteraceae bacterium, assembly GCA_964548865.1. GTDB lineage: Bacteria > Acidobacteriota > Vicinamibacteria > Vicinamibacterales > SCN-69-37 > DASUGC01. The sequence continues at coordinate 7,669 of CAZJTG010000129.1, forward strand.
TCGCGAGGCAGGTCGACGTCGAGCCAGTAACAATCGCCGTCGGGCTCGATCGACGCGATCCGGCCCACGCCATCCACGTGCCCGAGTACGAAGTGCCCGCCGAGCCGGCCGTCGAACTTGAGTGGCCGTTCCAGGTTGACGCGCGTGCCGGCAACCGCCCGGCCGAGGGTCGTCACGCGGAGCGTCTCGGGCGACACCGTCGCGGAAAACCACGACGGCGTACGGTCGGTCACCGTGAGGCAGATACCGTTCACCGCGACACTGTCGCCGCTGGCAAGATCGGCCCCGAGCCCCGTCGCGACCCGCAACCTGCGGCCGGTGGCCTCGGGTGTCACGGCTTCGACGACGCCCGTGGCTTCAATCAGTCCCGTGAACATCCCACTCCACCAGTTCGTCGTTCCCGATCGTCTTCACGCGCGCGCCCGAGGTTGAGCCCGACGTGCCAAACCCCGACGCGACGCGCACGCCGCTTCCAAGCACAAACGGGGTCGCGACTCGCAGCACGCGATCGACGAGGTTCGCCTCAAAAAAGGCGTCGTGCAGCTTGGGGCCACCCTCGACAAGGAGCGAGGTCACATCGCGGTTCGCCAGCCACCTCAGCACGTCGCCAACGTCGCGCCGGTCGAACTCCGCGATCTCCGCTCCGGCGTCCCGGAGCTTCTGCACGGCCTCCGGCCGCTCCCTCGCGGCTTCCCGCCCTACGGCCATTATGACCGGGCCATCCTGAAGCGTCGAGAACACGCGAGCCCGCGGATTCGCGCGCAGACGCCAGTCGAAGATCACCCGGAGGAACGGACGACCTCTCCAGACGTGCCTGGTGGTGAGCCAGGGATCGTCGGCCAGCACCGTTCCGGCACCGACCGCGATCGCATCCACTTCGGCGCGCTGCCGGTGGAGATAGCGATCCGCTGCGGCCCCGGTAAGCCGCACCCGCGGTCCCGGACGGCCGACGAAGCCATCGGCCGACACCGCCGTCTTCGCGATGACGAACGGACGGCGTTCCGTGATCCACGTGACGAACGGGGCGACGAGCGCCCGCGCCGCGCGCGCGGCCACGCCGACGCGCACGTCGATCCCGCGATCGGCGAGGTACCGAAAGCCGGCGCCGCCGACCAGGGGATTCGGATCGATCATCGCCGCGACAACGCGGGCGACGCCGGAGGGCGCGATGCGCTCGACGCACGGTCCCGTCCGTCCCCGATGCGCGCAGGGCTCGAGCGTGCAGTAGAGCGAGGCGCCGCGCGCCCGATCGCCGGCCGTCTCGAGCGCCACCACTTCGGCGTGCGGCCCCCCGGCGCGCAGGTGCGCGCCCTGACCGACGACGATGCCGCGAGACACGACGACCGCCCCGACCACGGGATTGGGCGACGTAGTCCCCCGGCCGCGTTCCGCGAGCAGGAGGGCGCGCTCCATGAAGAGCGCGTCCTCGGACGTGTCTACCATTTGTCGAGGAACAGCGCGTCCACGTACGTCGCGGCGTCGAACGGAACGAGATCGTCGAGCCCCTCGCCGACGCCCACGTACCGAATGGGCAGCTTGAGATCGTGAGCGATCGCAATGGCGACCCCGCCCTTGGCGGTGCCGTCGAGCTTTGTCAGCACGATGCCGCTGGCGCCGCTGGCCGCCATGAACTCGCGGGCCTGGACGAGCCCGTTCTGCCCCACGGTCGCGTCGAGCACGAGCAGCACCTCGTGCGGCGCGCCCGCGATTTCCCGGCCGACCACGCGGCGGATCTTGTCGAGCTCGGCCATCAGGTTCGCGCGCGTGTGGAGACGCCCCGCCGTATCGACGATGAGGATGTCGTGGCCTCGGGCCCGGGCGGCGGCCGCCGCGTCGAACGCCACGGCCGCCGGATCGGCGCCCGACTGGGCCCGAATCAGATCGACGCCTGCGCGGGCCGTCCAGACCGCCAGCTGCTCGACCGCGGCCGCGCGAAACGTATCCGCCGCGCAGACCATCACGGAGCGTCCCTCAGTCCGAAGCAGATTGGCGAGCTTGCCGACGGTCGTCGTCTTGCCGGTACCGTTGACGCCGACGACGAGAATGACGTGCGGCGCCGTAGACACGGGCGGCGCCGGCTTCACGTCCTGCAGGATGCCGAGGATGACCCGTCGCACGCGATCTCCGACGCCACCGCCGCGTTCGGATCGGACCGCGTCGATGATGCGCGACGTGGCGGCCAGACCGACGTCGGCCGAGATCAGCGCGTCCTCGACCGCCTCGACCGTATCAATCGTGGCCGTGCGGCCTGCCGGCGTGGCGCCGGCCGAGACGGATACCGGACCAGCGCCGGCCGCGTCCGCCAGGCGCTCCCGAATCTGCTGTGCGGTCCTGGCCAGCCCGGATCGGATGCGGTCGAAGAACGAAGCCATGCGCTACTGGTGAAGGGCGTCGTGCTCGCCCCGCTGCGGTCGCAGCATCAGATTGCCGACCGCGGCGGTCGGCGTCGCACGGCCGGCGAGCACCTCATCGACCTGGGCCGCGATCGGCAGCTCGACGCCGTATCGCCGGCCGAGCGCCAGCGCCGCCGATGTCGTGCGCACACCCTCGGCCACCATGCGCATCCCGGCCAGGATCTCCTCGAGCGGCCGGCCACGTCCGAGTTCGATGCCGACGTGACGGTTGCGACTGAGCGCGCCGGTGCAGGTGAGCACGAGGTCGCCCAGGCCACTCAGTCCGGAGAGAGACTCGCGACGCCCGCCCATGGCGCAGGCCAGGCGGGAAATTTCGGCCAGGCCGCGCGTAATCAGGGCGGACATCGCGTTGTGGCCGAGGTGCATCGACTCGGTCACCCCGGCGGCAATCGCGATGATGTTCTTCAGCGCCGCGCCGATTTCCACGCCGACGACGTCGTCGGACGCATACAGACGGAACGCCGGTCCGCGGAATTCGTCCTGGACGGCCTTGACCGCGCGCGGATCCGTCGATGCCGCGACCAGCGCCGTCGGCAGATGCCGCGCGACTTCGGCGGCAAAGCTCGGCCCCGACAGGGCCACGACGGCGTGCCGTCCGCCGCTTTCCTCCTCCACGATCTCGGACATCCGCTGGAGGGTGCCTTCTTCGATGCCCTTGGTCGCGCTCACCAGCACGCCGCCGCGGGGAATCGCCGGGGCCGCGGCCCTCATGGCGGCGCGAATGCCGTGCGACGGAATCGCGACGATGACGTGACGGGCACCCGCCAAC
>CAZJTG010000130.1:0-10751 GCA_964548865.1 uncultured Solibacteraceae bacterium
ACGCCAGCGATGGGGCTTTCGCGAAGTTTTGTGTCCACTTCGATGACCGTGGTGCTCGCCCGGAACATCGGCTGTTGAGGTTTCTGGCCGGGCTCCGGCGCGGCGGCGGGCGCCGCCGTCAGCGATGCAAGCGCGGTTGCCAGGGCCGTGCGGCCGGCAAGGTGCAGGATGGACATGGGACCCCCGACGGCATCATAGCCGGTGGCCGGGCCCTTCAGAGCCGGGGTAGGTTACCTTCCGAGAAACCCCCGGAACTCACGAATCGCGTCGGCGTAGCGGCCGGCAGGTGCCGTGGAGACGAACTGTTTGGCGTAGGCCCGGGCCTCATCCTGGCGACCCGCGGCGGAGAGCGTGACTGTCAGGTTGTAGAGCGCGTCGAACTCCGTCGCATCGAGCGCGATGGCGCGCTTCCAGCTCTCGATCGCGTCGTTCTTCAGGCCCGACTCGGCCTCGGCAACCCCCAGCGTCGTGAACGCCTTGGCCATCGCCGGATCCGCCCGAAGCGCCTGCCGCGCGAGCGAGACGGCCTCGGCGAGCGCGCTGCGGCGCGCCTCGGGAGACGGGGCGGCCTGAGCCTGGCGGAGCTGTAGGGCAGCGAGGTTCTGGTAGGCGAGGCCGTTCGTGGCGTCGAGCGCGAGGACGTCACGAAACGCGCGCGTGGCGTCAGCGGGCCGTCCGGCCGCGAGAAACGCGACGCCGAGCGCGTTCAGGACCTCGGCATCCGACCGCGACATCGTCTCGAGGAGCGCCACGGCTCGGCTGGGGTCGATGCCACTCTCGGCCAGGTAGATCCCGAGGCGCAGCCGGAGTTCGTGGCCGGGCGCGCCCGCGGTCAGGCCCTGCTCGAGCGTGCCGACGGCGTCGCTCGGACGGCCGGACTCCCACAGCATGTGGGCCAGGGACACGTAGGCATCCGCCGTGTCCTTTCGAGACGCGATGACCTTCCGCAGCACCGCGGCCGCCTCATCCGGCCGGCCCGAGGCGTGGAGGTCGTTCGCGACCTGGAGATCGCGGTCGATCGCCACCAGATTCTTGGGGTCGTCCGCCTCGGTGTAGCGCGCCTTCGGCGGCGCCGCGCCAGCGACGTATCCGAGCGACCGCAGCGCCGCCACGGTCCCGGCTGATTCGCGGCCAGGCGCGGCGGGCGCGGCGGCGCGGAATCCGTCGAGGGCGGCCGCCAGGGCTCCCACGCGGGTCGCGGCACCGGGCGCGAGGTTGTTCGTTTCGCCAGGATCGCGGGCGAGGTCGTACAGCTCGGGAATCGGGAGGCTGATGTACTTGTCGCGCCCCGAGATCAGGCCGGTCAAGGGCGCCCAGCCCCGGACGATGTTGTAGGTGAGGGCCTCGAAATACGCGGGCCGATCGCCCGGCGTCCCCTGGGTAATGGCGCCGAGTGAGACGCCCGCCAGGGTTGCGTCGGAAGCGAGCCCGGCGGCCTCGATCACGGTGGGCGCGATATCGATGTGCCGGGCCGGCGCCTCGACGACCGCGCCCTTTGCCGCCGCGGCGGCACCCGTCTCTCCGCCCACCGTCGCGACGATCAGCGGCACGCGCAGCGTCGCTTCATACGCGAACATGCCGTGCGTCAGCTCGCCGTGCTCCCCAAGACTCTCGCCATGATCCGACGTGACGATGACGAGCGTCGGGCGCCGCAGGCCGGCCACCCGATCCAGCAGGGGTCCGAGTGCGGCATCGGTCCAGCTCACCTCGGCGTCGTACGGGCGGTCTGGAGCACGCGAGAGGAACTCGTCGGGCGGCTTGTACGGCGAGTGGGGGTCGAACACATGCACCCACGCGAAGAACCGGTCCTGCTGCCGATCGATCCACGCAGTTGCCCGTGAGACGACCGCGTCGGCCCGCCGCTCGGGCACGTCAAGCACGCCCGCCCCACGCAGCTCCGGAATCTCGTCGTCGTACTCGTCGAAACCAGGCGTGAGGCCGAACCGCTTGGTCAGTGGGAAGGCGGCGACGAAGGCTCCCGTCGCAAATCCCGCGGCCTTGAGCCGTGTCGCGAGCGTGGGTGTGCCGTCCCGAAGGCGGTAGCCGCTGTTGTCGCGAACGCCGTGATCGAAGGGCAGCCGCCCGGTCAGGATCGTCGCGTGCGAGGGCAGCGTCATCACGCTGTGCGCGTGCGCGAACGCGAACCGCGCGCCGCGCGCCGCCAGCCTGTCCAGGTTCGGCGTCGAGGCGCGACCGCCGTACGAGGCCAGCGCGTCGGCCCGGAGCGTATCGATCGTGATCAGCAGGACATTCTGATCGATTGGCTGGAGCGCCGGCGCTGGAGCGCGCCCCCACCAGAGGTACGCGACGACCGCCGCGAGCAGGACGCCCGCGATGACGGCCGGACGGAGGACGCCGCGTTTCGTCATGTCAGCCGGCACGGTCCTATATATTACCGGCGTGTCACCGCGCGCACCGCAACTCGCCGCCGCACGCTGGTTCCTGGCGGTCATGTGTCTGGTGCTCGCCGCGCCGTCGCCGGCAGAGGCGTATATCGGACCCGGCGCCGGGTTTGCCCTGCTGTCATCGCTCGTCGCACTCGTGACGACTGTTCTCGTGGCAGGGCTGACGCTCGTACTCTGGCCCTTCCGCAAGCTGTGGCAGTTCGCGCGGCGCCCTCGGCGTGCCAGATCGTTCGCCCGCAGGGTGATCGTGGTCGGACTCGAGGGCCAGGATCCCGGACCGACCGATCGGCTGATGGCTGAAGGAAAGCTGCCGAACTTCCTGCGGCTCGCCGAGGCCGGCGGCTTCCGCCGGCTCCGCACGTCGGCGCCGCCGGTCTCGTCCGTTGCCTGGTCGTCGTTGAGTACGGGGATGAATCCCGGGCGGCACAACGTGTTCGACTGCGGCGACCGCGATCGCGCCACCGGACTGCCGATGCTGTCGACCACGGCCCCCGTCGCGCCAGGGCGGGTGCTGAGGATTGGACACTACAGGATTCCGATCGGCCAGTCCGGCCCGCGCGCGCGCAGTCGGGCGCGACCGTTCTGGTTCGCCCTGGGCGAGCACGGCGTGTGGAGCACGGTGCTCGGCGTGCCTGTCCCGCTCGGGCCGGGTCGGTTTCACGGCGCGCAACTCGCGGCGGCGCTGGACCTCCGTGGCACGCCGGGTTCGTTCACGTTGTTCACGACGCGTCCGGACGGAGACCCGACCGTCGAGAGCGGTCGTCGGGTCGCGGTCGAAGTGCGCGGCGACCGCATCGAGACCACGCTTTCTGGTCCGGTGAATTCCTACGTGGCAGACGGCGTGGTGCTCGGGGCGGAGCTTTCGATCGCGCTGAACCGGCCTGGGATGGAGGCGACTGCCGAACTGGGTGGGACTCGGGTCACGCTGCGCCCCGGGCGCATGAGTGAGTGGACGAAGGTGTCGTTTCGCGCGCTGCCGGGGATTTGGGTGTTCGGGATGTGCCGGCTGCTGCTGCTGGAGCTTGGCGAGCATGTGACGCTCTACGTCACGGCCATCAACATCGATCCCGAGCGCCCGGCGATGGCCATTTCCTATCCGCGGCTCTACGCGTCCTACCTCGCGAAGCGGGTGGGGAAGTTCGGCACGCTGGGGGCGGCCGACGACAGAGACGAGGGGAGCGCTTCGGTCATTGGCCCCGCCGCCCTCAGGCAACAGGCGTACGACTTCGACCGGGAACGCGAGACGATGTTCTTTGCGGCGCTGGGTCGCCTGCGGACGGGCGCCCTGGTCTGCGTCTTCGAGGCCACCGATCGGATACAGCACCTGTATTGGGGCGATCTCGCGGAAATCGAACAGTTGTACCGGCACAACGACGCGCTGGTCGGGCGCATCATGCAGTCGCTCAGTCCCGACGACGTGCTGCTCGTCGTGTCCGTTCATGGCTTTGCGTCATGCAGACGAGCCCTCAGCCTCAACAGCTGGCTGCGCGAGAAGGGCTACCTTGTGCTGAAGCCTGGCGCCGACGGCTCCGGCGAGTGGCTGCGCGACGTGGACTGGCGCCGGACGCGGGCGTACGCGCTCGGGCGCACGGGCGTGTTCATCAATCTCCAGGGGCGCGAGGCGGCAGGGAGCGTGTCTCCCGCGGATGCCGCGGCCCTGAAGGCGGAGATCACGAGCGCGCTCCGCGGGCTGGTGGACGCCGACACCGGCAAAATCGCCGTCACGGAAGTCTTCGAGAGCGCCTCGCTCTACGCGGGACCGCACAGGGCGAACGCTCCCGATCTGGTGGTCGGTTGCAACGCCGGGTATCGTCTTTCGCCGGAATCGGCCAGAGGCGTCGTCCTCGGTCCGGTGTTCGAGGACAACCAGCCGTCGTGGGCCGGCGACCATGCCGTGGATCCGCGGCTCGTGCCGGGGGTGCTGTTTTCAAACCGGCGGATCGACGCCGGCGATCCAGGCATCATGGATATCGCGCCGACCGTCTTGCGCACGCTTGGCGTCGAACCACCACCCGAGATGGAGGGCACGGCATTGTTCGACTTCACCGCCGACCGGGCCGGGCGCGACCGAGGCGAGACCAGTTGAGCGCGCTCACACGATCGGTCATCGTCGGGCTGGGGCTGGCGGGGCTGCTCGTGGCGGCCTGCGCGCGAGAGGCGCCCGGCCGGCAGGTCATCGTGCTCGGGTTCGACGGCATGGACTATCGCGTGACGCGCGACCTGATGGCGCAAGGGCGCATGCCGAACTTCAGCCGGCTCGCCGCGTCCGGAGGGTTTTCGTCGCTCGCAACCACCGTGCCGCCGCAGAGTCCGGTGGCGTGGTCGAGCGTCATCACCGGGCTCGACCCGGCGGACCACGGCATTTTCGATTTCATCCACCGAGATCCGTCGACGCTCGCGCCGTACCTTTCGACCACGCGAACCCAGCCGGCGGGCCGGACGCTGACGATCGGAAGCTGGCGGCTGCCGCTGTCGGGCGGGCGGGTCGAGTTGCTTCGCGACGGCCGGCCCTTCTGGGCCGAACTCGAAGACCGCGGGATTCCGACCACCATCATGCGCATGCCGGCGAACTTTCCGCCGTCGGGTACCGCCACCCGCGAACTGAGCGGGATGGGGACGCCTGACCTGCTCGGCACATACGGGACGTTCTCGCTCTTCGCCTCGTCATCGGGCCGCTTCCAGGGACGTACGCTCGCAGGTGGCCGCCTCGAGACGGCGAACGTCTTTGATGGCATCGCGCGCGGGCAGCTTACCGGGCCGGAGAATCCGTATCGGACCCCGGCCCGGCCGGTGACGCTGCCCTTCACGGTGTACGTGGACGAGAAAGCCAGCGCCGCGAAGATCCAGATCGGCGCCGAAGAGCGTGTCCTCAAGATCGGCGAGTGGAGCGACTGGGTGCCGCTTCAGTTCGAGCTGGCGCCGTTCGCGAGCCTCCCCGCGATGGCGCGCTTCCATCTCAAGCAGATCGCACCGGCCTTCGAGTTGTACGTGAGTCCGCTCAACATCGATCCGTCCGCGCCGGCCATACCGATTTCGACGCCGGCGTCGTTCTCCGCCGAGCTTGCGGGGGCGACCGGGCCCTTTCATACCCAGGGGATCGCGGAGGACACCAAGGCCCTGACCGAAGGCGTGTTCACGCGGGACGAATTTCTTGCCCAGGCGCGGACGGCCGGAGACGAAGTCCTCCGGCAGTACTGGCACCTGCTTGACCGGTTCGAGAGCGGGCTCCTCTTCCATTATTTCGGGAATCTCGATCAGGTGTCGCACATGATGTGGCGGCCGCGCGATCCGTCGCACCCCGCGTACGACGAGGCGCGCGACGCGCCGTATCGCCACGTCGTGGACGATCTCTACGTCGCGTTCGACGGGATCGTCGGCGAAACGATGAGACGGACGGCGGGCAGGGACGTGACGATCATCGTGATGTCCGATCACGGGTTCACGTCCTGGCGGCGGTCATTCCATTTGAACAGCTGGCTCCGCGAGCGGGGCTATCTCAGGCCACTCGATTCGTCGCTCGGAGATCAGTCGGACTTCGGCAATATCGACTGGACGGCCACGAGAGCCTACGGCCTCGGCTTGAACGGCCTGTACCTCAACCTGCGCGGTCGCGAAGGCAGGGGCGTCGTGGCCGCGGAGGATCGCGCGAGACTGATCGATGACATCAGCCGGGAACTGCTCGCCACGATCGATCCCGCGACCGGGCGTCCGGCCGTGTCGCGCGTCTACGCACCGCCGCAGGCGTCCGAGGGCGCCCCGCACGCCGATCGCTCGCCTGATCTGATCGTGCTCTACACCGAGGGCACGCGCGGCTCGAACGAGTCGGCGCTCGGAGGCCTGCCGCGCGAGATCTTCGCCGACAACGCGAGCGAGTGGAGCGGCGATCACTGCATGGACCCGGCCGCGGTCCCTGGCGTGCTGCTGGTCAGCAGGCCGCTGCGCCAGAAGGTCTCGGCGCTGGCTGACGTCGGGCGCGCGATTCTCGCCGAGTTCGGACTGGCGGTCGATCGTGCTGGTGGCTCGCGATGAGCGTGGTCAACGCGATTGTCGGGCCCGTCCTCGACGCCCTCCTCTCACCGTTGAGCGGCCTGCCGGCGTTCGTGGGCCTGGCACTCGTGGCCGCCGTCTCAGCCGTCGTCATGCTGCTCGTCGTCAAGGTCACGTCGAATCAGGCGCGGCTCGCCGAGACCAGGCGCGGCATTCAGGCATGCATCTACGAGATCCGACTCTTCGGCGACGACCCTCGCGGGATATTCCGCGCGGTGGGCGAGCTCGTCCGGCGCCACGTCACCTACCTGCGGCTGTCACTCGTGCCCATGTTGTGGCTGGCGCTGCCGTTCGGTCTGCTGCTGGGGCACCTGAACAGCTACTACGGCCTGGCTGGGATCGCGGCCGAGCGTCCGACGATTCTCAAAGTGACGATGAAAGACGGATCCGGGCCGGCGCCGCGCCTGACGGCGCCCGCAGGTGTGGTCATCGAGACGCCGGCCGTGGCGATCCCATCGCTGCGCGAAACCGTCTGGCGGATCTCCGCGGCGGCACCTGGAGACTACGAACTGACCATCTCGTCCGGTGACGTCGCGGTGACCAAGCGGCTCACGACCACCGAGGGCATCGTGCGGAGGTCGGCCGCGAGGCCCTCCGGCGCCCTTCTCGATCAGCTTCTGCATCCATCGGAGCGACCGGTGCCGGCAGGGGGGCCGATCGAGTCGGTCAGCGTTGGATATCCCGCCCGCAACGTCCGGCTGCTCGGCTGGGATGTTCACTGGCTGATCGTGTTTTTCGTCCTCACGATGGTCATGGCGTATGCGCTTCGGTCGCCGCTGAAGGTCGTGATCTAGCGGCGGCAGTCCCTGCCGTGCGGGACGCCAGCTCTACTTCGGCTTCGCGACGAATTTGTAGCCGACGCCGCGCACCGTGAGGACGTGCCTGGGCGCCGCGGGTTCTTTCTCGATGTATTTCCGCAGGCGCGCGATGAAGTGGTCGATCGCCCGCGTGTCCGTGTCCTCACGCAGGTTCCAGACGTCCTCGAGCATGTTCTTGCGCGACACCGCCTGTCCCTCCCGCTGCACGAGATACCGCAGCAGGTTGGTCTCCATCAGCGTGAGGTGATGCGTCTCGGCGCCCCTGCGAAGCTCCTGCGCGTTGAAGTCCACGACGCGTCCGTCGAATTCGAAGACCTCGGAGGCGATCGTGGGCGTCTCGGCAGCCGGCGACTGCCAGTCACGTCGCCGGAGCAGGGCGTTGACGCGGGCGACGAGGATCGTAAGTTCGAACGGCTTGGGCAGATAGTCGTCGGCGCCCGCCTGAAACCCCCTGAGCACGTCCTCGGCCCGGGCGCGCGCCGTGAGCATCAGGATCGGCTGGAACCAGCCGCGCGCTCTTGCCGCCGACGCGACCGAAAAGCCATCAATCCCCGGCAGCATGACGTCGAGGACCATGCAGTCAACGTGCGCGGACGGGTCAGCGAGCGCGCGCAGGGCGTCTTCACCGGAATCGACCACGCGCACCTCGTGCCCTTCGGCTTCCAGGTTGAATCGGAGGCCGGACGCGATGTGCGGTTCGTCCTCCACGATCAGCAGCGAGGCCACGTCAGATCGCCTGAGAGGGCGCGAGGGGGAGTTCAATCGAGAACGTGGCGCCGCTGCCGGGGCCGGCGCTTTCGGCATAGGCGCGGCCGCCGTGGCGGCGAGCGGCGCTCTGGACGATGAAGAGGCCGAGGCCCGTGCCCTTGATGCGTTGGGTGAGCGGGCCGGGGATGCGGTAGAACCGCCGGAAGATGCGCTTCATCTCGGGCGCCGGAAGGCCCGGTCCTCGGTCCCGGACGCTGAGCAAGGCACGGTCGCCGCGACGCTGGACGTCCACCTCCACGTCCACGCTGTCTCCAGAGAACTTCACGGCATTGTCAATCAGGTTCACGATGGCCCCGCGAAGCTCCTCGCGGTCGCCGACGATTTCGACCGGAGTCGATCCGGCGGACAGGCGCACCGCCTGGGGAGACAGGTGGCGCCGGGTGCGGGTGAACTCGACACACTCGGCCGCGAGCTCGGTGAGGTCCTGCCGTTCGAGCGTGAGGGGCGTGCGGCCGGCCTGCCCCGTCCGCAACACCTGCTCGACGGTTGAGAGCAACCGGTTGGAGTCCTCGAGCATGACACGGTAGAAATCGCGCCGCTTGTCCTCCGGAATGGAACCCTCGCGAGCCAGGAGCGTCTCGAGGTGCAGCCGGATGGAGGTGATGGGCGTCTTGAGTTCGTGGGTGACCGAGTTCACGAACGCGTCGTGCTGCTCGTTGCGCCGGATCTCCCGAACCAGGAACGTTGTGTTGAGAATCAGGCCGGTGATGATGGCCGCGAAGACGAGGACGCCGAAGAGCAGCGTGACGGCGTCCCGCCACGTCATCACGATCCAGCCGACGTTCAGGGCCACCGCCAGCGCCACGAGCGAGACGCCAAACGTGACGGAGAACGCGATGGCGCCGCGGCGGCCTGGGGCGACGAACACCAGTCGATCTTACTGATTAATGGTCAGGCCGCTTCCTCGACCGCCTGGTTGACCCGGGCCATCTTCACCTGGCTGGCGAGCCCGAGCCGCTCGAGGGCCCGGATGTGCCAGTAGGTCATGTCCACCTCGTACCACGCCAGACCGTGGGCCGCGGACGTCGGGTGGGCGTGGTGGTTGTTATGCCAGCCCTCGCCAAAACTGAGGAGCGCCACCCACCAGAGGTTCCGGGAGTCGTCGCGGGTCTCGAATCGGCGACCGCCCCACATGTGGGTCGCGGAGTTGACGAACCAGGTCACATGGAGGCCCACCGTGGTGCGCAGGAAGATGCCCCAAAGCACCCAGTTCCAGCCGCCCACGGCCAGAAGAAAGAGCCCCAGGACCACGAGCGGCACCCAGTGCCACACGCTCAGCCAGCGGTGGAAGGGGTCCTTCGCCAGGTCCGGGGCGTACTTGGCCGTGCGGACGACGTCGTTGTGCTCGAGGTTGCCGAACAGAATCCAGCCCATGTGCGCCCAGAACCCGCCATGGCGCGGCGTGTGCGGATCCTGGTCGGCGTCCGAGTGCTGGTGATGCTGCCGGTGCGTGGCGACCCAGAAGAGCGGTCCGCCTTCGAGGGCCAGGGTCGCGCAAATCGTCAGGAAATACTCGACCGGCTTCGAGGTCTTGTACGACCGGTGCGTCAGCAGCCGGTGGTAGCTCATGCCGATGCCCCAGGCCAGCGACACGTAATACGTCGCCAGGAACACGGCGAGGCCCGACCATGTGAAGTTGAACAGGGCCGCTACCGCCCCCGCGTGGAAGGCCAGCATGAAGAAGCAGGTGACGTACGACCACTTGTCGTACCTGCCAGGACGGGCTCCTGACATGGAGCCGGAGCCGCCTGACCGCCTGGATTGATAGGTTTGGGGGGATGACTGCGCCGTGGCAAGACTCATGTCCGCTCGAAGATAGCAGCCCCAAGCCCTTTGGAATGTAAGACTTCGGTAAGAAGGACACTTTGGGGGGACGTTCCTCGTCCAACCCCTTGAGAAAGCAGAGTCAGACGGCCAGATGGCGGTGGCAGGCGTCTTGCCAATTAAGGCGGTTGAAGCAGTGCCAGGCCGGAGTGAAGTGAGGCGGGAATGACGCGGGACGATGTGGTGCGTACGTGGGACGACGACGAGGACGATTCCCGGGCCGGGGCCGACGGGGAGTCGGCGACCGGGTCCGAAGAGGACAGCGAGGACGTCCCGGAACCGGCGGGAGCTGACGAAGACCTCGTCAGGACCTACCTGCGCCAGATGGGGCGTCGGAAGCTCCTGACCGCGGCCGATGAGCGGGTCATCGGGGCGCGGATCGAACAGGCGCGGGCCGATCTGCTCGTGGCTCTGGTCGATCTGCCCGGACCCCGCCGATCCCTGCTGCGGATGGCTGGCGCCGTCAGGGCCGGCGAGATGTCGGCGGGCGAGTTCCTGCTCCAGCCCGATGGCACGCCCCTCACGGCCAAGGTCACGCGAAACGCGCTGGCCGTGTTCGACGCGCTCGGACGGGCCGACCGTCGCCGCCGAAACGCGCCGGTGTCGCGCCAGTTGACGGCCCGGCTTTCGCCGCTTCCCATCCGGCCGGTTATCGTCGAACGCCTGATCGGCGAGGCCGCGCAGGGAACGCTGACGCGGCGGGAGTTCGAGCGTCGCCACCGCAAGGTGCAGGCGGTGGAGCACCGGCTGATGCTGGCCAAGCAGGACCTCCTCGAGGCCAACCTGAGGCTGGTGGTGTCGGTGGCCAAGAAATACGTGGGGCGAGGCCTGTCGTTGCTGGACCTCGTGCAGGAAGGCAACCTCGGCCTCGAGCACGCGGTCGACAAGT
>CAZJTG010000131.1:0-10657 GCA_964548865.1 uncultured Solibacteraceae bacterium
CCCCCCAGTCTGCCCCCCTTAGTCCCCCTGAGTCGGACTTGAGGGTGCGGGCGGGGTCGATGCGAAGGGCGCGCAGGGTGGGCGCCAGATGCGCGAGGCCTGCGGCCACCGCAAGCACCAGCAAGGCCGCCGCCCATGCCACGGGATCGAACGGCGCGACCCCGTAGAGCACGCTGGCCAGCGCCGCCGCCGCAACTGCCGCCAGCACCGTGCCGGCCACGATCCCGCTCCCGACCAGCCACGCCCCTTGTCCCAGAATCAGGCCGAGCACATCTCGCCCTGACGCGCCGAGCGCCACGCGAATCCCAATCTCGCGCGTCCGCCGCGCAATCGAGAACGCGATGATCCCGTAAAGTCCGATCGTCGCGAGCACGGTACCGAGCAGGCTGAAACTCGACGCCAGCCACGCGCCGACCCGGACCGGCAGCAACGTCGTCGCCACCGTCCGCTCCATCGTGCCCTGCTGGACGAAGACCAGTCGTGGCTCCATCTCGAGCAACTCCCGCCGGATCGCCGCCAGCACCGCCCCGGCATCGCCCGGCGTCCTGGCCAGCAGCGTGTGGTACGACACCGGGCGCTGCGCCGAGGCCAGATGCACCGCCGGTGCCGGCGCCTCCCCCACCGATCGCATCTTGTAGTCCCGCGAGATGCCGACGATCTCGTAGCGGCGTTTCGCCGCCACCATGGTGAATGTCTTGCCCACGGCCGACTCACCTGGCCAGTACTTCCGGGCCATCGCGTCACTGACGATGGCCACCAGGGGAGCGCCCTCGCGATCGGCGGGTGTGAAGTCTCGGCCGCGCACAATGTTCACACCCAGCGTCCTGAAGTACTCCGGCGAGATTGACGTCGTGCTCAGAATCTCGCCGCGCGCGCCGGACGCGTAAGCGCGATCGTCGATCCAGTATTCCGACGTCGAGAAATTCAGTTCGAACGGGACGCCCGGCGTGGCCAGGCCCGCCGACGCGACCGCCGGATTCCGCCGGACGCGCGCCAGGGTCTCGTCCCAGAACAGACGGCTGCGTTCGGGCGAGTACCTCACCATCGCGGTGTCGAAGGACACGAGCGCCAGTCCGCGCGGCTCGAAGCCGAGATCCGCCACCGTTGACGCCGACATGCTGCGGACGAGCAGGCCCGCCACGACGAGCAGCACGACGGCGAGCGCCATCTGTCCGGACACCAGCCAGTCGCGCATCGACCAGCGTCCTCGCGGGCCGCCATTCGCCGCCGGCCCGCGAAGGGTGAGCATCAACGACGGCGACGATGCCTTGAACGCGGGCGACACGCTGGCAATCAGTCCGGCCAGCACGGCGACGACGAGCGCAAAGCCGAGCACCCGCGCGTCGAGGCGGAGATCCAGCGGGATCTCGGGGATCGGCAGTTCGATCGACAGCAGCGCGCGGATGACGAACCACGCGATCGCCACGGCAAACACGACGCCGGCCACGCCAATCACCACGCCCTCGACAAGCAACTGACGGACCAGCTGGCGACGCGATGCGCCGATCGCCGCCCGCAGGCTGAGTTCCCGCGCCCGCGAGGACGACCGCGCCAGGAGCAACCCGGTGACGTTCGCGCAGGCAATCAGCAGCACGAGTCCCACCACGGCCATGACGGCCGCGCCGCCAAGCGACAACGGGCCGCTGGCCTCGGGCACGAACGCGCGCACGTGCGGCGTCGGAACGGCCGACATGGCGCGATCCCGGTTTGTGGTTGGATGTTCGGCGGCGAGTTCGGCGCCAATCGCCTGCACGTTCGCCGCGGCCGCCAGTGGCGACACGCCGGGGTTGAGGCGACCCTTCACGAACATCCAGCGATAGCCGCGGCGCTCTGAACGTGTCTGTCCGGGTCCGGGCACGGCGTCGATGATGCCCGCCGGCTCGACCTCATCGACGAGTGCGACCGGCAGCCAGAGCTCCGGCGAGACGAGCGGCATCACGCCCGTGAAGGACGCCGGCGCCACGCCGACAATCGTGTACGGCTGGCCGCGTAACTGCAGCGTGCGGCCCACGATGTCCCCGGCCCGTCCGAATTCGCGCACCCACATGCGATGCGACAGCACGACCACGCGCTCAGCACCGGGCGCATCGTCCGAGGGCTGGAGCAGGCGGCCGCGGTCAGGCAGCACCCCCAGCACCTGGAAATGATTCGAGGTGACGACCTGGCCCATCACCAGGCGCGAACGCTCGCCGAGCCCGAGCGCCGCGAACATCGGGGCGTAGCCGATCGTGTCGCTGAACACACGGTTTCGCGCCTTGATGTCCAGGAAGTCCTGATACGACGACGTGGCGTGCGCGTCGCCGTCACCACCCGACGTGAACACGTCAACGAGACGGTCCGGATCGGATACGGGGAGCGGACGCAGGAGCACCGCGTCCACGAGCGAGAACATCGCCGTATTGGCGCCGACGCCGAGTCCGAGGGACAGCACAGCGACGAGCGCGAAACCCGGGCTCCGGCGCAGCCATCGAATCGCGTAGATGAGGTCGTTCAGCACGGCAGTCGCTCTCTCCCACCAGACGGCTCAGGCGCCTCAAAGTTCCGGTGGGTCGGCGGCCGCTCGCCGCGTTCGCCGCGCGGCCGCTCGACCGTCACCCGATGGCGGCGCCGAGCTCGGCCAGATCGCCCGCGGTGAGATCCGGCGAGAAGTGCCTCACGCGGTCGATGATGTCAGCGGTTTCGAAGTACACAGGCGCGCACGTCGCGTGCACGAAGCCGCCAGGCGAGAATCGGCCGTCTTCGTAGAAGACCAGGGAAATCCTCCACGCGTCCTTTTCGATCGGCGTCTTGCACGCGCGGCACGTGGCGCGCCCGGTCGGAGCGCGGCCGGCGGCGGCGATTCTCGGCACGCGATGGTGCGCGACACCCATCGACGCGGCGGCGGTGAGTCGATCGACATCCGCGACCGGCGGGGCGCCTGGGGACTGCACCAGTTCGAGGAACGCGGCGGGACGCCGGTACACGGCGCAGGGCACGTGGTACCAGTGCGTCATCTCGCCGCCATCGTCCGAGAACGGATTGGGCAGCCGCTCGCCAAAGCGCAGTTCGCCGGCGGCGATCTTGGCGCCGCAGGCGCGGCACTTCGCGCGTCCGCTCGCGGCCGGCTCGAGGGTATGCGCCACCGGTCTTCGTCGCCTCCGTGGTCCGTGCTCGCGCCGCGCGCGTTCGATCGCCTCCGCGCGGTCGTCGCCGCTATTTCCCGGGCGCGACCGGTGCGAGCGACGGCGCCTTGCCCTGCGCGGTCACCAACTGTCGCGCGAGGAAGTTCGTCACCGTCGAGTCCGCGCGCGTGGCCGTGAGATACGCCGTCCGGAGCAGTTGCTCCCGCTTCTGCCTGAGCGTCGTCGCGATGCCGTCCTTGACGCCAGGCGTCTGGAGGTCGCGCTGGCCCGCGTCTTCCTTGCCGACCACGAGCACGAGCGTGTGGGCACCGCCGGCGCTGACGTGGCTGACCGTTCCGGGCGCCGACTTCAACGCGGCATCGCGGAGCATCGGGGGTGCCTGCTTCAGCGCGGAGAGCGGCACGAACCCGAGGTCGCCGCCGTTCGGCGCCGATTCCACGTCCTCGGAGTAATCGCGCGCGACGTCGGCGAACGACGCGCCACCCTTCAGCCGTTCCATCAGGAACGCGGCCTTCTTCGCCGCCGCTTCGGGCGTGGTCGAGTCGTCCTGCTGCCGGTTCGTGATCTGCGGATCTTTCACGGGCGTGATCACGATCTGCGCCAATCGGTACGCCGGCTCCGACAGGTTGAACTGGGCGCGATTGGCGTTGTAGTAGTCGGTGATTTCCTGGTCCGTCACCGAGATCTTCGACGTGACCTCGCGCTCGATCACCCGGTCGGCGATCAGCTCGCGGCGAAGCGCGTTCTTCATGTCGTCCGACGTGAGGCCGCGCGCCGCCAGTTCCTTCTGGAACGATTCCTCCGGCATGTTCTTCTTGCGTTCGGCAAACGCGGCGTCGAGCTCGGCCGGGGTTACTTCGACCTTGAGCGTGGCGGCGCGCGCCACGAGGATGTCCTGGACGATGAGCTCGTTCAGGAGGCTCAGCTTGGCGGTCATGGTGTCTTCGTCGGACTGGGCGGTGGATGGCGCCACGCGACGGTACACCCGCTCCACGTCCTCTTTCTTGATTTCGCGGCCGTCCACGATGGCCCAGACATCGGGCGACGACGGCGCTGGGGTTCCGGCGCCGCCGCATCCGGCGACGAGGCCCGCACAGAGAACGCCGGCGAGCGCTCGGCCCCGGCCGGAAGGTCTGGAAGGTACTGCTTGAGCGACGGTCGAGAGATTCATAGCCTCAAAGTCTACCTTTTTCGGCTACCCTCTGACGCGAGTCGCTTCACCCCGTACCCCGTAACCGGAGGAACAGCCGTGGCGAACCTGCAAACGCGCGTGATGAACATCCTGAAGACGCCTGCGACCGAATGGCCGGCGATCGCCGGGGAGACGACCGAGGTCGGCCGCCTCTACACGGAATACATCATCCCGCTGTCGGCGGTGCCGGTCGTCGCCAGTTTCCTCTCACTAGCCTTCTTCCGGTCCACACTCGCAGGACTGGGCCTGCCAATCGGGATGACGCCCGCGTTGACGTTCGCGGTGGTGCAGTATGTGCTCGGCCTGGTCGGCCTGTTCATCTGCGCGCTCGTGATCGAATGGCTGGCGCCGAAGTTCAAGTCCACCGGATCGCGGGTCGACGCGCTGAAGATGGTGGCGTACGCCTCGACTGCGGTCTGGGTCGCCGGCGCCGCGAATCTCCTGCCGGTCATCGGCGGCCTCATTGTCCTCGCCGGCGGCATCTACTCGATCTACCTCTTCTATCTGGGACTGCCCCAGGTCATGAAGACGCCGGCAGATCAGGTCGTCATCTACATGATCGTGTCCGCGATCGTCATGATCGGCGTGTACCTCGTGCTGGGTGCGATCGCCGCCTCGCTGGTGCTGGGCAGCGCCATCGCGGCCGGCTAGCGATCTCGAACGAGCCCGACGAGGACGGCGAACGGAGCTTGCCGCCACGGAATCTCGACGCTGAAGCCGGCGCGCTCGAGGAGATCCACCTCGACGCCGAGCGGCACGTACGTGTCCTCGTCGGCCCACGATTCGTAGACGCGGCGGGCAGCCGCGATCGATCCTATCGACTTCGCGAGGTGCAGATACCACGGCCGCAGATCGAGCGCCGCGGCGGCTGGCGACGACGCCGGAGCGCAGTCGCCGCTGATGAGCACGCCGCCGCGACGAAGGGCGCGGCGGCACCGGCGGTAGAAGGCCAGCTTCGCGCGTCGCGAGCGGATGTGATGCAGCGCGTAGCTCGCGACGATGGCGTCCGCGCGCGCGGCCGGAAGGCGGACGGCGGTGAAGTCGCCCTCGGTGAGCGTGAGGCGGCTTCGCGCGTGCTTCAATCGCACGCGCGCGACGTCGAGCATCGATCGATCGGCGTCGATGCCGTGGACGCGGGCGCGCGGCGCCCGCGCGAGGCAGGCGGCGCTGAGCATGCCGGTACCGATGCCGAGGTCGACGATCGCGCGCACCGGACGACGCGCGTAGCGAAGCGCGCCGGCGGCTTCGGCCACGAGTTCGTCGTAGTGCAGGATGAGCTGGCGGATTCGACGGTCGTACCCGGCCGGGGAGACGCCCAGGTGTGACGCAACGGACATGTCAGCTCAGCGGAGTGGTTCGGGCGAGGGCGACCGAACGACCCGCGCCCGCTGCCATCGCTCGATCTGATCTGCGATGTCGTCTGCCGCGCTCTTCCATCCGCGCGGGTTGTCCGCGGCCTTGTTCTTGTTGCGGAAGTCGACGATCTCGCCTGGCCTGGTCGTCAGACGCGCGCGCAGGTCGGCGGCCTTGGAGGGTCCCGAGGAGATCGTCGATTGCCCGGGACGCGGTCCGAGACCGATGATCACTCTTGGTACGGTCAGCCCCCGCCCGATCACTTCAACGACGAGTTCAGCATCGTCTTCGTCCGCCGCGGCGATGAACACGTTCTTCTTTCCCGTGAGCGCGCTCGCCAGGTCCCTGACCGAGGCTCTGCGGTTCGCGAGTTCGTCGGGATCGCCGGTGTCGTCGGTGCTGACGTGGATGCGAACGGGTGTCTTCGCTTGGGGCGCGAGGGCGAACCCTGGCGCGGCCGCCGACAGAAAGGCTGCCATCGCTGCCGAGATCACGAGATTCGCACGCATGCCCGACGCCGACCGGAGTCTAGCAAACCCCAGGCGACAAGAACCCGGGGGGACCCGGGGGGTCAAACCCGGGTCAAACCGGGGTCAGACTGGGGTCAAACTGGGGTCAGACTGGGGTCAGACATCGAGGCTGGCAAAACTTCCACCGAGTAACCACTTGGATGTTTGAAAAAAATCCTGCGTGCTTTCGGGCCGGGCGTCCTTTTGCCGCGGATTCCTGCGATCTTGATCTGGCCCGAATCGTGTTGGCGAGTACTGCATGGCTCGTCATCCTCGATTTCAGGCGCCTGACTACATCCGCCACGTGATGGCGCGCGGCAATGGTCGCCAGGCAATATTTCTGGACGATCACGACCGCAGGCATTTCATCTATCTGCTGGAGGACGCACTGCAGCAGTTCGCGGTCGAGTGCTGGAACTACTGCCTGATGCCGAACCACTACCACCTCACGATCCTTCCTCGCCGCCCGAACTTTTCGGCGGCTATTCGGCGCATCAACGGATCGTACGGGCTCTGGTGGAATCGCCGACACGGTCAGGTCGGCCATGTCTTTCAAGGACGGTTCAAGGATCAGTTGGTCGATCGGGACAGCTACCTCCTCAACCTCACTCGTTATGTCGCGATGAATCCCGTGCGAGCCGGATTAGTCGCCTGTCCGGAGGACTGGGCATGGAGCAGTCACCGAGCAACGATTGGTGCAACCGAAGCGCCGCCATTTCTTTCAGTTGAGTCCACGTTGTCTCTGTTCGGGACCAGCGATCCGGAAACGCTCCGATCTCGCTACGCTGAGTTCGTCGGAGTCACACCCGATGCGGCGGTCGTGGATCGGATTCGATCCAACGCTCGTGTTCTCGGAAGCCACGCGTTCGCGCAGTCCTTTCGAACGGACAAGGCAGCGTGATTTCTAAGCGCTCCGGCAAGTCGATGTCTGACCCCAGTCTGACCCCAGTCTGACCCCGGTCTGACCCCGGTCTGACCCCAGTCTGACCCCGGTCTGACCCCCGGCCGGGCTATCATCTGCCCATGCGCAAACATCTGGTACTCGCGCTCCTGGCGACGGGGGCCTTCGGGGTGGCGGTCATGGGCCAGTCAGGTCGCCATCTGAATCCGATGGTGGATCTGCTCACCGCCAGGAAGGCGATCCTTGGTCTTGGCCTGCCCTCGGCGCGCGGCGGCGGACCCGGACGCGGTGCGGCCGCCGGGCAGCCGGCACCGGCACCCGCACCAAAGACGCCTCTCGAACTCGCCAAGGACGCGACCGCCCATCCCGAGGCCGACTATTTCTTCACGGCCAGCATGGAGCGCAACGCCGACGCGGGGTCGGCTAGCCTCATCGCGCTGCAGGACGCGCTCCTCGAACTCGGCAACGTCACGAAGTCGCGAACGCCGCGCCTGGTGCTGCCGGTCAATTCAAAAGCTCCGAACATCTCCGGCGGGAACGCGCCGGCAGAACCGGGCCACTACATCGCCAACCTCAGCCGGCAGCTGAATGCCGGCGTCAGCAGCATTTCGTTCGTCGAGGTTGACACCGCCGAGGAACTGCGTCAGGGTATTGCGGCCCTGCGGTTCGCGTCCCGTGGCGGCACGCGGCCGGACGATGTCGGCAACGCGCCGAAATACTGGGGCCTGACGGACGCCGAGTACCGCCGCCGCGCCGACGTCTGGCCGCTCAATCCCGACGGGGAAATCGTCGTGACCGCCATCATCGAAACGAAGGAAGGCCTGGCCAACGTGCGCGAGATCGCACAGGTGAAGGGCCTCAGCATCCTGGCGCCCGGCGCCGGCACGCTCGGCGGCGTGCTTCGAAAACTCGACGCCAACGGCCAGCCCGTCCTCGATCCCAGCACCGGCCGAGGCATGCGCGACGACGTCGCGTGGGAGGCCGCGATTCAGTCCGTGCTCGCCGCCTGCAAGGAATTCAAGCTCGCATGCGCGTATCCGGTCTCCGAGAACGACGTCGAGACGCGCATGCAGCAGGGATTCAACGTGGCAATCCTGCAGTCGTTCAACGACGCCGCCTTCCGCGCCGTGGCCAAGGGCCGCGCGTTCAGCGGCCGCGACAAGGATCAGTAACCCGTCCCATGCGTATTCCTGCGGCGATCTGCGTCGTCGGCCTCGGCGTCGCGCTCACGGTCACGGCCGAGACGCGAGCCGGCGGTCAGGCCGCGCGCACCGGCGACGTCACACAGGCGGCGGCCGGCTTCCATCAGCTGTTCCTGCACGACGAGTGCACCGGCGACTACGCGCCGCAGCCGGATACGTGCCTCCACAAGCAGCTGATCGAGAAGCCGTTCACCTTCGGCGGCAAGGCGGGCGCGACGTACGACGTCCGCCTCCGGATCCGCGGCATCTTCGAACCGACCACGATCGCCGCCGGCGAGACGCCGTACCCGGACCATCCCTATTACAAGGTCGGCGGAACCATCCGCGCGCGCGACTGGTCGGCATGGCACATCGAGATCTCGGAGCCCAGGCAGACCTACTGGCTGAATCACTACCCGCGCGTCGGTCACACGATCTACCTCGAGGATTTCGAGGCCACCATCCCCGTCGCCGGCGGCGCCGCGGTCGTCGTGCGCGTCGTGGACGGCAACGATCGCCAGATCGACAACGCCGAGCGGGGGCTGCCCGACCGTCTTCAGATCATCAAGGGTGTCGTGGACACACCGCTCGCCGGCCAGATGCTGCGTCTCGATGTCGTGAACGTGACCGTCCGCTGACGGCCCCAGAAAACTCACCCGACTCCGCCGGATTCGACAGGACTACCTGGGCGGACCGTCCAGGTACTTCACGAAGACGACTTCGTTGCGCTTCTCGTTGTACAGCAGCTCATCGACGGTCTCTCTGACCGTGAGGATGCCGAAGCCACCGGGCCGCAGGCCCTGCGCCTCGCGCACGTCGATGTGGGCGATCGGCGAGCCCTGCGGCTGGCCGACGGCGGCGTGCGGGAGATTCTCGATATTGAAGCCCGGCCCGGGATCCGCGATGCGGTACATCAGCATCCGCTTCGTGCGCAGGCACGAGATGCGCACGGTGCGCGACGGGTCGAGCTGGCCGCCCCACTCGATCGCGTTCAGCAGCAGCTCGCGAAACGCGTACGCGATGGAATCGCGGACGTCGGGCGCGAGGTCCGCGTCCAGTTGCGCCATGACGCCGCGCAGACGCTCCGCCGCCTCCCTCGTGCAGGGCACGACCAGTTCCACCCAGTCGGGCCTCGACGAAACCACCTCGATCGGCGGCGTGTCCGGCGCCTCGAGCGTGTCGCGCACGGCATCGACGAGCGCGACCGGATCCACCGGCTTGTGCACGTACCGGAACGCCTGCTCCCGCACCGCACCGAGCACCGTGCCCGGCGTGTCGTCCGACGTCATGACGACCACCCGCGGGCGCCGCTTCAGTTCGCGAATCTTCTCGAGCAGTTCGAGGCCGTTCATGCGCGGCATCCACACGTCGAGCAACATCAAATCGAATCGGCGTCGCCGCAGGAGATTCAGGGCTTCGACGCCATCCGAGACCGACGTCACGCGCCAGCCCTCCCGCCTGAGGATGTTCTCGGCCAGGTGCCGCGACGTGCGGTCGTCGTCAACGAGCAGGATGGACGTCATCGTCTCCGCCCTTTGGGGATGAGGCCCGCGCGGGCAAACGCCTTGTCGAGCTTCGCCAGTTCCGAGCGCAGCGCCCTCAGCGCGGCGCCGCCTTCCCGGAACGCGCCGGACTTGCCGATGGCCTCGAGCCGCGCCGCCGCATCGCGCGCGGCCATGCCGCCGACGGTGGCCACCGCTCCCTTGAGCCCGTGGGCGGCGAGTCTCAGCGGCTCGGCCTGCTTCTTCGCGAGCGCCTGTTCGATTCTGCGCACCGACACGCGCGCCCCCGCGCGGTACAGCCTGACGAGCTCCTTCAGAAGCTTGCGGTCACCACTCGTTCGCCGCAGCGCATCCGCCTCGGCAAACGTGACGGCGCGGACGGCCCCGGCACTCCGGGCGGCCCCGGCACTCCCGACGGACGCGGCACTCCGGACGGACTCCGGACCGGGCACGGACGCCGGCCCCTGGACCCGGGACGCGGCGCCTCCGAGTTTTTCCACCGTCGCGATGAGCAGATCGACATCGATCGGCTTCGCCAGATAGTCGTCCATCCCCGCGGCGAGGCAGCGCTCCCGGTCGCCCCGCATCGCGTGCGCGGTGAGCGCGACGATCGGCACGCGCCTGCCCGACGACGAGCGCTCCCTGGCGCGGATCGCCTCGGTGGCCTCGAGGCCACCCATTTCCGGCATCTGCAGGTCCATGATGACCAGGTCGTACGCGGATCGCTCGAGGGCGTCGAGCGCCGCCCGACCGTGCTCGACGCCGTCGATCTGGTGGCCGCGCTTGAGCAGCACCGTCATCACGAGCTTCCGATTGACGGGATGATCCTCGGCCAGAAGCACGCGCAGCGCGCGGGCCGGCAGGCCTTGCGGCGGCACGACCTCCGGCGGCGGCGCG
>CAZJTG010000132.1:0-10012 GCA_964548865.1 uncultured Solibacteraceae bacterium
CGCGATGGACGAGCCCCTTGTCGTGCGCCGCTGCAAGTCCGCGCGCCACCTGCACCGCCAGCTCGATGGCTTTACGGACGGGAAGGCCAGCATTCATGGGTGCGCGGCTCGCGGACTCGCTCGCGCCGGGGGCCGCGGCGGCGGGCGCGAGCCGCTCGCGCAGCGTCTCGCCCTCGAGGAGTTCCATGACGACGAAGATCTGGTTGTCGTGAACGCCCGTGTCGAAGATGCTGACGATGTGTGGATGGGAGAGCGCGGCGACGGTCTGGGCCTCGCGCTCGAAGCGCGCGCGGCGTTCGGCGTCGGACGCAAATGCCGGCGGCAGGACTTTGATGGCGACGTCGCGCCCGAGGCGCATGTCGTGGGCGCGGTAGACCTCGCCCATGCCTCCGGCGCCGACAGGGGCGACGACTTCATACGGTCCAAGACGCGTCCCGGCAGTAAGCGGCATGGGCTCGGTAGTCTACGTTCTTAAATGGCGCGGGGCCCCACCCCCGCGCCTCGACGGCTCGTCTCGCTTCGCTCGCTCGCCGAGCCGCAAGCGCTCATGCCGCCGGCGCCGACAGGGGCGACGACTTCATACGGTCCAAGACGCGTCCCGGAGGTCACTGCCACGCGAGTCGCGCGAGTATACCCGAGGGCCAGTGGCCTCGCCGCCACCCGCCTCGTCACGAGCGTTCTGCCGCCGGGAACCAGTTGCAGCCGCTGGGACCCGGCGGCAGGTCTGAAGTCGCTCGCTCGCGGTGGCGCGCGCTATCGCTTCCCCGTCCGCTTCGCTTCGACGATGACGCCGGCCGACGTGCACGTCCAATAGAGGTTCCCGTTGCGCGCCACGGCGATGTCCGTGGGCTCCGGGTCGCCGGTGTGCAGCGTCTCGACTTCTTCGGAGGCGAGGTCGATCGCGCGGATCTTGTTGCGTCCGCCGCTCGACCCTGGCACGCCGGGCGTCGGCACTTCGGTGAAGTACACGTTGCGGCCGAGGTGATCGATCGCGATTCCGCTGGGTGAGTCGAGTCCGGCGGCGAGGACGCTCGTGCGGCCCCCGCGCCGCTGCAGAATCACGCCCGCCGTCTTGCACGTCCAGTACAGGTCCCCGTTTGGCGCGACGGCCACGTCGGTCGGCTCAGGTTCACCCATCGAGATCACCACTTTGCCGTTCCCCGTGAGGACGGACACATTGTTCGCACCGCCTGCCACGCCGGGCGTCGGGATCTCCGTGAAGTAGACACGGCCCTGACGGCTGATCGCAAGGCCTGAGGGCTCGGCGAGACCGGTGGCGACCGGCTCGATCATCAGCGAGCTTTCGACACGGCGCAGAATCACGACGGCCGATTTGCACGTCCAGTACACGTCGCCTTCACGCGACACCGCGAGGTTCGTCGGCTCAGGCTCTCCGCTCGAAATGGGCGTGACGACGCCGGACCGAAGGTCGAGATGCGACACCCCGTTGCCGGCATTCGGCAGGCCGGGATTCGGCACCTCGGTGAAATAGAGATCCTTGCTACCATCCACGGCAATGCCCACCGGCCGCTGCAGGCCGGTCGCGACGACCGACAGTTCGAACTGAGGTTGCGTGACGACGGGGACGGCCGTGGCCGCCAACAGGACGGTGAAGCTCAGAACACTGACTCGCATCTCGTTCGACTCCTTCGCGGCGCGACCTGCGCCCGCTGGACGTTGAACAATGCGCGCCGCCAAAAAGTTCCCGGGGCCAACGCGGATAGAATGCGACGGTGGCGGACGCCCGACGGACGAGCTTTGAAGGCGAGATCGCCATCCACCTGTCCGCGGTGTTCCGCACGGCACGGCGCCTGACGCGAGATGACGCGAACGCCGCCGACCTCGCCCAGGACACGATGCTCCGTGCCTATCGCGCGTTCGATTCATACACAGCGGGAACCAACGGGCGCGCCTGGGTGTTGAAGATCCTGTACTCGGTGTTTGTGAACAGCTACCATCGTGCGCGCCGGGAGCCGATCCGGGTGTCGATCGACGACCTCGAGGCCCGCTACGGCATCGAACTCGCGGCGCCACCCGAGACACCGGCCGACGAGACGACGTGGTCCGAGCCCGAGATCGAGTCGGCCCTCGACGAACTTCCTGAGGCGTTCCGAATCACCGTCCTGCTGGTGGACGTGGAAGGACTGACCTACGAGGAAGCCGCCCAGTCCCTGGGCTGCGAAGTCGGCACGGTACGGTCGCGGCTGTTCAGGGCGCGTCGGCTGCTCGCGGTCCGCCTTGACGCGTTCGCGCGCGATCGCCGCATCCGGCCCGCCGGCGGAGGAGTACGATGACGCCGACAGTGCACGACGCTGATCGTCTGATGGACCTGGTCGATGGCCGGCTCAGCGAGGTCGACGAAGCCGCGGTGCGCGCGCACCTGGAGGCCTGTCCGACCTGCCGCACCGAGGTGGCGCGCCTGCGGACCGCGCGGTTGGCGGTTGCAGCGATCGCACACCAGCCCGTCCCGGAGG
Source organism: uncultured Solibacteraceae bacterium (assembly GCA_964548865.1). Classification (GTDB taxonomy): domain Bacteria; phylum Acidobacteriota; class Vicinamibacteria; order Vicinamibacterales; family SCN-69-37; genus DASUGC01. The sequence goes on from CAZJTG010000132.1 coordinate 2,475, forward strand.
ACCTCGCGCGCGCCGTCGCGGCCGCGCTGGATCGCGAAGATCGCGAGACCTCGACGGGACAGCCCTCAGCCCGTTGGTGGTGGACCGCCGCGGCGGCCGCGGTCGTGCTCGTCGCCGTCGGCGCCTGGTGGTTCGCGCGCGAGACACCGGAAACGCTCATCGCGGACGCGCGCAACAACCACGATGTCGTCCTGCGCGAGGGACTGTCGTCTGGGGCCTGGGTCACCTCCGAGCACGCCGTCCTGGAGTCAGCCTTCGCACGCCACCGCGACCGACTGCCGACCATTCGCGTGATCGACCTCGCGATGATGGGCTGGCCGCTTGAAGGAGGTGAGGTCGTGCGCATCGCCGGCCGGCCGGCGGCGCTCTACGGCTATCGCCGGGCCGACGGCGTTCGGGTGATCTGCCACATGTTCAGCGGCTCGCTTGATGAGCTGCCGCCAGGCGGCGACGTGCGGCAGCACCGAGGGTTTACGTTTCGTGTCTACCAGCGCGAAGGCGTCACACTCGTGTTCTGGCAGGAGGGCGACGTGGTGTGCGTTCTGGCCTCGCTCCTCCCAGCGGCGGAAGTGGTCCAGCTCGCGTTCGACAAAGCGATGCAACCGGGCTAGCCGCGCGAGAGTGCTACCCCGACCGCCGGCCGGCTGGCTCCGCCAGAATCAGCCGGTTCTTCGGCGTGATCTCGAGCGGAATGAGCTGTGTGCGCGCGCGATAGCCTCGCTCGCCGAGTCGCGTCACCCGCACTGCATCGATCGCGATCGCCGGATTCATCCAGCCCGTCAGATCTCCGGCGTCGCAGGTGTCCACGTCGTGACAACACGGAAGCACGGCGAGCCGCGCTCGCGCGGCAACAGCCGCGTCGATGATGCGATCTGTCAGCGCGCCGCACGCGTGGCACGACGCGACGACGTCACTTTCGCGCATCGCGAACGACGCAAGATCGTCCGCCTGGTACGACACACGGTCTTGCAGTCGCGGCCACGCCTCGGTGAGCACGCGTTGAATCGGATCGGCTGACGCGGGCCGGGCCGGATCCACGACCACCGCCTCGGGGGACGAATCATCGAGCAGTAACATCAGGTGCGCGAGCAGTCCGTGACCCCCGGCCACGTCTACGACGCGCCCGCCGCGAAACAGCCGCCGGGCCCGCTTCGCCACCTCCCACGCCTCGAAGAGCTCTTTTCGCGGAAGGCACTCGGCCCCGCACAAGGCCCGCCCGAGGCGATCGAACAGCGTCGAGCCAGGGAACCGGCCGAGGTCGTGGCCCGTCAATCTGGATCGCGACCCTGGCGAGAAGCGGGAAGCCGGCATCTGGACGAGCTTATGCGAGGCCGGTGCGGCACAATAATCAGGCAGGAGTCATTAATGGTGCTATCCGTTCGCCCTGGCCGTCTGTTCGCCCTTGCCGTCGCCCTTGCTGGCAGCGTGTCGCTCGATGCAGCGCAAGCGCAGACGCCGCCAAAGCCGGCGCCGGCGGCAGCCGATCCCCACGCGCAGATGCACGCGCGAGGCAATCACGTGATGGGCTTCGACCAGGAGAAGACCGCGCACGCCTTCCTGCTCTTCGAGGATGGCGGCGCGATTGTCGTACGGGTGAAGGATCGGGCGGACGCCGCGAACCGCGACGCGATCCGGTCGCACCTGCCTCACCTCGCGATGCTGTTCGGCGAAGGCGACTTCTCGGCGCCCGCGCTCGTTCACGACAGGAACGTGCCGGGCACGAAGGAGCTTGCCGCGCTCAGGAGCCGTGTGAGCTACCGCTACGTGGAAACGGACCTTGGCGGCCGCGTGGAAATCGTCACCACAGACCGTGCGGCGCTCGACGCCGTGCACAGCTTCCTCCGCTTTCAGATTTCGGATCACAAGACGGCCGACTCCGGCAAAGTCGAAAAGCGTCGGTAGATCCGGCCCCAGTCGCGGCGCTCGCCGCTCGAGGGCGCTCGGGGCGGGCTCGTGCAAGAACTCCCCCGCCCCTCGTTCAACGGACAGAGCCACCAAGGAGGCCCGCATGTCCGTTCGACTCTGGTCCGTTCCCGCCGTATTTGCCGCTGCCCTTGCGATCGCCGCAGGGTCATCCACCCCCGGTCATCGCGTGTCCGCCTCGGGGCCGCAGGCCGGTAGCCCGGGCACCACGACCCTCGACGACCAGATCGATCTGGCCGTGACGGTCTACAACTCCGAGCTGGCGCTCGTGAGAGACGTGCGTCAGATCGAGATCGGGCGCGGCACGGCCGACCTGAAATTCATGGACATCGCGGCCACGGTCAATCCGGCCACGGTGCACTTTCGCTCCCTGACGGAGCCCGCGCGCGTGAGCGTCCTCGAGCAGAACTACGAATACGACCTGCTCGAGCCCGACAAACTCTTGCGGAAGTACGTGGGCCGGAAGGTCACGCTCGTGCGGCGACAGAACGGAGCCGAGGAGGAAGTCGAGGCTGAATTAATCAGCTACAACAACGCGCCGGTCTGGAGAATCAACGGCGAGATCGTGACCGGCATGTCGGCCGATCACATCCGCTTCCCGGAGCTGCCCGGCAACCTGTTCTCGCGTCCCACACTCATCTGGACGCTCGACAACGGCGGCGGCACGCGTCATCGCGTCGAAGCCTCGTACCTGGCGGGCCAGCTCGCGTGGAACGCGGACTACGTCCTGACGGTCGGCCGCGACGACAAGGCCGCGGACCTCGACGGCTGGGTGACCGTGCGGAACGGCAGCGGCACATCGTTCCGGAACGCGACGCTGCAGCTCGTCGCGGGCGACCTCAATCGCGTGAAGCAGGCGCTGGGCCGGGCGATGGCGATGGAAAGCCGCATGGACGTGGCCGCGGCCGCCCCCGCGATGTCACAGGAAGCGTTCTCGGACTACCACCTCTACTCGGTGGGCCGGAAGACGACGATCAACAACAACCAGACGAAGCAGGTCAGCATGCTGAACGCGACCGGCTTTCCCGTCCTGAAGCGCTACGTCGTGAACGGCCAGCAGTTCTACTACCGCAACGCGCAGCATCCGGGCGCGCCGATCAAGGACGTCGTGCAGGTGTTCTACCAGCTGAAGAACGAGCAGAAAACCGGGCTCGGTCAGCCGCTTCCCGCCGGCATCGTCCGCGTCTACCAGGCGGACTCACGTGGCGGACTGCAGTTTGTTGGCGAGGATCGGATCGACCACACGCCGAAGGACGAGACGCTGAACCTCAAGATCGGCAACGCGTTCGACGTCACGGCGGAACGCAAGCAGACGGACTTCGTCCGCGTCGGTTCGAACGTCTACGAAGTCGCCTACGAAGTGACGCTGCGCAATCACAAGGCCACGGCGATTTCCGTGGAAGTGAACGAGCCGGTCGGCGGCAGCTGGCGCATGCTGAACGCGTCGCACGCGTGGACGAAGACGGACGCCTGGGCCGCGCAGTTCGTCGCGCCCGTCGCGGCCGGTGGCACGGCCACGGTCAGGTACCGGGTCAGGGTGACGTACTGACAGGGGGGTCCTGACAGGGGGGTCTGACCCCAATTAGTACCGGAACCTGAAGCCCAGCTGAATCGTCCGCGGGATGTAGAGCCCGTTCAGTCCGGTGATCGTGCCAAACGTCGTGGGCGTCGAGATGCTCAGCGCCGGGAACCCGTACTGCACCGCGTTGAACAGGTTGAACACTTCCACCCTGACGCTGAAGGACTTCGTGCCGCCGAGGCTGAAGTTCTTGAACAGCCCGAAGTCCATCGTCTGCAGCCCGTCGCCGAAGAACGCGTTGCGGCCCACCACCGAGTCCAGCGAGTCGCCGGCGGCGTAAGGCCGGAAGGCGCTCACCGGCAACCGGCTCACCGACGTGGCGGGGTCGTTGATCGTCCTGCCGAGGATGGACCGATCGAGAATCACCGGCCGCCCTTCCGCAAAGCCATCGAAATCGAGGTCGAGGCCGGTCTGCGTCACCGTGAACGGCGTGCCCGACGTGAGGCGCACGACGCCCGACACCTGCCAGCCACCGAGGACGTAGCCGGCGAGATCGCGCCGATCCCGCCAGAACGGCAGCACGTACGTGCCGTTGAACGAGAAGCGGTGCGGCGTGTGGAAGCGCGAGTAGCCTCGCGCGAACTTCACGTTCGGGCCCTGCTGGTTCGAGTCACCGGCGCCAACGAACGTCGCCTCCGAGGTCGTGTCCTCCGACCGGCTGCGCGTGTAACTGGTCGTGAACTGCAGGCCGTCGCCGAGCCGCTTCACCCATTCGATTTGAATGCCGTCATACCAGGACTTGGCATCGTTGCTCACGACGAGGTTGGACGTGTAGCGCGGGTCGGGACGACGCTCGTTCGTGCGCGGCACGCGGAGGCTGATCTCGTTGTCGGCGATCGGCACGGGCACGGGGCACGCCGCGGTGACGCCAATCCCCGGCAGTCCCGTACCGGCGCACTGCACGTTGGCAGCGATCGCCGTAATGGTCCTGCCCCGCAGATCCGGGAACCCCGCCGCCGGCGCGTTGTTCGGATGATCGACCACCGTGACCGGGCCGTTCAGCGGCGAGAGCGGCAGGTTGCCCAGGGCGTACTTGAGATTGTTGGGAATGTGGTTGCCGTTGTAGTTGATGCGGACGCTCGAGTCGAACGGCAGCTTGCGCTCGTACGTGAGGCTCCACTGGCGCGTCTCCGGCATCTCCAGGTTCGACGAGGCGATCGTGATCGAGTGCCGGGTGGTCTGGGGCCCGGGCACGAAGACGAAGCCGAGCGACGGATCCGAGACGTTCAGCTGGCCCGGGAGCGTGCTGTAGGTTCGCGAGAGCGCGTTCGGCGGATTGGTGCGCAGGCTCGCGCCGGTCTGCGAGAACACCGACTGGAAGATCCGCCCGTGCGCGATGCCGAACCCGCCTCTGAGCGCCGCGTCGCCGTCGGCGCGGCCGGTGATCCAGCCGAGCCATCCTGTCGCGGCCGGCAGCGTCCACGCCGCGCTCAGGCGAGGCGCGTAGTTGTCGGTGTCGGCGCCGAAGCCGTAGTCGATGCGGCCGGCGGCCTCCTTCGGCGCGGACACGTACTCGTACCGCAGGCCGAGGTTGACGGTGAGCGACGGACGCACCCGCCAGCTGTCCTCCACGTAGAAGTTGGCTTCGTTGATTCGGTTCTCGAGGAAGAACGGCCCGTAGCCTTTGACGTAGGACGCGATGCAGCCGTCGAGAAACGCGTCGTACGCGGACGGGTAGGTCACGCCGCCGCAGGAGGCATTGAAGGTCCACGTGCCTCGCGAGCTGTTGTCCGCGAAATCGTCGAGCTGCACGCGCCGGATATCCGTGCCGGTCTTGAACGAGTGGTTCCGGCCGAACAGCCAGTTGAGGTTGTAGACGAACTGATTGTCGTACTGGTCGCGCAGGATCGGAAAGTTGCCGGCGTTGCCGATGATCGTGCCCGACACCGGCGACCCGGTGAACCGCACGATCGGCGTGTCGTTGCCGGCGGCGATGTTGACGTTCGTGTCGCGGATGCCCAGACCGTAGCGCGCTTCGCCCACCAGGCTCGTGTTGAACACCTTCGTCCACGTCACGCCGATGTTCTGCTGGCGATGGTCCTGCCTGGCGACTTCGCCGATGATGACGTCGTCCGACTCGAAGATCTGGTGCGTGTACTGGTAGCGACCGGTGATGCTGTCGGGGCCGCGCTGCCAGTCGACGCGCCCGGAATAGTCCTCCGCGGGCCGATTGATGCCGACCGTCGTCGCATACGTCCGGTTGCTGCGCGGATCGTTCGGCACAACGCCCTTGGGATAGCGGTCGATGATGCCCTGGATCCAGGCGCGGTTCTCGGGTGTGTCGTTGCCGCGCGTCAGTCTCGGGGTCTGCTCGTTCGCCAACAGGAGATCGCGCGCGTAGTTCTGCGTCCCCGTCAGGCGCGTCCGGTCAAAACTCGCAAATCCAAAGAGCCGGTTGCGCACGATCGGGAAGCCGGCCGTGCCGCCGTACTGATGGCGCTGGTTGTCCGGCTTGACCAACGCGAACTTCGCCAGCGCGGTCAGATCGTTGCTGTCCTGCATGAACTCGTACGCGTCGCCACGCCATTGATTCGTGCCCGACTTCGTCTGCACGAGCACGATGCCGCCAAACCCTCGGCCGAACTCGGCGCTGTAGGTATTGGTCAGAATCTGGAATTCCTTGATCGTCGAGAGCGCCGCGCCCTGGCGGTGCTGATTCTCGGACGAGTCGTCGTTGTTCACGCCGTTGATCTGGAATGTCGCGCCGCGCGTGCCGGTGCCGTTGAAGTTGATCGACGACCCGGACGAGGCGGTCGGGTTGTTCTGGCCGCTGGTGGGGTTTTCCTGAAAGCCGGCGAAGATTTCGGCCAACGACAGGAAGCTGCCCGGATTGAGCGTCGGCTTGTCGGCAATCTGCTGCGCGGTGAGCGCGCCTTTGACCTCCGCGTTCACGGTGTTGATCGGCGGCGCCGCGCCGACCACCGTCACGGTCTCTTCGCGCGCGCTGGGCTTGAGTTGAAAGTCGGCCACCCGCGTCTGGTTCAGGCCGACGTCGATGTTCTCGCGCACGACGGTCGCGAACCCGGCGAGCCGGGCGGTGACGGAGTAGCGGCCGATCGGCAGAAACGACGCGGCATAGAACCCCTGCTCGTTCGTCGTCAAGTCGCGCGCCGCGCCGGTCTCGGCGTTGCGCACCTGTACGGTCGCCCCCGGCAACACGCCGCCGGTCGCGTCGGTTACGACACCCTGGATCGATCCGGTCACGGTCTGGGCTTCCGACAGTGCGGGGCACAGGGCCGCTATCGCCACAATCAGTACGAACCTGAGACGCGAACGCATGAGGCCTCCTTCGAGAACGCGGCGTAATCCTATCGCGGTCTGGGGTAAACGTTATCGCGCGCCCCGGGCCGGCGCGTCAGGACCCGCCGGGCAGGGACTCGAACCCCGGCGCGCGGCGGTCCTGAATGGCCGTCCGGCGAGTGGCGAGCGCACTCAGGACGACGTTGCGGAGATCTGGATCGAAAGAATGCGACCAGGCGTTCGTGCGCGAGCCAGCCTCGCGCAATGGGGGCACGTGAACTCAACGTAGCCCGGATAACCAGATGGACCTGACAGGCCTTCACACACCAGGCCGACGTCGCGTTGACAGTTCTCGCATCGGACGTCGATGCGCGCGGGATTCGGGGAATAGGGCAACATCGCCCCTCAGAGTACTGCCTTTGGGCCCGCGGAATCGTGCGGCCCATGGGCGACATTATTTGACCCCGACCTTCGCCTTCAGCTCCTCGAACCAGTTCGTGACGACGACGAGCGTCGGCAGCGCCGATCCCGGCTCGTCTTTGACGACCTGATTCTTGATGAAGATGAACCTGCCGTTCTTCGTCACATCGTAGAACCTGCCGTTCTGCTGGTTCGGTACGTTCGGCACGTCGAACAGCTTCAGCGGATTCCCGGCGCTCGAGGGTGTCGTCGGGATCGCGACCGCATACAGCGTGACGGTCGTGCCCGTCGCGCTGCTCAGGAAGTACAGCTCGCGGCCGTTTCGGGACCACGCCGGGCGCACGCCGCCGTCCCGCGGCGCGTCGCCGAGGACCAG
>CAZJTG010000132.1:10022-10324 GCA_964548865.1 uncultured Solibacteraceae bacterium
GCCACTTGCCGGCGTTGATGTCCGGGAACGGCCGCACGTAGATCTGCGGCGGCGTGGTCTCGTACGACTCGTACGCCAGCCACTTGCCGTCGGGTGACACCTCGGGATTCCGCTCGGCTGTCGCCGTGTTCACGAGGGGCGTGAACTCCGGCTTGTCCTTGGACCACACGCCGATGTCGTCGTTGACGCCGGTCCGGCTCACCATCACGATGCGACCGTCCGGCAGGACGCTGGCGGCGAGGTGGTTGTTGGTCGACGTGCTCAGCCGGACCGGCGCTCCCGTGCCGTCGGCGGCCTGCGAG
>CAZJTG010000132.1:10334-10564 GCA_964548865.1 uncultured Solibacteraceae bacterium
CAGGCGTCCAGACCTGAAACCCGTCGGACTGCGGATCGAACGTGAGGGCCGTGAGTGTCTCTCGCCCCAGGTTCCACACCCAGACATCGTTCTGCCGATCCTGAAGATGAAGTGCCGCCCGCGTCTCATCGGGAGAGAGCCGCACGGTGTAATACGCGCGTGGCTCCGCCTTGATTGGCGTTTCACGTCCCTGCCGATCCAGCCAGGCCAGGGTCCGCAGAGCGCCGGTC
>CAZJTG010000133.1:0-10553 GCA_964548865.1 uncultured Solibacteraceae bacterium
GGCCGTGGCCCTGCTGTGCGTCATCGGCACGGCACAGCTCATGGCCGTCAATCGGCGGCACCTCAAGGACATCTTCGTGCTGCCGCCGAGTCCCGTCGAGGCGCGCCACCTCGACACGTCGGCGCCGGTGATTGCCGAGACTGAGCCGCCTACCGTGCGCTGGAGCCGGCTCGGAGAGAACTCGGTGATGCTGCCGCCGATGACGGCGGGCGTGTCGGCGCTCAACTGTTACGAGCCGCTGCTGGTCAGACGCATCGCGCCGCCCGGTCCCGCGGTGATTCGCGCGCGTGGCGACGTGAAGCTCTCGGCGCCGACGTTCACGATGAACCGGGTGACCGCCGGTGCGGCCGTTGGCGCGGACCCCGTGCGGGTCGTGCTGAATCAGAACTTCGCTGATGGCTGGTCCAGTGGAGCCGGGCCTGTCCTGCGCGATCCCGCGAGCGGGCTTCCGTCCGTCGTGCTGCCCGCGGGCTTCACGGGCACCGTGGACTTCACGTTCACGCCGCCGGGCCTCGCCATCGGCCTGGCGATCTGGCTGATCGCGCTCGCCACGTCGGCGATCGTCTGGCGGCGCGCCGCGCCCGCTCAGGCATAATCCAGACGCAATGCGTCGAGCGTGGGTCGCCGTCGTGATCGTCGCCAGCGTCTTTGCGCTGCTTGACTGGAGCGTCCACCGCCGTCGTGGCCTCACGCGAGCGGCGGTCGACGACGCGACGGCGGAGCGCGAGTACGCCGCCTCGACGGTGATGAACGTCAACCTGGACGGCGTGGCGCCAGCGATCATCGCTCGGACAGGTGTATCGCTCGTGTGGCGCGGCTTCTGGGAGGTGCCGGCCGCCGATCTCTACGAACTGCGGATGGAGAGCCGGGGCGCGTCCACGCTCAAGATTGACGGACACGTGGCGTTCGAGGCCGGCATCGATCCTCAGCCGCCGGCCGGCCGGCAGGTGTGGCTCACGCCCGGCTTCCACCAGATCGAGATCCGCTATCGGCCGGACCCTTTGGCACCACACATTCACCTGCGAGCGGGCAGGGCAGGCGCGTCGCTTGGGCCGATTCCATCGCACGCGCTCAAGCCGGCTCTTCCGCGAAATCCGACGGTCCGTTACTGGACGGGCGTGGCGCGCACGGGCGCCGGCTGGCTGCTTGCGGTCCTGGCGATTCTGGCGTTCCGCCGGACGACGCCGACGGTGGGCGCGTGGTGGCGATCGCGGGTGGGCGGCTTGCCGCGGTTCGCGTCGCTTCGGGCGTACGGCGCCCGGGGTGCCGCCTGGTGTGCGCTCGCGTTGATCCTCACGTATGCCGCGCTCCTGCGGGTCGATGCGATCACCGCGCGGTACGGTCCCGTCGTGGCCCCGGGCTGGCTGGCGTCCATCCAGACGCGGGCAGTCCTGCCGCCGCAGCTGATTCGTCCGGCCTGGTTCCCGTGGGTGCCGGCGCCGTTTCATGCGCACGCGGACGGACCGCCGACGCAGTACCACAGCGACCCGTACACCTACCTGAAGGCCGCGCGTGAGATGACGTCGTTCTACGAACCCACGTGGCGTGAGCCCCTGTTCCCGTTCTCGGTCCGGATGGTGATGGGAGTGGTTGGTCCGCAGGACGTCGCCGTCAGCCTCACGTCGGCCGCCTTCGCCGTACTGGCGATCTGGCTGACCTATCTGCTGGGCGCGTCGGTGTGGTCGCGGCCCGCGGGTCTTCTCGCCGCGGCCGTGCTCGCGATCGATCGCGACGCCGCGTGGTTCGCCAGCCAGGGATGGCGCGATGACGCCTACGTCGCGGCGGCGGTGCTCGGCGCCTTCGGCATCCTTCGCATCTGGCGCAGCGCCAGGCAGCCGGCTCGTCAGCTGCGGTTCGGCCGCTTCGCCGTGGACGCCTTGTACCTCCACACGATGCTCCTCGGCGTGGCCGCCGGCCTCATCATCCTGGTCCGGATCATGTCGCTGTCGTTCCTGGTCCCGGCGGCGGTGCTGCTCGTCGCTGGCGCGCGCGGAGCTTGGCGACGCCGGCTCACGATGGCGGGACTCGGGCTCGCGACGGCCACCATCGTCGCCGTCCCGTACTTCGTCAACTGCTGGCGGGTGCAGGGTGACTTCTTCTACACGTTCAACGTGCACGGCGACATCTATCGCATTGCCGAAGGCCAGACGGCCAGGCCGGACACGACGTACTCCTACATTCGCGACAAGCTGAGCGGCCGTACGTACGCGACCGTCGACACCATCGTCCGCGGCGTTACGCTGTACCCGTTCGAGAACAAGTGGACCGGGCTCAACGGCTGGCGCGATGGGCTGGGAACGCACGTGGCCGTCGCGTCGGTGGCGGGGCTCGTGGTGCTGGCGTTCGTGCCCGCGGGCCGCCTGGTAGTGCTCGTGGCCTTCGCGTCGCTGCTGCCGTTCTCGCTGACGTGGCGTGTGGATCCGAATCCGAGGTTCACGCTGCATCTCTATCCCTTCTTTCTGATCGCCGCGAGCGTGGCCGGAAGCCTGGCGTTCCGCGCCATTCGAGCCGTCGCGTTCCCGGGCATCGCGGCGGTGACGCCGCCGTGGCGCCGCGACGGCGACGTGACGAATCGACGGAACCTGGCGCGCGCCACGAGCGTCGTGGCCGGGCTCTCGGCCGTGCTCTGGTATGTGATTTCCTGGTCGCCGCAGCTCGTCTTCGCGGACGCGCTCCGACACCGTGACGAAGTCAACGTCACGGCCGGCGAGGATGGCGGCTTTGCAGGCCAGGGATGGACGCGGCCGCTCGATCTCGGGAACATCCGGATGCGCGTGTCCACTGGCGACGCTGAGATTCGGCTGCGACTGCCGGAGCGGGATGACTATCGCCTCGTGCTGCGGCTCGATCCGTTCCCGCGGCCCCTCACGGCCGCGCCGCGGCGGTTGCCGGTCGTGGAATACGCGCTCAATGGCGCGCCCCTCGGAACGATCGCGCTCGCCTGGAATCCTGACCGCATCGGCTCCTACGACGTGCGGCTGCCGAAGGAGGTGGTGCGCGCGGGCACGAATACGCTTGTGCTCCGACTCGCGCCACCCGCGGCCGGGAGCACCGGCGCGGCGGCTGGCCTCACCGACGGCGACGCGTTCGGCTTCTGGCTGCTGCGGGCGTCCCGCCCTCCCGCATAAGAGGCCGGGCGGATCTGACCGTGGCTGCCTCATCTCGCAGGGCTATTGTCGTGGGCGCCGGAATCGGCGGCCTCGCTGCAGGCGTGGCCTTGCGGCGCGCCGGATGGGACATCGAGATTCACGAACGCGCGGAGAGCCCGCGCGAGCTTGGTTTCGGGTTGCTGCTGGCGCCGAATGCTCTCGCGGCGCTGAAAGAGCTGGGCGTCGCGGACACCGTCGCGCGCGCCGCGGCTCCGACGGCCGGCATCGAGATTCGACGGCTCGATGGCCGGGTGACTCGGCGGTTTCACGCGCCGATTGGCGGTCCGGCAGTCGTGGCGCTGCGATCGGACCTGCACGGCGCGCTTCTGGACGCCGTGGGCCCGGATGCACTCCGCCTTGGCAGCGAAGCCGTTGGCGTCGATTCCGATGCAGGGGCGATCACGCTCCGTGTGGCATCCGGCAGGACGCACCGGGCTGACTTGCTGGTCGCGGCCGATGGCGTGGGGTCGGCAATCCGGCGCCAGTTCCATCCAGACGAGGCGGGGCCTCGCCCGAGCGGATACTGCGCGCTGCGCGGTGTGGCCTTCGGCGTCAGCGCCGCCCTCGGCGGACTCTCCGGCGTCGGCTATCTTGACGATGGAATCGAAATCGGAACGGCGCGCGCGTCGAGTGACGCGATCTATTGGTACATGTCGCTGATCGCGGCCGAGTTCGACGCCGGCAGCCGGACGCCGTCGAAGGCGATCGCGCGCGTGCTGCCCGGGTGCGACCCGCTCCTCGCGACGGTGTTAACGTCCACCACACCCGAGGACATGCGGTTCGACGAGCTCTTCAGGAGCGAGCCGTTGTCGCAGTGGGGCAGCGGCCGCGTGACGCTCGTCGGCGATGCCGCGCACCCAGTGATGCCGCACACCGGGCAGGGCGCCGCACAAGCGCTCGAGGATGCGGTGGCACTCGGTCTCGTGCTCCGAGGCGCCGGCAGTGTCGAGAACGCTCTTCGACGCTACGAGCGCGTCCGGGCGAAGCGCACGCGCGAATTCGTTCGGCTCGGTCCGAGAATCGCGCGTATCACCACGACGCGAAGCCGGTCGATTCGTGCGATGAGAACGCTGGCGCTGAAGGCTGTGCCGGAACGGCTGCTGCAGCGATCGGCCGCGGCACTTCAGCACGATCCGCACCGATCACTTCGAACGTAGGACGCGGACCTGGAGCGCGGCGGCGCCCGTGTTCTGGAAGTACTCGAGGCGCAGGCGGTGCGTGCCCGCGCCGATCGGGATCCGGTCGTCTTTCGGGCCGTGGATCGACCAGTCCTCGAGCGCGAGCCTGTCGTCCACCCACAGCCGGATGCCATCGTCGCTCGTCACGACCAGTTCGTAGCGGCCGGAGGGAAGCGTGAGCGTGCCCGTGGCCGTGACGCCGATGCGCGTCGTGTAGCCCTCACCGAAGGAACGGGCGTTCGCGAAGGCGAGGCGCGTCAGCTTCTGCGTGCGCGAGGGCGGCGTCCGCAGCCTGGCCGCAAACGCGTCGGGCTGCTTCAGGGGATCCAGCGCCGCATCCAGCGTCCAGAAGTTCACCGTCCAGTCGATTTCAGGCTCGAAGACCGCATACGCGAACCGATAGGGGCGGCCGGCCGGGATGACTTCTCCCCGGGGAGTCACGATGCGCTCGCCCGTGTACTCGAGTTCGACCCGGAAATCGACGGCGGGCTGGTGCGGCGTCAATACGACTTCTCCGGGCGCGACGCCCAGGGACGCCGCAGCCGTGGCGCCCTGAATCGACGCGAGCTTCCACGTGCCCGCGGGACCGAGGACCCGCAGCCGGATCGGACGATCGGCCAGGCGTCCTGCGGGCCAGAGCTTCGGGGAAAGGTAGTCGTACGGACCCCAGTCGTCGACGATGATCGCGCCGCGGCCGCGCCTGGCTCCGGCCGGCAGTTTCGCATCGATCGCGTCGGGCATCCGTTCGGGCGCGGCGGGCACCGGCCGCGCCTGGGGCGCGAGCGGGCCGTCGATTCTCCTCACCCCGGCCGTGCGGCTAATCTCCGCATCGCGCTTCACGCCGTCGAAGATGTTCGACGAGATGTCGTAGTCGCGGCTCGAGGTGTCCCGGAACTTCGGATAGCCCCAGTTGGGATCCTGCGTCGCGTTGGCCCAGAGCCGGATGCCGACGTCGTCGGCCGTGAACGTGTTGCCGGCGATCGTGATGTTCTGGCCATGCTCGATCGCAATCGCTTCCGAGTTGCGTGCGAACGTGTTCAGGAGGATCTGCGAGTCGAAGCTGTAGCCGCCCCAGATGCCGTGCCAGCAGTCCTCGATCCTGTTGCGCATGAACACATTGCGGCTGAACGTCGCCTCGATGCCGTTCGCCACGGCGTGGCTCACGTCGGTGTCGTAGAACAGGTAGTCGTTGGCGCCACCCTGACCTGTGTCCATGGTGGACTGGCCGGCCCACAGGAACACGCCGTCCCCGCCGTGCGTGAACGAGTTGTACGCGACGACGTTCCGGCTGGTCTGCTCGTACATCAGGATGCCCGTCGAGTCCTGCCCGCGGTTGTAGAACCCGTGGCTGTAGCCGCGCACGCACCAGTCCACGCGGTTGTGCATGATGCGGCTGTCGGTCGTGCGATACATCCCGATCCCCACGCCCGACAGGAACGAGAACGTGTTGTTCCAGACGGTGAGGCGCGCCGACCGCGCCACCATGAGGCCGTTCATGCCCTGCACCGCGCGCACGCCGGTGATGTCCGCGTCGTTCGCGCCGGAGAGGTAGATGGCCGCGCCGTAACGCAGCCATTCGTCCTTTTCGTTGTTGTGGAAGGAGAGCCAGTCGCCCTGATGCTCCTGCTCGAGACCGCTCTGGAGACGCGGTTTCCAGTTGTAGCTGAGGTCGAGATTCGACAGCCGCAGGCGTCCGGAATCACGCGCGAGAATCGCGACCTTGAATCCGCGGACCGACGCGCCCGACAGGCGGACGCCGTTGCCCGCCACCTGGATGCCCACGCCGCGGTACGTGTCCGGATCGGCGAAGGGCGCGCCGCCTTCGATCGTGACGCCCGACATGTCGATGGTGAGGCCATCACCGCGGATCGTGACGGCCGGCCGATCGAGACCCGGCGACGCCAGCCGGTACACTCCGGGCCGCACGCGGACGCTCCGATCGATCACGAGGCCGGTCGTGAGCCCGATGGTGGGCGCCTGCTGCCCGGCCAGCGGCCACAGCAGCAGGCCCAGACAGACGAGGACTCTCACTTCTTTTTTGCCGCCCGGTCCTGCTTCTGCTTCTCGACCATCGCCGCGACGTCGGCCAGGAGCTTCTTCGCGTCGTACACGATGCCGTCCTTGATCGTGTATTTGATGCCCCCGACGCGCTCGGCCTGCTGCGTGCGCTCGTTCAAACGCACGGCGCCCGTGCCGTACAGCACCTTCAGGTTCTGCAGCGGGTTCTGATCGACGATCACCATGTCTGCGAGCATGCCGGCCCGGACCACGCCGAACTCGATCGGCTTCCCCTTGGGTTCGTGCAGGGCCTGGGCCGCGTGCATCGTCGCGCCACGGATGACCTCGAGCGGATGGAAGCCGGCCTCCTGCATGAGTTCCAGTTCGTGGATGTAGCCGAAGCCCCACGTGTTGTAGATGTAGGCGGCGTCGTCACTGGCGGTGACGCGCCCGCCGAGCTTCTTGTAGTCGTTGAGCAGCCGGAACCACACCTGGTAGAAGTTGCGCCATGCGATCTCGTCGTGCGAAGTCCAGTCCCAGTAGTACGAGCCGTGGTTGATCCGGGACGGCGCATAGAAGTCCATCAGCGACGGCAGCGTGTACTTGTCGTGCCAGTCGGCGTTGCGCATGCGCATGACGTCCCGGCCCGCCGCGTAGGCGGTCATGGTCGGGTCCATGATCGTGCCGAGCTTTGCCTGCTCCTGCAGGTACGCGTTCCACTCCGGACTGCCGGGCGGGTGGATCTTGTCCCAGAGTCGCGCGACCTGGGTGAAGCGCCATTGCTCGTCGTTGTAATTCATTTCGCTCGGCCAGGGCTGCACCTCGAAGTCCTTGAGCAACGCCTCGAAATGGCCGTAGAAATGGGTGACCGTGCCGAGCCCCAGTCTGGCCGCCGTAAGCGCGTTCATCTGGGCGACGCCGCGCTGCTCGAGATGCGCGGTGGAGCCGAGGCCGTGTCTCTTCGCTTCGTCGAGCAGCGCCGCCATGATCTCCGGCGGGTACGCCACGAGCTTCATGCCGTCCACGCCGTTAGCGGCGCACCATCGGACCCACTCGCGCGCCTTTTCGGGCGAATCGACCGGGCCGTTGCTCCAGCCGGAGCCGGGGCGCTGGTAGTTGAAGATGCGCGGCGCGACGATGGCGTTCTTCGCGCTCCGTTCCTTTTCCTGCAGCGCCTGCGCCTGGTTGGTGAGCTCGACGCCGCGCCCGGCCGTGACGCCATGCGCCATCCAGAGCTTGTAGACGTACTCGTGCATCGGCGCCTTGGCGGGATCGCCCAGGTGCATGTGGAGGTTGACGAACCCGGGCAGCAGGTACATCCCCGTGGCGTCGATCTCATGGTCGGCGCGCGGCCCGCGGTTGGGCGCAAGCGGCAGGCCGGGCGTGCCCGCGCTCGTGATGCGCGCGATCCGGTTGTTCTGGACGATCACGTCCATCGGGCCGGCGGGCGGCGCGCCGGTGCCGTCGATGACCATGACGCCGCGAATGGCGAGCGTCGGAAACGGGCCCAGCCCTTCACCCGGTCGCCGATCGGGCGACGGGATCATGCCGGTCTGCTGCGCTGTAACAACGGTGACGGATCCAATCAGGAGCGCGACAATGGCGTTTCGCATAGCCGAGATTCTATGCCCGGTCGGCGTCGGCCGGCCGCGGGGGGGGTGGAACGACCTCGGGCCGGGGAAGAAGGGCGGTCCTGGGGCGCAGGCGCCGGCCTATCTGACGATGCGGCCGCCCCTCACAACGACCCGGACGTCGCGGAGCCGCGTGATGTCCTTCAGCGGATCGCCAGCGACCGCGATGATGTCGGCCTCGAATCCCGGCGCAAGCGATCCGATCAGCGTTCCGAGGCCGAGCGACTCCGCCGCCAGGGACGTCGCGCCGATGAGGGCGGCCATGGGAGCCTGCCCTTCGTCAACCCGCGCGAGAATCTCGCGGGCGTTCTGCCCGTGCGCGCCGGCCACGGCATCGGTGCCGAGCGGCATCCGGACGCCCGACTTCAGGGCCCGCCTGAACATCTCGCCCTTGATCGCGACGGACTTCTCCATGAAGGCGAAGCCCTCCTCGGTGTAGTTCCCGAAACCGAGGAAGCGGGCTTTGTTTTCGATGTAGTTCTGCAGCACGAGCCCGATGTTCGGATCGAAAAACACGCCGCGGTCCTTCATCAGTGTCAGGGCCTCGTCGGAGGCGTACGCGCCATGTTCGACCTGGTGACAGCCGGCGTGCACGGTCGCGATGATGGACGCCGAGTCGTGCGCGTGCACGACGGCGCGCAGGCCCTGGGCCCGGGCTTCGCCGCAGACGGCCGCGATCTGATCCGGCGTCACGTTCATCTTGCCGCCGTCGCGAATGCTGCCGGAAGCGAAGAGTTTGATGACGTCGGCGCCCCGCGTCTTGAGCGTCCGCACCTGTTCGCGCAGTTGCTCCGGTGTCCGCGTGCCCGGCTGGATCTGTCCCAGGGATGAAAGCACTCGCGGACCGCGCTTCGTGCCGGCGTTGATCGCGTCGCGGCGGGCGCCGTCGCTGGCGGATCCCAGCGACTGGACGGTCGTGAATCCGGCGTCGAGCATCGCGTCAAGGTTGGCCTGCACGGCCGCCTCGACCTGCTCCGGGGTTGCCTGCGGCTGGCCCTCGCGACGCCCGTAGAGTCCGTTCGGCTGGAAGTGCCAGTCCACGTGGACGTGCACGTCGATCAGGCCGGGCATGAGCGTGGCGTTGCCCAGGTCGCGCGTCACCGCGCCGCGTCGCTCGTCGACCGCGACGATCTTCGATCCTTTGATCTCAATCACCGCGTTCGTCCGCGTGCCACCCCGGCCGTCGAGCAGGCGGGCCGCGCGCAGAGTGATCGTCTCGCCCTGAGCGGCGCTGGTGGCGACGCTCAGGCTAGGGGAGACGGACACAGCGATCGCGAGGGCGCCCGCCAGAGCAAGGCCGAAGCCGAGGGTGCGCGACTGGAAGGAGGGCATGGACGTGAGTATAGACCTCGGGTTGCGTCGGTTGAGCGGCTGGTCACGTAGGGCACGAGCCGCACGAGTCTGGAGCGACGGACCACTGGCTCGGTAGAATCGCCCTGTCCATGCCGCCGGTCCGCCATGTCATCTACCTCCACGGCTTCGCGTCGTCGCCCGCCTCGTCGAAGGCCTCCCGATTCAGGCGCGAGGTCGAGGCGAAAGGGGTGGGGTACTCGTGTCCGGACTTCAACGAACCGGCGTTCGAAACGCTGACCGTCACGCGAATGCTGGAGCAGACGCGGGCGGCGGTCGCCTCCGCGCCGGGCCCGGTCGCGCTCGTGGGATCGAGTCTTGGCGCGTTCGTCGCCGTGCATGCCGCCGCCGCTGATACCACCGGCAAGGCCGATCGTCTCGTGCTGCTCGCGCCGGCATTCGACTTCGGCGGCAACCGGATGCGCCATCTCGGCGATCACGGCATCGAGGCGTGGCGCGACACCGGGCGACTGCGCGTCCTTCATTACGCGACCGGGACGTACCGCGATGTTGGGTTCGACCTGTACACCGATGCGGCCGCGTACGACGCGTTCACGGTCGTGCTTCGCCAGCCCTCACTCGTCTTCCAGGGGCGCCAGGACGCGTCGGTGGATCCCGCGATGGTCGAGCGGTGGGCGAGCGCGCGGACGAACGTGGACCTCCGGCTGGTTGAAGACGACCATCAACTGACAGCGTCGGTCGACCTCATCTGGGATGAGTCGCGGACGTTCCTCGGCCTGTGATGCGGGGACTGAAGCACCGGCCTAGGTCGGCGCGCCGATCTTGAAGACGTGCGGGGCGTGCGCCTTGACTGCGTTCCGTGTGTCGACGATGAGCTTCGACTTCTTCACGATGTCGGGGTAATCGAACACCTTGTGGTTCGTGACGATGACGACGCAGTCGGCCGCGGCGAGCGTGGCCGGGGTCAGCGGCACGGACGTGAGATCGACACCGCCGGGCCACTCGCGGCCGGACAGGTGCGGCGCATACGGATCGTGATAGCTGACGTCGGCGCCCTTCTGGCGCAGCACCGCCATCACATCGAGCGCGGGTGACTCCCGGATGTCATCGATGTCGCGCTTGTAGGCGATGCCGAGGATGAGGATCTTGGACCCGCGCACCGACTTCGAGTGGTTGTTCAACGCGTCGGCCACCTTGTCGACGACGTAGTGGGGCATGGCGCCGTTCACGTCGCCGGCCAGCTCGATGAAGCGCGCCTCGAAGCCCACTTCCTTCACCTTCCACGA
>CAZJTG010000134.1:0-10530 GCA_964548865.1 uncultured Solibacteraceae bacterium
ACGGCCGGGGGAGCTATTCGATCGACCAGCAGCGCTACAACGGCCAGTTCGGCGGCCACATCTTCTGGGAGATCAAGAACGGCAAGATCACGCGGCAGTGCACGGACGTCACCTACAACGCGATCACCACCGACTTCTGGGCCAACCTCAACGCCGTCACCGGCCCGAAGGAATGGCAGATGCACGGCACGGGCGGCGACGCCAAGGGCCAGCCGACGCAGACGAACTCGATCTCGCACGGCAGTCCGTGGTTGCGCATCGGCAACATCCTCGTAGGAGCGGCGTTCGACTGACGCACGCCCCAGACACACACGGAGATCACGGAGGAGACTCGGTGATCTCCGTGGATCCTTGGCGATCTCCGCGTGTGTTTGAGGAGCGCTCAGGTCATGCAGTAGACGACGATGTTCACGGCGAAGCGTGTATTGTCTTCTCGCCTGAATCGCTTGTTCTTCCAGTCGTAATCCCACTCGCAGCCGTAGTCCTTGTTCGAGTAGAGCACGCCGAGGCGGCCCTTGTGATCGTGGCCGCGGAGGTAGTCGTGCACCATGTCGTCGCCCCAGCCGTTCAGCTCGTGTGACGTCTGCGGCGGGCCGTCGAACTTGAAGAAGCTGCGGTAGAGGCGGTGGGTGTTCGGGATCTTCGGCAGGCTCGGCGTCGCCGGGAACGTGCGGCGCATCTCGTCCTCGAACGACTTCGCGTAGAGCCCGTCCACGTCGTGGTTGCAGTCGTCCGAGAACAGCAGCCCGCCCTGCTCGACGAACCGGACGAGGCCCTCGCGCTCCTTCGCGTTGAAGCGAACCAGCATGTGGCCGGTCATGAAGAGGAAAGGAAATGCGAGCAGCTCGGCTGAGTCCGCCTTGATGACGATCTCGTCCTGGTAGACGGGAATGCTGGTGTACTGCACCACCGAATCCAGAACGTTTGCGGCCACCTTCGGGTTGTAGTCCCAGTCGCCGGAATCGTACCGGAGGCGGGCGAAGACGAACTCGTTCGCGGCGGGCCTCCGCGGCCGGTTCTGGCCGAGCGCCTGTGTGACTCCGGCACCGACGAGCCCGAGGAAGGAACGGCGGTTCATCGTGGGCCCGTGGAACCGATCGACGCAACCGCGCGAAACACATTCAGATTTGGCATCGGACGTCGTCCTGGCGCAGGCGCCACCGCGCGCCTGCACAGTTGTGCATGGAAACCGCCGCTTCACGGACGGCCCCTTGGCGGTATCAGGATTGCACTGATCGGCCTGACCGGCCAACTCCTGGCCGAGGAGCCTGCTTCGTTATGCGACAGACCTCGTCGGGATTCACGCTCGTTGAGATAGTCATCACGATGGCGGTACTCGTCATCCTGGTCGGTCTCACGATCCCCATGTACTCGCGAATCCTCGATCACGCGCGAGTGACGCGCGCTGTCGGCGATATCAACGCGGTCACCAAGGAAGTCGCCATCTTCCAGTCAAGCCGAGGATGCCTGCCCCCGTCGCTCGCCGCCCTGGGACGCACCGACCTCATGGATCCCTGGGGCCGCGCGTATCAACTCGTCGTGACTGCGGCGCCGGCGCCCGGGAACGCCTGCAGCGCCTGCAGCGGTCTGTGCGCCGCGCCGGGCGCGGCGCGCGTGGATGCCGCGAGCGTTCGGCTGAATCTCGACTACGACGTCTTCAGTATTGGAAAAGACGGACTGAGCGCGGCGCCGATCTCGGCGGCCGTCAGCCAGGACGACGTCGTGCGTGGCCGAACCGGCGGGTTCATCGGCCGCGCCAGCTCGTATTGAGGCGCCTATGCCGACTGCCACCACTAAACCCCTTCCTCCGCCCTCATCGCGCCGGAAGATGGTCGTCGAAGGATTTCAAATCCGGTTCGTCCTTGGACAGCTGGCGTGGCTCGGCGCGTTCTTGATTGTCTTCCTGGTTCTGCTGTTCGGCCCCCTGATCCGACCGATGTTCCGCGAGGGTGCGACGGCCGCCCAACTGGAGGCGGCCAACCAGTTCCTGGCCCTCCACGGGGTGCTCTGGCCGGCACTCGCGGCGTTCCTGCTCGGCCTGGCCTTCGTGTACATCAGGATGGCGCATCGCGTGGCGGGTCCGCTCTACCGTTTCAAGGCAGTATTTGCCGAAGTCGCTGATGGCCGCCTCACGCTGCGCGTGCGCCTGAGGCCGGGAGACTATCTGATGGCGGAGGCCGCGGCGCTGGACGGCATGATCCAGTCGGTGCGGGAACGTGTGCTCGATGCGCAGTCCGCGGCCGACGCCGCCGCCCGCGCCGCCGCGGCAGCCCACCAGGCCGCGGCTCAGGGACGAACGGTGCCGGCTTCCGAGCTGCAGGCAATCTCGGAAGCGGCAACCGCCGCCGCGAGTCGCCTGCAGTCGTTTCAGACCTCGGACGAGCAGCCCTCGTCGCAGACGGCGGGACCTGAACCAACGCGCCTGGGCTGAAGCCCCGGCGCATGGTCGGCCTCAGCCGCCGTACGTGTACGGCGCCTGGAGCCCGAGCGGCAGTCCAAGCATCCAGTAGATCAGCAGGAACACGGTCCAGCTGATGGCGAAGAAAAGCGAGAACGGCAGCATCATGGACACGAGCGTGCCGATACCCGTGGTCTTCGCATATCGCTGGCAGTAGACGACCACCAGCGGAAAATACGGCATCAACGGCGTGATGATGTTCGTGGAGGAGTCACCGATGCGGTAGGCCGCCTGCGTGAGCTCCGGCGACATGCCGAGCTGCATCAGCATCGGCACGAACACCGGCGCCAGGAGCGCCCACTTTGCCGACGCCGACCCGATAAACAGGTTGACCATCGTCGTGAGGATGATGATGCCGACGATGGTGACCTGCGCGGGGAATCCGAGCGCCTGGAGCGCCGCGGCGCCCTTCAGCGCAAAGAGGGCGCCCAGATTCGACTGCCCGAAGGCGTAGATGAAGAGCGACACGAAGAACGCGAGCACGATGTAGTACCCCATCGTGCTCATCGCCTTGCTCATGCCCTGCACGATGTCCCGGTGCGATTTCACCGTACCCGCGGCATACCCGTAGACGACGCCCGGCACGACAAAGAAGAGAAAGATGAACGGCACGATGGCCTGCATCAGCGGCGCGGTCGACGAGGTGAGCTGTCCGTCCTGCGCTCGAAGGGGTGAGGTCACGGGCCACGCCGCGGCGACGAGCGCCGCGAGCCCCAGCCCGGTCGCAAGGAGCGCCAGCCACAGACCGCGACGCTCTTTGTCACCGAGGGCCTCGAGCTTCGAGAACTGCGACACGTCCCCATCGATCGGCACCGCGCGAAGGCGGGGTTCGATGATGCGGTCGGTGACGAACCAGCCACCGAGGACGACGAGGGCCGCTGAGGCCGTCGTGAAGTAGTAGTTCGACAAGGGGTTGACCGCGTACGAGGGGTTCAGCAGCCGGGCGGCTTCCTGCGTCAGACCCGCCAGGAGCGGATCGAGGCTCGACGGGATCCAGGTCGCGCTGAAACCGCCGGAGACACCGGCGAAGGCCGCGGCGATCCCCGCGAGCGGATGCCGGCCGGCTGCGTAGAAGATCACGCCGCCGAGCGGGATCACCAGAACATAGCCCGCGTCGGCGGCGGTGTGGCTCAGGATGCCGACCGCGACGAGCATCGGCGTGAGCAGGCGCGCCGACGTCACGCTGAGCAAGCCCTTCAGGCCCGCATTGATGAACCCGGTGTGCTCCGCCACGCCGACGCCGAGGAGGGAGACAAGCACGACGCCGAGGGGGTGGAAGCTCGTGAAGGTCGTGACCATCCGCGCCAGGAACGTGGCGATGGCCGTGCCGGTCAACTGGCTCGTCACCTGGATCGGCTTCTTCGTTCGCGGGTCTATCTCCTCGAAGGTCATCGTCGCGAGCAGCGCGGACGCCACCCAGACCACAACCATCAGAATCACGAACAGCACCGCCGGATCCGGCAGCTTGTTCCCGATCCGCTCGATCCAGTCCAGCACGCGCGCGAAGGCGCTTCGCTCTGCTCTTTCGTTCGTCATGTCAGCTCCAGACCCATTCAAGGCACGTTATCGTTTGGACTTCTCTTCCTGTTCCGACTCGGCGGCAACGCGGCCGAGCGCCTGGCGGGCGGCTACGGCCTCCGCACGCCGGCCGGTCCACTCGGCGACCAGGGTGGCATCCCCGGTCTCCTTCGCGAGCGCCACCATCTGCAGGAGCAGCGCATCGTCGGAGGTGAACTGAGCGAGCTCGCGGCCGAGAGCGAGCGCGGCTGCCACGCCCTCCTCGGCCCGCGTCCGCGTCACGACGCCGGCGAGCAACGCCAGATCGAGCCGGGCCTCGCGCGCGAGCCGCTGGACGACGGCCAGGTTGACGGGCGACTTGTGCAGGTCGCAGACGACGAGCACGAGCGAATTGGTGCGCGTCGATGCGGCGGCTTCGGCCAGCGCACGGGACAGTGTTGCAAGCGCCTGCGTCTGCGCCTCAACCTGGCCCAACTGGCCGAGACGGACGGCCGAGAGCGCAAGCAACTGGAGTCCGGCGTCGCGGTTCACTTCGCCCGCGGCCAGCCAGCTGGTCGCGGCCCGGGCGACCGCCGAAGCCCAGGCCACCGCGCCCGGCCAAGCCGCGGCCGACGAGGCCAGCAGCGGCTTGAATTCTTCGATGCCGGCGCCGGTGAATCCGAAGGGCCCGAGCGCCTGCGCGTCACCAGAGAGCCCGAGCGCGACCTGGTACTGGCGCGCGGCGAACAGCTGCATGGACAGCGCGGAGTCGATGAGCGGCCGCGCTTCGAGTTCCCGCGCGAGCAGCACCTTCAGCATGGCGAGGGCGTCGTCGGTCCGGCCGGCGTGCGCCCGGACGAAGGCGGCTTGCAGCGACTCGGGCCTCGTCCAGACCGGCATGGGCGCAATCGAGAGCGCCTCGCGTTCGAGCGCGGGAATCCGCGCGCCCGCGAGCGCCATGCGGACGTACAGCAGGTTGACGAACCGGCTGTGCGCCGCGCGCACGGGCATGCTGTCGGAGGGTCGGACGAGGGCCAGCATGTCTTCGACCAGCCGGGCGAACCGAGGCGGATCCAGCCAGCGCGACGCCTCATCCCAGAGCCCCAGTCCCGTGAACGTCATCAACCCGTTGTCACGGCCGTACGGATCGGACTGAAAGGTGTTGGGCTGGATCGTGGCACCGGTGCCGGCCAGCAGCCGCGTGCCGAGATCGCGATAGCGCGCGAGCGCGGCGTCACCGTGTCCGGCCGCTGCCGCCAGACGCGCCGTCCACATCTGTTCGAGCGCGGACCCGGTGGACCGGCCGCGCCCGGCCTCGTCGGCGACGGCATAGAGCCGCGCCGCGCGATCCTTCGGCTGGGCGGCGGCGACGCCGAGCCAGGCGAGCGCGTCTTTGACGCTGAGCCGACGGAGCGCCTCCGCCGTTTCGGCCCGGCCGAGTACGACGTCAGTACGACCGGCGCTGATGAGCGCCTCGGCGAGCATGCTCACGAACACTGACGACCGGTCCACATCGATCGCGCGCAGCCCCGTGAGGTACGCATCGAGTTCGTCCACGCCCGCGCCGGTGCGGCCGACAACCGCCGTGAGGCGGGAGGGTCGGGCGGGAACGTCCGGCACCGTGGCCTCGAGCGATCGCGCCACGCGGGTGGCGGCGGCGGGCGGCGCGGAACTGGCCGCGGACACGAGCGCCACCATCCCTCCTCCGCCCGCCGCGATCGGAACCGCGGTCGTCGTGCGTGCTGCGGCAGGAGTCGCCGTGCCGGCCGCGGGAGCCACCGGGCGGGCGGCCGGTTCGGCGTCGATGTTGAGGAAGTCGCGAATGTAGAGGTACGGATCGTCAAAATTCCGCGTCTGCGCGAACTCGTTCAGCGTCATGAAGGTGGGCGGCAGCGTCTGGAGGAGCGTACGCAAACCCGTCCCCGACGGCGGGCCGGGCGTGCGGGCGGCGGCTTCTTTGAACGCGTCAACCGCGTTCTTCAGCGTCGGGAACCGTTCGGTCGGCGGACCGGACATCGATTCGATGTAGTAGTTGCGGGCGGCGACCGGCGCGAGCGACGCGATCGCGGCGCCGCGCGTCGCTTTCAGCGCCTCCTCGGGACGATTGAGTTTCTGCCAGAGCAGCGCCAGTTGATGGCGGTAGTCGCGGGACTCCGGCTTGAGCGCGACGAGCTCGCTGGCCGTTGCCACCGCACGCCGCGTATCGCCGCGCTGATCGTACTGAGCGGCCAGGAGGACCCGCACGCCTTCGTGTTTCGGGTGCCGGCCGGCAAGCGCCTGCAACTCGTCCAGGTACGCGGCGGTGTTCGACAGGGGATCGCCGGCTTGCAGATGCACGCGCAATTCGAGGAGCGCGTCGGTCAGGCCGCCGCCTTCGCGCGCGACGAGCCGGTCCATCACGGCGGCCCGTTCCAACCTGAGCGCCCACGCCGAGAAATTGCGAACGAACGTCTGGAAGGCATACGGGCTCGGCTGCCCCGGCACCAGGCTCGCGCCGAGCGGCAGCGGCGGGACCCACATCGCGAGCGCGGCGTCGATGTACGCGTCGATGGCTTCGTTCGTGCGGCCCAAATCCTTGAGCATGTGGGCGCGGAAGTAGCCCACCTTGAAGGCGGACGGATGCCGTTCCGCCAGAAACCGCTCGATCGCTTCGACCACCGGCGCGTTGACGGGGCTGAGGCGGTCGACAAACGGGTAATTCATGAAATTCGGCAGGAAGCTCGGCCCGCTCCCCCGTTTCGTCAAGTTCTGAAACGCGCCCGTCACGACCTCGATCGTTCTTGCGCGGCCGGCCGCGTCGAGCGGCTCGCGAAGCAAGATGCCGACCGACTTGAGATAGGTCGCCCAGTTGAGTTCCGGCGCCCGGCCGTAGCGGTCGATCACATCGATCCGCCGGTCGGGGCTGAGGCGCGAGAGCACGTAGGTCAGATTGAGCAGCGACCAGTCGGTGCGGCGCATGACGAGCCGCAGCAGTCGCGCCTCGTCAAGCAGCGGCTTGCCGAGCGCCGTCTCGATCCGCGCGAGAATCGGTACAGCGGGAACTTCGTACTGGTACACGAGGTCGAGGATGATCTTCTCGGCCGCATCATCGGAATCGGTCACGAGGCTGAAGATGTGCTGCGCCAGACTCCCGAAGCGGTTCTCGTCGAGCCTGCCGAACGCGTGCGAGGCCACTTCCGGCAGCCCGGGCGAGCGATCCGGCAGTTCAATCGCGCCGGACCTGACGGGCGGTTTTGTCGGTGCCGCGTAGCGGGCCCACTGGCGATACGCGGCGAGCGCCGCGTCCTGATCGCCGGCGTTCAGCGCGACACCGACGTCGCGCATGTAGTCCGCGTCGGTTTTTGCCGCCGCATCGCTCGGACGGCCGCCGGCCGCCCCGGCGGGTGCGGCCAGCGGCGCCAGGCCCCAGGCGATCCGATCGGCGTCCACCATCAACCGGCCGGCCGGGTCCGCATCCAGAAGCGCGACGAGCGTCCGATCGGCGCGGTCGGCGGCATCCGTCAGATTCGCCGCCGTCGCGATCGCCCTGAGCGCGCGGGCGGTCGCGTCCAGTCGCGGCAGGCTGGACAGCCCGCGCGCGCCGGCGATCTGACGGACAGCATCGGTCTCGGCCTGAAACGCCAGCGCCCAGGCATCGACCAGCGCCTGCCTCGCCTCGGGCGGCTCCGGCAGCGTCGAAAGCAGGCCGGACATCGCCACGCCGTACAGGCGCTTGTACTCGTGCGTCATTCCGGCGTTCGCCGCGCCGGACCGCGTGGCCGCCTGTCGCGGCTGCCGCTCGACGATGGTCGAGACGGCGCGCTGGTAGAGCGCGCGCGCCAGCGGCACGGCACCCATGCGCTCGCGCACGCGTGCCAGGTGCCACATGATGTCGAGACTGCCGGCATCGCCGACGAGCGCGCGCTCGTACTCGCGCGCCGCCTCGGCGTCGTAGCCGCCGCGCTCGAACAGCTGCGCCGCCGTCACGACCAGATCTGCGCGGCCCGTGCGATCGACGGCCAGGTCGAAGGCGCGCCGCGCCGACGCGGGATCGCCCATGGAGATGAACGTCCGGCCGAGGTCCACGTACACATCCGGTGGCAATTCCTCGCCGAGCGCCACCAGACGCCGACCGTACGCGACGTTGAGTGCGCGATTGGGCTCTGCGGTCCGCTGGCTCGCTTCAAACGTCGTGATGTCGGCCGTCGCCGCCATCAGTTCCCGCAGGACGTGGGATCGCCGGCTGTCAGCGTGCGCGAGCGAAGCGTCGAGCGCCGAGAGGTAGCCCTTCGGATCCTTGTTCTCCTCGGCCAATTCCGCCAGCATCTCGTACAGGTAGATCTTGTCGTCGCGCTCGGTGAGCCGCTCGAGGGCACGTCGCTGCGCCCACTTGACGATCGCCGGACTCGCCGTCCGCATGTTGGTGATCCCGTCGATGGCGACGAGGAACAGTTCGTCGCTCTCGGCCACTTCGGTGAGGTACTGCAGGCTCGCGATGGCCTCGGCCTGCCGGCCGGCCTGACGGAGCAGGTCGGCCAGCAGCAGGTGATCGTCCGCGCGCTCCGGGTGCAGTGCCAGCGCGCGCCGGTAGGACTCGATGGCCTGCGTGCGCTGTCCGGCCATGTCAAGCACGCCGGCCTCGAATTCGGCGCCCGCGGCGTCTCCGGCAACTTTGCGCAATTCCGCGAGCCAGGCGCGCAGTTGCCGGGACGGATCTTCCTCTCGACTCATGCCGGCCGCGCCGGCCTCGATGTGGTTCAGCAGCAGCGACTGGAGGTAGTCGGTCTTGTTCTCCGGATCGACCTCGATCAGCTGCTCGGTCAGGCGCCGGAATTCCGCGTAGTCGGCCAGCGCCAGGTAGACCTGGGCCTGCTCCTTCAGGCTCTCGATCGCGGACCTGCGGGTGGCCCCGGGCCGCGCCGCCGCCGACATCACCACATCGATCGCCGAGACCGAATCGCCGACCTTGGTATACAGGCTCACGAGCAGGCTCACTTCGCGTGGCTCGGCCCGGCCCGCCCGGAGCTTCTCCTCGAGTTCCACGGCCAGATCGCCGAGACTCCCGAGCTCGGCCGCGAGCATGAGCAGCCGCTCCTCGACGAGTTTCCGCCGCGCGGCGAGGTTCTCGCCCGCCCACAGGCCCTTCCACATCGCCAGGGCGTCGTCGCGGCGGCCGATCGAATCGAGCAGCCACGCGAGACGCATCTGCTCATCCACGCCCAGCCCGCCGCGCGCACGACCGAGCGCTTCGAGCGTCGTCGCCGCGCGGTCGGGGCGTTGCACGCGCTCCCAGGCGTCGGCCAGTTCGACACGGAGCGGCGAGGCCGGCGGCAACGACGTCGCCAGCTCGGTCAGCGCGCGCTCGGCGTCGTCGACGAGGCCGCGCTGCCGGTACAGCTCGAACTGCGTCAGGCGGACTTGTGCCGACACGTCGTCGCTCGTCGTCGCGGCGAGCGCGCGCTCCGTGGCGGCGAGCGCGAGATCGTGGAGGCCGAAAGCAGACAGCGCATCGGCGCCCGCGAGCAGCACGCCAACCTCGGTGTTGCGCGTGAGAAACGCGTCCCAGACTCGGCGTGCCCCCGCCTGGTCGCCCAGTTCCAGGTAGTACTGCCCCAGCCCCTCGGGCCATTCGTGGCTGGCCGGTTCGGCCGCGATCAGCCGTTCGTACTCCGTCAGCATGTCGGCGGTGCGGCCGGCATCCCGGTACATGCGGAGGAGCTCACGACGGAGATCGGGGCCGAGGTCCCGGCCGTGCGCGCTGGAAAACAGCGCGATGGCGTCGCCGTACCTGCCCGTCTGCCGCAGCAGGTCGACGCGCACGCGCTGCTCTTCAGGCGTGAGCGTCGGTTGCGCCGCCAGTCGATCGATCAGCCGACCGAGGGACGCGTCGAGCAGGTGCGCTTCGACGAGCAGGCTCAGGCCGTAGTTGCGATCCCGCTCCACCGTGGCCGCGCGAACCGCGCTCCAGGCTTCCGACTGCGCGCGGGCCGCCTCGCGCGCCTGGATCGCCCACTGGGCCACGCGGACGTGCTGCCTGAACCGTTCGGCGCCTTCGCCGTACACCTCATAGAGCGCGGCAGCTTCCTTGTCGAAGTCCAGCACCGCGAGCGCGATCGCGGCCCGATTCCTGAATTCGCGCGGACGCGTCTTCGCGAGCGATACCAGACTCTCGACGTTCTGGGCGACCGCGTCGAGAAAGGTGAGGCGCAGGCGGATCGACTCACGCAGGGAAATGCTGGCGGTCCGTTGAATCGCGCGCTGATACCAGTCCCGCGCCTCGTCGGTCTTCCCGGCCGCGTCGAGCAGCCGGGCCTTGTGATACGTCAGCTCGTCGGTCGCGGCGACCGCGAGCCCGGCGTCGGCCGCCTCCATGGCCCGCGCCGCCCGTCCGTGCCGCCACTCGAGGTGCGAGCGAAGCAGGCAGGCCCGCGCGCGCAGCGCCCGGGCGCGCGTCGCGTCGGCGCACTGCCGCTGGAGCTGTTCGACGGTCCGATCCGGCGAGCCGTCGCGCAGGATGGCCTGGTTGTAGATCCGCTCCACGACGGGCGGGTCGATCCGCGCGGGTACCGAAAACGACGCCTGGGGCAGGACCAGCG
>CAZJTG010000135.1:0-3306 GCA_964548865.1 uncultured Solibacteraceae bacterium
TGCAGGTCGCCGACATTCCGCGCACGAAGAGCGGAAAGATCGTCGAGATCGCGGTTCGTCACGTGATTCACGGCCGTGTCGTTACCAATCGCGAGGCCTTGGCCAATCCCGAGGCGCTCGATCTCTTCCGCGACCTCCCGGAACTCGGCCGCCCGTAGCGACCGATCGGGCTGCCCGCGGGGGCGCGCACGCTCAGCGCGTGGCCCTAGGGTATGATTCGGCGCTTGCCCGAGGATGGACTGACATTGGTAGAGCACAAGCCCACCTACACCGCGCTGGTCGATGACCCCGCGAAGATCGCGGCTGACATTCTCTTCATTCCGGTCTTTACCGATCCCGACCCTCTTGCGGATCTGGCGTGGCTGCGAGGTGCGACGGCAGGGGACCTCGAGCGCGCGAGCGCGTCCGGGGAGTTCGGCGCGCGCCTGTACGATCTGTTCGTCACGCCATCGCGCGGAGGGTGCGCCGCTGGCCGTCTTGCGTTCGTCGGCGCCGGCCCGGTTGCCGAAGCGACGCCGGAGCGTCTCAGGCGCGTCGGTGCGACGTGCGGCTACGCGGCGAGACGCCTTCGCGTTGGGTCCGCGGCGGTCGTGATTCGAGGCGGCGTGGACGTGGCGGCGGCCGCGCAGCACATCACCGACGGCCTGGTCGCCACCGAGTTCGAGGGCGCGTCGTACCGGGAGGAAACCAGTCGCACGCCTCCGGTGCTCGCGAGTGTGACGGTGAGCGCACCGGGCGCCTCGGCGGCGGCCGTCCTGTCTGCCGTCAATCGCGGCAGGATCATTTCGGAGTCAGCGAATTTTGCGCGGACGCTCGCGAACGAGCCGGCAAACGTGCTGCCTCCTGCCGAACTCGCGCGCCGCGTCGCCGAGGCGGCGACCTCCGCGGGCCTCTCGGCCGAGATTCTGGACGAGCAGGCCATCGCCCGGCTGGGCATGAACCTGCTTCTGGGCGTCGGCCAGGCTAGCGCGTCTCCGCCCAGGCTCATCGTGCTGCGCCACGAACCGGCAGGCGCGCCTGCGTCCCCGGTGATTGGCCTCATCGGCAAGGGCGTGACGTTCGACACCGGCGGCGTGTCCATCAAGCCGGCCGACGGCATGGAGCGCATGAAGAGCGACATGTCGGGCGCCGCCGCGGTCGCGGCCGCCATGCTCGCCGTGGCGCGGCTCGGAGGCGGATTCAAGACGATCGGGGTCATCCCCGCGGCGGAGAACATGGTCGGAGGCCGGGCGATTCGTCCGGGCGACGTCATTCGCGGCGCGAGCGGGAAGACGGTCGAGGTCATCAACACCGACGCAGAGGGCCGCCTGATCCTCGGAGACGCGCTTTGGTACGCGCAGCAGCTTGGCTGCACGCATCTTGTTGATGTCGCGACGCTGACCGGCGCCGTGACCATTGCGCTCGGCAGGCACGTGAGCGGCCTCATGGGGCAGCCACAGGACTGGGTGGAGAGCATCGGCCAGATGGCGGCCGGCGCGGGCGAACGGGTCTGGCAGCTGCCGATTTACGAAGAAGCCAGGGAGCAGTTGCGCAGCGAGATCGCGGACATCATCAACTCGGCCGGCAGGCCGGGCGGAACGATCACCGCGGCCGCGTTCCTGCGCGAGTTCGCGGGCGATCGGCCCTGGGCGCATCTGGACATCGCGGGAACCGCGTGGGCCGAGTCGAAGGAGCCACACCAGCCCAAGGGCGCCACGGGCGTCGCGGTCAGAACCCTGACGGAGGTGGCGATGACGGGGGGAGTCCGGCGTCGTTGAACCCTGGACTCACGGGCGGAAGGTGATGCCGGCTGGCCGGCCGCCAGCGGTTCCACAGCACCAGCCACGCGCCGGCGAAGAGGCCGAGCACGAGGGCCAGTGCGAGCAGCGTTCCCGCAATCCCAAGCGATCCGAGGATGAGCGCTGGCACCGTCATCTCCCGTTCGGGCTCACGGATGACGGTCACGACGAAGGCGTCGGGCTTCTGTTCCTGCACGGGCGTCCCTGACCTCAAGTCTACCGCCGGGATTCGCGCTCCCCGGTAGCGACGGTCGTGACTTTCTTCAGCGATTCCTGGTATCGCACGACGCCGTCTCGGAGCGCCTGAGCGATGTGCTGCCGGTAGGCCGGCTGCTTGAGCAGCGCCGATTCAGGCCGGTTCGTCAGGAAGGCGATCTCGGTGAGCACGCTCGGCATCTGGGCGCCAATCAAGACCACGAACGGGGCCTGCTTCACTCCGAGATCTTTGACACCACTGGACTGCGCGCGGAGCCTGCGGACGAGCGAGGTCTGGAGGAGGTTCGCCAGCTCGCGGGACTCGGCGAGCTTGTTGTTGAGATAGATCGCCTTGACGATCGAGGGCAGCGTTCCCATCGTCTGGCTGGACGTCGCGTTCTCTCGCGCCGCGACGGCCTCGGCCTCTTCGTTCATCGCGAAATTCAGGATGTACGTCTCGACACCCCGGACCGTGCTCTGCCGGTGGGCGTTCGCATGGATGGAGAGAAACAGGTCGGCGTTCTCCCGGTTGGCGATCGCCGTGCGTTCCTCGAGGGGAATGAACTCGTTCGTCCGGCGCGTGAGGATGACCTCGATGCCGGGCACCTGGCGCAGGAGTTTCTCGAGGCGCAACGCCACGTCGAGCACGAGTTCGGCTTCGGTGACGCCGTTCGACTGGGCGCCGGGATCGTGGCCGCCGTGGCCCGGATCGATGACGACGCGCGCGACGCGAAGACCGAGCTGGCGCGCGAGCGAGTAGTCGCCCTTCTGCGTGCTCGCCGGTGGGGCAGGTGGCGCCGCCGGCGGACCCGCCGAAGGCGGCGTCGATTCAGCGCGCGGCGGCAGGGACGTCGTGGCCGCGGGCTGCGGCCCGGTGGCCGGCTGCGAGGGGCCTGGGGCTGCCGCCGGCGTCGACGGCGCGACACCGGCCTGGGCCGTCGCCGGGGCCGTGGATTCGACATCGACGACCAGGCGGAACGGACTGTAGAGCGGATAGCTGCTGTATCGCGGCTCGTCCGCCAGTTCGAGCACGACCCGGGCGATGCCCCTGGTGGGGACCCCCACGCGAACGGCCTTGATCAGCGGCGAACGGAGCTGCCGGATCTTCGCGGCCGCTGCGGCGGCCGTGGAGGCATTCGAGAAATCGAAGAAGACCCGGTCGGGATTCGAAACGCGCTCTCCCGTGAAGGATGTCTCACCGGAGAGCTCGATCGTGATCTGGTCACCGCGTGCCGATGACGTGATGGAGACGTTCTGGATCGCAACCGTGTCCAGCGAAGGCGGAGGCGGCTGCGGCGGTGCGGTGGCCGCCGCGGTCGCCGTCCCGAGCGCC
>CAZJTG010000135.1:3316-10444 GCA_964548865.1 uncultured Solibacteraceae bacterium
AGTGGGCTCGACGGGTACTCCCGCGCCAGCCACTTGAGGTTCTTCGTCGCGGCATTGCGGTCGCGGTCGAGCCCGCTCGCACCATACACCCGCTCGAACAGGCCCGCCGAGAGCCAGAGTGCGTTGTCCGAGTAGCCGCTCGTCGGATACCGGTAGGCGATTGCCTCGTACGCGAGAGCCGCCTTGCGCAGGGCTTCGGCGTTCAGTGGGGACAGGGCGAGCGCGGTGCGCTCCTGCTGCGCGGCCCGTTCAAAGGCGAGCGCGGCGGACTGGGCGCGCGCGACGCCCGGAACGATCAGGAGTACGGTGCCGATGACCGTGGCGATCACCAGGCGTGCGGGCCGTCGAGCAAGCGATGGCTGTTGTCGCATAAGTCACTTCAACTGGGCATCGACTTCGGCAAAGTAGTTCTGATCCACCAGGACTTCGCGCTTGCCGCCGGCGGCAGGGGAGACCACGCCGTCCATCTCCATCATGTCGATGAGACGCGCGGCGCGGCTGAACCCGATCCGCAGCCGCCGCTGCAGGTAGGAAATCGACGCCTGGCCGCTCGAGACGACGATACGCGCCGCCTCGTCGTACAGGTCGTCCTTCTCGAACTCCAGCTTGTCCGGACCTGCCTTCTCCTCGAGGGTGATCGTGCGGTCGTACACCGGCTTGCCCTGCTTCCTCAGAAAGCTGCAGAGGCGCGCCGTCTCCTGCTCGGAAATGTAGGGCCCGTGGATGCGGACGAAGCGCGACGAGGCCGGCGGCAGGTACAGCATGTCGCCCTTGCCCAGCAGCTGCTCGGCGCCGTTGCCGTCCAGAATCGTGCGCGAGTCAATCTTCGACGCCACGCGGAACGCGATGCGTGCGGGCAGGTTGGCCTTGATGAGGCCGGTAATGACATCCACGGAGGGCCGCTGCGTTGCCAGAATCAGATGGATGCCTACAGCGCGCGCCATCTGCGCGATGCGGGCGATCGACTCCTCGACCTCCCGGCCCGCGGCCATCATGAGGTCGGCCAACTCGTCGATGATGACCACGATGTAGGGCATGGTCTTCAGGTCGGATCCGTCCTCGGCTTTGCCGCCCTCGGCGATCGCGGCCTTGACGTTGCGGTTGTACTGGTCGATGTTGCGCACGCCGTGCGCCGCGAGCGTCTTGTACCGCTCCTCCATCTCGCGGACGCCCCAGCGGAGCGCGTTGGCGGCCTGCTTGGGGTCCACGACGACGGGCGTGAGCAGGTGAGGGATGTCCTCATACATGCCGAGTTCCAGCCGCTTCGGGTCGATCATGATGAAGCGCACATCGTCGGCCGTGCACCGGAACAGGATGCTGCTGACCATGGCGTTGACGCTCACCGACTTGCCCGCGCCCGTCGATCCGGCGATCAGGAGGTGCGGCATCGTGGACATGTCGCTGACGAAGGGCTCCCCGTGGATCGTCTTGCCCAGCGCCATCGTGAGCTTGGAGTGTGAACGGAGGAAGACGTCGGCCTCGAGCAGCTCGCGCAGCGTAATGGCCTCGCGGTGCGGATTCGGGATCTGAATGCCGACGGTGGACTTGCCTGGAATGCGATCGATCAGGATCGACTCGGCCTTCATGGCGAGGCAGAGATCGTCGGCCAGGCCCGTGATGCGGCTGTATTTCACGCCCGCGTCGGGCTTGAATTCATACGTCGTGACGACCGGGCCCGGGTGGATCTGGACGACGGTGCCTTCGACGGAGAACTCACGGCACTTTTCCTCGAGCAGCCGCGCCGCGTCCATCAGATCCCGCTCGTCGATCTTCCGCTGATCCTTGGCGGCGTCGAGCAGCGTAACCGGCGGCAGGACGTAGCCGCCCTTCTTGCGCTCCACGGGCGCTCTGGCTGTCTCGTCGTGTTCGAGCGGCAGGGGCTGCGGCACCGGCGCCTGCCGTCGAATGGCCGGCGCGGCCGGTCCGGGCGCGGGCGGCGCGACGGTCTCGTCGTCCTCGTCGGACGACGGCCGCGACCGGGCGGATCGGAGCTTCTCGGCGGCCTCAGCCGCCTTGCTGGCAATCTCGGGCGCCTTCTCCTTGCCGGCCTTCTTCAGGTGCTTTTCGGTCACGAGCCGCCGTTCCCGCGCGCGCGCGCGCTCGTCACGCCATTCGCGATAGCGCTCGAACAGCGACGGCCGGTTGCGCAGTCGAACCGCGGCCCGCGTGAACGCGGCGCCGAGTGACATCTGCGTCGACAGGAGCACCGAGAACGCCAGCACGGTGCAGAGAAGAATGGCGGCGCCAGTCCTGTTGAACAGTGCCGCGGACAGATTGGCGATGGCGTTGCCCAGGACGCCGCCGGTCTGGAAGTGCAGCGCGCTCGTGTCGAACGGGCGGGCGGCCAGATCGAGCAGGCCGGCCACGCTGCCGAACAGCATCGCGATCCCGACGAGCTTGGTGTAGCCGGCGTCGATCTTCGTGCACCAGAAGTAATGCCAGGCCAGGTAGCCGAGCGTGATCGGAATCAGGTACGCCGCGTAGCCCAGGAGCTGGAACGCCGCTTCCGAGATGAACGCACCGACGCGGCCGGCGAAATTCTGGGGCGACGCCTCGGACAGGCTTCTGAAGAACCACGCGGGGTCCTCGGACGAGTAGCTGACGAGCGCAATGAGCCACAGCAGGGTGACGGCAAACAGCGCCACACCGGTGATTTCACTCAGACGACGGGATACGGCAGAATCGGCCACGACGCTCCTCACACTTCCATGACGACGGGCAGCACCAGGGGCCGTCGGCCCGCGCGCTTCTTGAACAGGCGCTGCATTTCCTGACGGATACGCTCTTTCAGCAGTCCCGGATCGGTCCGCTCCTCACGCGACGCCGCGGCGATGGCCTCCTCGAGCATCCGCGGCGCGTCGCGGAGCATCGCCTCGTGGCGGGCGTCCGCGGCCAGGCCGCGGGTGATGACCGTGGGCGTCTGGTCCAGCGCACCCGTCTGGGCGTTGATGGCGACAATCGGCACGACGAGGCCGTCACCCGCCAGATGCCGGCGGTCGCGCAGGACCTCGTCGCCGATCTCGCCCGTGCGGCTGCCGTCGATGAAGACGCGGCCCGCGGGCAGACGGTCCACGACACGGGCGCCCTCCGCGTCGAAGCGGAGCACGTCTCCAGCCTCGAGCATCAGGACCGACGAATCGGGGCAGACCATAGCGGCCATTTCGGCATGCCGGGCCAACTGGCGATATTCCCCATGTATCGGCACGAAGTAGCGCGGTCTGACCAGGTTCAGCACGAGTTTCTGTTCCTCCGCGCTGGCATGTCCTGAAACGTGGATGTGGCGGTCCGCGTCGGTCACCACCGTCCCGCCCCGCCGGGCGATGTGGTTCATCACCCGGCCGATGGACTTCTCGTTTCCGGGAATGCTCCTCGCGGAAAACACGACCGTATCTCCTTTTTCGATCGACACATAGCGGTGGTCATTGATCGCGATGCGGGGAAGGGCGGCCAGGGGCTCGCCCTGAGAACCGGTGCAGAGGCACAGCAGCTCGTCCGGCGCATAGTCCCGGAGATCGGAGTCGCGAATCTCGAGCCCGGTCCGGAGCTTGAGCAGGCCCATGCGCGAGGCCGTCTGCGAGTTGTGCTGCATCCCCCGGCCGACAAACGCGACCTTCCGATCGAACTGCTCGGCCAGATCGGCGAGCAGCTGGAGGCGGTAGATGCTCGTGGAGAACGTGGTGACCAGCAGCTTGCCGGTGGCGCTGGCGAATATCTCTTCGAAACCCTCGACCACGTCGCGTTCGGAGCCGGTGACGCCGCGCCGGTCCGCATTCGTGCTGTCGGACAGGAGCGCCAGCACGCCCGTCGCGCCGAGTTCCGCGAAGCGATGCAGGTCGAAGCCCTGGCCGTCGAGCGGCGTCTGGTCGATCTTGAAGTCTCCCGTGTGCAGGATCACGCCGGCCGGCGTGTGGATCGCCACCGCCAGGCAGTCCGGGATGCTGTGCGTGACCCGGATGAACTCAATGGTGAACGGGCCGACGTCGACGCGTTGTCTCGGCCGCACCGGCGTGAGCCGGTCGCGGGCCTCGATCCCGTGCTCGTCCAGCTTGGGTTCCAGCAGCGCCAGCGTGAACGGCGATCCGTAGATCGGGCCGTCGACGCGACCGGCCACGTACGGCACCGCGCCGATGTGGTCCTCATGACCGTGGGTGAGGACGAGGGCCTTGATGCGTCCCCGCCAGGCGTCCAGCGTGGACAGATCTGGAATCACCAGATCGACGCCGAAAAGCTCTGGTTCGGGGAACATCACGCCGGCGTCGATGAGCAGAGCGGTGTCCTCGCAGGCGACGAGCAGCATGTTCATGCCGAACTCGCCGATCCCGCCGAGCGGAACAAGGTCCACTGCGACGCGGCTGGAGACACCCGCAGATTGCATCAACGTTGCCGTTCGTCCTTCTTGCCGGAAGTTCGCTTACGCGACTTCCGATCTCCGGACACGGCGACCGGGCAGGCGGAACCTGCCGTCGATCGTCAGCCGCGGCGCGGGTGCGCCGTCATCGGCCTTCAAGTGCCCGGCCCATTGGGTCGCTGGGAAGACCCGGAAAACAGGCTGGAAAACTGGCGCAAACTATAGCACAGACTGCCTTTGTCGTTCCGCCCAGGCGTCGGTCACGCGGGCGAGTTCCTCGAGGCTGAGCGTCTCGGGCCGGCGGCGCGGGTCGATGCCGGCGGCCCGGAGTACGTCGTTCGGCTCGGTCACGAGTCCCCTGAGGGAGTTGGCCAGGGTCTTCCGACGCTGGCCGAAGGCCGCCTTGACCACCTTTTCAAACAGGGGCCGGTCCGATATCCGCACCGCCGGTGGCCCGAACGTGAGCCGGATGACCGAGGACCAGACTTTGGGCGCCGGTTTGAACGCGCCCGGAGGCAGGTCCAGCAGCTTGTCCATCCGCCCGGTCAGCTGCATGGTCACCGTGAGCACGCCGTAGTCCTTCGAGCGCGGCTTGGCCGCCAGCCGATCGGCGACTTCGCGCTGCACCATCAGCGTGGCGTCGAAGAACACGCCGTGGTGTTCCTGCAGCTTCGCCAGCCTGAACAGAATCGGGCTCGTGAGGTTGTAGGGGAGGTTGCCGACCACGCGCACGCGCCGTACCGGTTGCGGCCGTCCGGTGTCGGCCGGGGATTGCTGGGTGCCCAGGCCGTAGAGGTAGGGGACGACATCGACGGTCATGATGTCGCCGCTGACGATGGTGACATTCGGCGGAACCCGACGCGCCAGGTCGGCAACCAGGTCGCGGTCAACCTCCACCGCGAGGACCGGGACTCCGGTCGCCGCGAGCGGTGTCGTGAGCGCGCCGGTGCCCGGGCCGATCTCGAGAATCACGTCGCCAGGGGCCGGCGCGATGGCCGCGACGATCTTCTGCGCCCACGCAGGGGCCAGGAAGTGCTGGCCGAAGCGTTTGCGCGGACGATGCGCTGGGCGTCCGGGACGGCTCACGGGCTGGCTCATTGCGGGTCGCCCGTGAAGCCCGATTCGGCGGCGTGCCAGTACTTGTCCTCGATCTCCTGAATCTCCTCTTCCGACAGACCGAAGTAGTGCCCGATTTCGTGAATCAGTGTCTCGCCAATTGCCACGATGAGGTCGTCCACGTCTTCGCTCTCGTCCTCAATCGGCCACTGGTAGAGCGTGATCTTGTCCGGCAGCACGTTGCCGTGCGCCCACTGCCGTTCCGGCAGCGGGGTGCCCTGATAGAGACCGAGCAGCGTGTCGGGCGGCTCGATGTCCACGTCCTCGAGCGTCTCGAGCGACGGCTCGTCCTCGATCACGATGGCGATGTTCTGCATCGCGTCGCGGAAGTTCTGTGGAATCGTCCGGACGGCTTCTTCGACGAGTTGCTGGAATTCCGCGCGTGTCATTTCGCGCGCCGGCCTTTGGTACCCGAGCCTCTCGGCCCTGCCTTGCCGGCGTACTTCGCAAAGTATCGGCAGTCGGTTGTGATCACGCACCGGCCGCACATCGGCTTCGGCTTGCAAATGCGCCGGCCGTGCAGGATGAGGGTGTCCGACGTCACCGTCCAGCGCGCCGGCGGCAGTTGCTTCGCCAGCTGCGCTTCGGCTTTCACCGCATCGTCCGCCGTCGTGATGAGTCCGATGCGGTGTGCGACGCGCAGGACATGCCGATCGACCGGGAGGCCAGGCAGCTTGAAGGCGTGTCCGAGCACGACGTTTGCCGTCTTGCGGCCGACGCCGGGCAGGTTCACGAGCGCGTCCATGTCGGCCGGCACGGAGCCGTTGTGCTTTTCGACGAGCGCGCGCGACATGCCGAGCAGGCTCCGGGACTTCATCCGGAAGAAGCCTGTAGGCTGGATCTGCGGTTCAAGCGCGTCCTGTGTCGCGGCCGCCAGCGCCGCCGGCGTCGGATACTTCGCGAACAGGGCAGGCGTCACCTGATTCACCCGCGCATCGGTGCATTGGGCAGACAGGATGGTCGCCACGAGCAACTCGAACGGGTTGGTGAAGTTGAGCTCCGTCCAAGCGCTGGGATGTTGCGTCTGGAGGCGATCGAGAATCGCGGTCGCCGGCCGTCTGGTGGCCACGGCGATGTTCTAGTTGACCGGGCCCTTGGGCCAGGCGTTCGGATCCTGCGCAGCCGTCGAGTCCTGAAACGACTTGAGCTGTTCCTGGAGCGCCGTGATGAGTCCGGGCACGACCGAGAACGGGACCGCGATGCGAGCGACGATCGGCGCCCTGACGACCTGCGACGCTTCGGCCTGCCGGACATCCTGCTCGGTGAGCGGCTGCACGTCGCAGAACGTGAGGGTCAGGTCGAACGGGGTATGCGCGACGGCACAGAAGTTGGCGTACTCGCGGACAGGGCGGGCCGCATCGCCCGGCTCGTCCGGGACGATCGTGAAATTGATTTGCTTCGACATGACGTCAGTATCTTCTCATGACGCCGACGACGACGCCCTGGATCTGAATTTGCGACGGGTCGAAATGCATGGGCTGCATGGCCGGATTCGCGGGCTGAAGTCGGATGCGGCCGGCTTCACGGTAGAACTTCTTCAAGGTCACGTCCGTGCCGCCGACGAGCGCGATCACCATCTCGCCGTTGTCGGCCGTCTTGCGGTCCTCGACGATGACGAAGTCGCCGTCGCGAATCTGTTCATCGATCATGGAGTCGCCCTTGAC
>CAZJTG010000136.1:0-10396 GCA_964548865.1 uncultured Solibacteraceae bacterium
GCAGGGCCAGCAGGGTCAGGGACAGCAAGGCCAGCAGGGCCAGGGGCAGCAGGGCCAGCAGGGTCAGGGGCAGCAGGGCCAGCAGGGTCAGGGGCAGCAGGGCCAGGGGCAGCAAGGCCAGCAGGGCCAGGGGCAGCAGGGCCAGCAGGGCCAGCAGGGGCAAGGTCAGCAGGGCCAGCAGGGTCAGGGACAGCAAGGTCAGCAGGGCCAGGGTGGCCGCGACGGCCAGGGGCAACAGGGTCAGCAGGGCCAGCAAGGCCAACAGGGCCAGCGGCCCGGACAGGGGAACCGTCCGACGAACGCCACGGAGATGGGCGGTCCCGGCGACGCGCGTCCGGGCAGCGGTGGTCAGGACTGGCGCCAGGTCGCGAACCAGGCCCGGCAGCTGGCGACCGACGCCGCCGATCTCAGGCGGCAGCTCCAGCAAGCCGGTATCGCGCCGAAGGATCTCACGCCGGTGGACGACGTTGTGAAGGCGTTGCAGGCGCTCGGCAGCAGCAAGGAACCACCGAAGGGCCTGCAGGATCTCTATGCCGCCGCGGTCGAGAAGTTCAAGGCGCTCGACTTCGCGATCAGGAAGCGCGTGGACACGTCGAACGAACAGCTCTTCCTCTCGGGGTCTGAAGACATCCCTGAGTCGTTCCGGACGCTGATTCAGGAGTACTACCGTCAGCTCGCGAAGAAGGGCGGGAAGTAGGCACGGGATCGGCCCGGACGCTTATCGCCCAACCAGCCGGAGCAACAGCCTCTCCGCCACAGCGTCAATCTGCGCGTTCGCCGCCGTGAAGTGATTCACGATGATCGAGAAGACGATGCGCTCGCCGGAGTCGGTCGTGAGAAAGCCCGAGAGCGCGCGCATGTTGGAGATTGTGCCGGTCTTGGCCTGGACGCGGCCGGCAAGCGGCGTCTCGCGCATCCGCGTCCGCAGGGTGCCGTCGTACGCGCTCGTGGGAAGCGCGGCGAGAAACGGTCCACGCAGCTTCTCGTTGTTCCAGACGTGCTTGAGGATGGTGACGATCGTGTCCGCCGTCACGTAGTCGTAGCGCGAGAGGCCCGATCCATCGCTCATCACGAATGAGTCGGAGGGGATACCCCAGCCGGCAAGCGTCTCGCGCACGACCTGCCGGCCGGCCGCGGCCGTGCCCGCGCGCTCGGGCGTGCGGCCGATCG
This sequence comes from uncultured Solibacteraceae bacterium, assembly GCA_964548865.1. GTDB lineage: Bacteria > Acidobacteriota > Vicinamibacteria > Vicinamibacterales > SCN-69-37 > DASUGC01. The sequence continues at coordinate 1,171 of CAZJTG010000136.1, forward strand.
TCTTGAGGAACATCTCGCCGTAGAAGTTCTGGCTGACCTTGAGGAAGTTCGCGCCGAGCGCGGACAGCGGCGCCGACTCCCGGGAGGCCATGAGTCGTCGCGGGCCTGTCGCCCCCGGCGCCTCCACGTCGTCGATGTCCGTCGCACCGCCGCCGACGACAACGCCGCGGTCGGCGAGCGCAAGTCGAAGCGCCTCCACAAAGAACGCCGTCGGGTTATCGATGGTCGTCGTCACCGACGCACCGGTCCCGCCCGCAGGCACCCGACCGCTGATCACGAGTTCGCGGCTGCCCGGCATCCGATCGGCGGACACCGATGCGCTCGAGCCTGCCGGGCCGGTCGTCGTCCGGTTGACGATCGCGAACCGGTGGCCGAAGGGGGCCGTGGCGATCGTCGCTGGCGCACCCTCGGCGCTGCCCGGCGTCACCCGGACGCTGAGGACGTTCTCGTTGTAGCTCAGCGCGCCGGACGGCGCGGCGTAGTCGTCTGCGAGGTAGTCCCACGCCCATCCCGCGCCGATGCCGACGTCGTCGAACGCGTTGTCGTCGCCGATGATGAGGCCGTTCACGCGCCTGATGCCGGCCTGCTTCAGCGCGTCGGCCCATTCGAGGAACAGCGCGGGATGGCCGCCGTCCGGCGAAATGATCGACGGATCGCCGCTGCCGGTCACAATGAGGTCTCCCGACAGCACACCGTCGGCGATCGTTCCCAGCGCTTCGAGCTTCGTCTCGAAGCGGTGCTGCCAGCCCAGCCTCTCCGCCGCCACCGCCATCGTCAGCAGCTTCATGTTCGACGCGGGCACGACGAGCTTGTTGCTGTTGCGCTGGAACAGGACTTCGCCGGTGCGCAGGGATTCGATCCGCACGCCGACGAGGGCGCGGGCGACGACAGGGTCGGCGAGAACGGCGTCGAGTTCGGTGGCTAGTGCGGAGTGCTGAGCGCGTGCCGCGTAAGTTCGGAGTGGCTGGTGCGAGGCACCTGGACCAAGGCCGAGCGCACTCACCAGGACAGCCGCCAGCGCGACCCGCTTCACTTGACGCCTGTCAGTTCCTTGATGAGGGCAAGCGCGCGATCGAATTCCGCCGTGCTCACGACGAGCGCGCTCGACTCGCCCGCGAGCGTCGCGTGGACGACCTGGCCCGACTTGCGGAAGCGGACCGTTTCCGCTGTCGGCGTCTTTTCGTCGCCGAACCGCGCGGTGAGCACGAATTCCTCGCCCGAGGCAAGGGCGGCCGTCGCGAATGACTCCGCCTTCAAGTTCGACATGGTCGTGAGGAAATCCGTGATCTTCGTCTGGTCGACGTCCCTGGTCTCCGGGGCCGTCAGCTTCCACACGTCCGGCGCAGGCGGCGCGGACGCGTCGGCCGGCGCCGGCGCCTTCTGCTTGGTGAGCGTGAATGTCCTGCCGCCCACCGTGACGTCCAGGCTCAACGAATTGTAGGACCTGAATTCGAACACATCCTTCTTGCGAAGATCCTCGGGCTTCTTCTTGAAGTCGTCGAGCAGCGTGGCGTCCACGGTGAAGACCATCGGGCGCGAGAGGTCCCGCGCGTACAGCACGCCGTCCTCCTTCTTTGCGCCGATGGCGAGCCGGGCCTGCGTCGAACCCACGCCGATGGTGGCCACGGCCTGGGGCTTGTCGAGGCCGTACTTCTTCAGATTCGCGGAACCGTCGGCCGCCTCGATGGCCGTCATCTTGAGCGACGAAATCCTGCTCACGAGGCCATCGACACCGCTGAAATCGGCCTTCGCGTCGTAGGGTTTCGTGAAGCGCCAGTCGGAGCCCTTCTTCGTGAAGGCGACGGTCGGCGAGCCAGGCACGTCGATCGTGAGCGCATCGGCGCCGTCGCGGTCGAACTTGAGCGCGGTCTTGTCGCGCAGGCCGAACGTGGTCTTGTTCAGCGAGTCCTCGAGGTACGCGCTGATCAGGAACACGCGCGGCTGGCCCTCGACGCGGGCGTACAGGTCGCTGCCCGTCGGCGTTTTGCGGCCGATCTCGAGCCGCTTCATCGCGGCGTCGCCCGCGGCTTTGAAGGCGATGCTGATGCGCGCGGGGGCGAGGCCGAACTCCTTGGGGTCGCCCGGGTTCTCGTCGATGACCCGCTGGATTTCGAGCGTATCGAGCGTGCTCAGGACCGAGCCGATCTCGCTTGAGTCGGCCGTCAGCGGTTCGGGCCTGACGATCTCCCAGAGACCGTTGACCTTCTTGAGCGAGGTGACGTCGCCGGCGGCGGCGCGAATCTCGATCTCGTCGAAGGTCGAGGAATCGGTGGTGAAGACCTTGTCCTTCTTTGCCGTCGCGTCCGCCGCCGGATCGCGCTTCATCTCGACGAAATAGATGTACGCGCCGAGTCCGAGGCCGACGAGAAGCAGAATCAGGAACGAACGTCCACGCATAACCCCTTTGCCCTTTGCCCTTTGCCCTGTCCTACCGTCTCTTCCAGTACACTCGCACGGCGTTTGCGAAGAGCAGGCCCGGGATGATCAGGATCGTCAGCCAGAGAATCGAATTGGCCTGGCCCTGCGTCAGCTCGATTCGCCGGTCTTCCGGATCGCGCGGCCGGATCGCAATCAGGTCTTCCTGCTGCGCCAGCCAGTTCACGGTGTTCAGGAACAGGTTGCCGTTGCCGAGCTGGTTGACCCATCGATTCGACGCGAAGTCGCTGTCGCCGTAGACCACGAGACGCGACTCGGCCTTCGGCGCGTCCTCGGGCTTGTCGGTGGCCGGCTTGTCCGCGGCCGGGGGAGTGGCCGGAGGTCCGGCGGCCGGCGCCGACACCGCGGCGCCGAGCGCGATCGGGCCGGCCTTGTCGCCCTTGTCGGTGTCCTTGGTCGGGCGCTGCGTCGCGTACAGGCCCTTCACGTCCGACTCCGCCCAGCTCGCCTGACCGGATTCCGTGATCGTCTGCGCGAACTTGCCGTCCGTGCCGCCCTCGACCGGCGCGACCGAGCGCGCGACGGAGAACGCCATCGCGGTGCCGCGCAGCTTTGCCGAAATCTGGTGCTGCGTCGGCATGCCGATCGGCACCGACGCGTCCGCGCCGAGCGCCTGGCCTTGCGGGTCCACGATGATGTTGTCGCCGACCTCGATGCCCCAGGACTTCGCGAGCGCGATCAGGCTGGCGGGCTGGACGGTGCCGCCCTTCTCCGGCGGATCGATCATGAGCAGGAGCTTGCCGCCGTTCTTGAGGTATTCGGTGATCTGCTCGGTCTCCTTCGGCAGCAGATCGAGGGTCGGGCCCGCGACGATGAGCACCGTCGCATCTGCCGGAATCGAGCCCGCCTGCGCGAGCGTCAGCTTGGCGACCTCGAAGTTCTCGTCCACGAGCCCCGCGCTCGCGCCCTTGTAGCCCCGGGCCGTGCTCTGGTCGTCCGGATCGCGCTCGCCGTGGCCCTGGATGAAGTACGCCTTCTTCGTCTTGCCTTCGAGCAGCTTCTTCAGCGCGTTGGTAATCGCCTGCTCGTCGCCGCTGGTGGCGCGCTGCGTCTTGCCCTGGTACTCGAAGACGATCGTCGGATAGGCCGTAATCTCGAACTTCTCGGCCAGCGTCGGCTTGTTGTCGCCGTTGACGTACTCGACGCTGATCTGTTTGGAGAGGTACTGGTACTCCGTGAACCGATCCCGGTACTGCCGGTCGGAGTCCATGCCGGCGTAGAAGACGTGCACGCTCAGCGGCGCCCTGAGATTCGTCAGAATCTGCCGGGTCTGGTCCGAGAGCGAGAACTGCTTCGATTCGGTCAGGTCCCAGCGTTTGTTCTGACGGCTGGCGATCCAGTTCACGGCCACCAGAATGCCGACGAACACCAGGATGCTGCCGAGGGCGAGCGATCCGTACTTCGCCTGACGGCCGTCGAACGACCGCCCGATGTCGCGCCACTGCGTGAGCGCGTAGATGATGGTGATCACGAGGCCGGACCAGGCGAGCATCCGGATCGTGTTGAACTCTTCGGGCTTCCAGATTCTGAGAACGAGCGCGGCCAGGACGAGCCCGAGTCCCAGCCAGCCGAGGATTGCGATCGCGCGTTTCACGGTCAGCCCCTCCACCGATCGCTGTCCACGGACTTCGTCGCGAGGAACAGACCGAAAGCGATAAAGCTCAAATAGAACACCACGTGCTTCGTGTCGATGATGCCTTTTCCGAAGTCATCGAAGTGCTCGGTGATCGACAGGTACGACAGGATGCTCGCCATCGTCGGGCCCATGCTCTCGCCGAGCCAGCTCACGACCCAGAGCAGGAGGAACACCACGAAGCTCGCGGCGCCGGCCACCATCTGGTTGCTCGTGAGGCTCGAGATGAACAGGCCCATCGCGATGAACCCGCCCCCGAAGAGCACGAGTCCGAGATAGCCGGACAGCACCGGCTTGATCGCCGGATTGCCGGCCAGGAAGAGGATGCTCATGTAGGCCAGCGTGACCGCGAGCATCCCGAGATACATGCCCATCGCGCCGAGGAACTTGCCCAGGATGATCTCGATGTCCTTGAGCGGCGAGGTGAGGAGCAGCTCGATCGTGCCCGACCGCTTCTCCTCCGAGTACGTGCGCATCGTGATCATCGGAAGCAGGAAGAGGATCAGGACCGTGGTGTTGCTGAGGAGCGGCCGGATCATCTCCAGATTCACGTTCATGCGCTGCGGCCCGCCGCCGAACTGGCTGCGCATCGCCGCATTGGCGAAGTAGGTGAGCGCGGAGCTGAAGAACCAGCCGAAGATGGCGGCAAACAGGCCCAGCATCACCCAGGCGATGGGCGAGGAGTAGAAGCTGCGCAACTCCTTTCCGGCGATGGCCCGGATGTTTCGGAAGCTGCTAGCCATTGGCGGCCTCCTGGCTGACCGCTCGCCCGGCCTCGGGTGCCGGCGCGGCCGGCTGATCCTCGGTGGTGAGCTGCAGGAAGATCTCTTCGAGACTCATGCGCATCGGGCGAAGCTCCAGCAAGCCGAGACCCCCGTTCACGACTGCCCGCGCGACTTCCGTGCGGATGTCCTTGTGGGGCTCGGACTCGATTTCATATCCCGTGAATTCGTCGTGGCGATCCGCGATCGTCACCGCGCGCACGCCGGGGATGCCCGAGAGCATCGACGTCGCATCCTGCGTGCTGCCCACCTGGACGTAGAGGGCCGACGCCCCCTTCAGCTCGTGCGTCAGGTTTTCCGGCGAGTCGATCGCGACGACCTTGCCCTTGTTGATGATGACGACGCGCCGGCAGGTCTGGGCGACTTCGGGAAGGATATGGGTCGACAGCACGATGGTGTGGTTGCCCGCGAGGCCGCGAATCAGTTCCCGCGTTTCCGTGATCTGCTTCGGATCGAGGCCGGCGGTCGGCTCGTCGAGCACGAGCACCTCGGGATCGTGAATCAAGGCCTGCGCGAGTCCCACGCGCTGGCGGTAGCCCTTCGAGAGCTTCCCGCACTGGCGGTTGGCCATGTCGTCCACATGGGTCTTCTTCATGACCTCGTCGACGCGGGTTTTGCGGTCGTTCGTGCTGAGCTCGCCGGCTTTGATCCGGGCAGCGAACGTCAGGTACTCGCGCACGGTCATGTCGGGGTAGAGCGGCGGCGTCTCGGGCAGATAGCCGGTGCGCTTCTTCGCCTCGATGGGATGGGTGAAGACGTCGAAACCCGCGACCACGGCCTTGCCTTCTGAGGGCGGCATGTAGCCGGTGATGACGCGCATCGTGCTGGTCTTGCCCGCGCCGTTAGGGCCCAGAAAGCCCAGAATCTCGCCCTTCTCGACTCGGAAACTGACATCGTCTACGGCGGTGAACCGGCCGTAGCGTTTGGTGAGGTGCTGGACCTCGATCATTACTGATACTCCGTCGTTCGCGCTGTAAGGTTGCCGATCAGATCGCGGACCGAACCGGCATCGTAGTTTCTGCGACCAAAAAGTGTCAATCGCCGCCACGCGCGCCAGGAACCCGCTTCTTCGATAAACCGGTTCCCGGGCGCTTGACATATGAATACATGTTCATATATTCATTCATTGTGGCCACAACCAAGATCTCCCCGCCGGGATTCGCCGTGGACCCCGATGCCTGCGCCGAGTCGCACGCGGCGGACCCGGCCGTCCTCTCTGACGTTCGATCCCGGCTGCTGGGCGGCCGCTCGGTGGAGCTCGTCGCCCAGGTCTTCAGGCTGCTGGGCGATCCCACTCGCGTCCGGATCGTGGATGCGCTCTCGCACGGCCAGCGCTGCGTCTGCGACCTGGCGACCCTGGTGGGGATGTCCGAGTCGGCCGTCTCACATCAGCTCAGGCTGCTGCGCGCGGCGCGCCTGGTGCGGGTGCGCCGGGCCGGACGCATGGCCTTCTATTCCCTCGACGACCATCACGTGGTCGGTCTCCTGCACGACACGCGCAGGCACGTGGACGAGGAGACTCGATGAGCGGCGCCTGCTGCGCGCCCGATCAGTCTCAAACCGTGGCCCCGGCACCGCCGGTGAACGTGTTCGTCCAGCACGCCCGCGACTTGTGGCTCCTCGGGGCCACCGGTGTCGCCCTGGGCCTCGGCGGCGTTTCTGGCTGGCTGGAAATTCCAGCGGCCGCGCTGCCCGCGTACCTGCTGACGATCGCGCTGTGCCTTCCCGGGCCCGCGCGCCGGGCCTGGGGCAGCGTCCGCAGGCGCGCGCTCGATATCAACGTCCTGATGGTGATCGCTGTCGCCGGCGCGGGAGCGCTTGGCGAGTGGTTCGAAGCCGCCACCGTCGTGTGGCTGTTCGGCGTCGCGCAGCAGCTCGAGATCATCAGCATGGAGCGCGCGCGTCAGGCGATCCGGTCGCTGATGGCCGTCGCGCCGTCCATGGCGCTCGTCCGGCGCGGGAGCGGCAGCGAGGAAATCCCCGCGGCGGAGGTCCGCGTCGATGACGTCCTCATGCTGAAGCCGGGCGATCGGCTGCCCGTGGACGGCATCATCCTCTCCGGGGAGTCCGCGTTCGACGAGTCGCCGGTCACGGGAGAGTCGCGGCCGATCGAGAAAGGGCCCGGCGATCCGGTCTTTGCCGGGACGATCAACGGCACCGGCGCCATCGATGTGCGCGCGTCGCGCCGCGCGTCCGACAGCACGATCGCGCGGATCATCCATCTCGTCGAGCATGCCCAGCGCCAGCGTGCACCGGTACAGACGTTCGTCGATCGGTTTGCGCGGCGATACACGCCCGCCGTCGTCGTGCTGGCGCTGCTGCTCGTCGCGGTCGGGCCCCTCGTCACGCATGGCGTTGCCGGCTGGTCCGCCGGTTTCGGCACGTGGACCTACCGCGCTCTGGCGCTCCTGGTCGTGGCCTGTCCGTGCGCGCTCGTGATCTCGACGCCGGTCGCGATCGTCTCGGCCCTCACGGCGGCCGCGCGCGCCGGCGTGCTCATCAAGGGCGGCGCGCACCTCGAGCGGCTCGGCGGCATCCGATCGGTGGCGTTCGACAAGACCGGCACCCTCACGCACGGACACATCACGGTGACCGACGTGCTCGGGCTGGACGGCACGTCCGCCGAGAGCGTGCTTGCCGTCGCGGCGGCGCTCGAGTCCCGGTCGGAGCACCCGATCGGCCGCGCGATCGTGCATCGCGCGCGGGTGGCCGGGCTCGACGTCCCGGTCGACCGCGGTTTCCGCGCCCTGCCCGGGCTCGGCGCCGAGGCTACCGTCGCGGAGGCGCCGGCGATTGTCGGCAGCCACCGGCTCTTCGAGGATCGCCGCCTGTGCACGCCCGAACTTCACGCGCGCGTGGACGAAGTGGAGAAGGGCGGCGCGACGGCGGTCCTGGTCGGTCACCGCGGCGCGCCGCTCGGCGTCATCGGCCTCGCCGACCACATGCGCACCGACGGCCGGACCGCGGTCGCGGGGCTGCGCGACATCGGCGTCGATCGTGTCGTGTTGCTCACCGGCGACGTGCGCGCGAGCGCCGATCGCGCCCGCGCCGGCGCCGGCCTCGACGAAGCGCATGCCGAACTGCTGCCGGCACAGAAGGTCGAGGCCATCCAGGCGCTGCGCGCCCGGTACGGTGCGGTCGCGATGGTCGGCGATGGCATCAATGACGCCCCCGCGCTCGCCGCCGCCGACGTCGGCATTGCGATGGGTGCCGCCGGGACGGATGTCGCCCTCGAAACCGCCGACGTCGTCCTCATGTCCGACGACCTGTCGAAGCTGCCGTTCGCGCTCGACCTGGGCCGGAGGGCGCTCGCCAACATCCGCCAGAACGTGACCATCGCTCTTGCGCTGAAACTCGCCTTCGTCGTTCTCGCGGCCGCCGGCCTGGCCACGATGTGGATGGCGATCGTGGCCGACACGGGCGCGTCGCTGCTCGTGACGGCAAACAGCCTCCGGCTGCTGCGCGCGAGGTGACCGCTCAGGTCCGTCGCAGGAACCCGTCGAGCTGGGCCTGCAGTTCCGGCGCCAGCCGTTCGAACTGCACTCCCATGCCGAGCCGGCGATCGGTCCAGATGACCAGGCCGGACGCCGAAATCTCCGCGCTGGGCCCTGGCAGCCGCACGGTGAACGTCACCGGTGTTCCCGCCGGCAGCGGGTCCATCGTCTGGATGCCGATGCCGCCGCGCCCGATGTCGCGGGTGTGCGACTGGGCGATCGTCTGACCGGCGCGAAACCTCACCGGCAGAGCGACCTGGGTCCTGGCGCTCGCGCGCCGGTTGAAATTGTCCGGAAACAGGTGTGGCGCGAGCGCCGGGAGAATCTGTGGCCCGTCGGCGTGTTCGTTGAGGAAGCCTGACACTCCGGCCGCGCCGAGCCCGGCGATCTGTTCCCCGGACCCTACCGATCCCGCGAACACCACGACGGGGATGGGACGGCCGGAGAGACCACGCACCTCGGCCACGAGCGCCAGCGCGTCGCCGTCACCCGCAAGGCCCAGGTCGAGCAGCACGAGACTGACGGGTGTCCGCTCGCGCGTGAGCGCCGCGCGGACGGCGGCCGCCGTGCCGGCGACCAGACAGGCCTGCTGCGCGTCCGACAGCGCGGCGGCAAACCGGTCACGAACGGCGAGCGATCGGTGTGCGACGAGGATCGTCTTGACAGACATGAGGGGGTCCGTCGCTATAATCGACCCGAGCGACGCGGAGGAGAGTGTATGGCGACCTGCCCGGAATGTGATGCCGAAATCGACGTGGACCCGGACGACCTCGAGGAAATGGAAGTCGGGGATCCGTGGAACTGCGACGCCTGCGGCAGCGGCCTCCGGGTCATGAGCCTCGAGCCCCTCGAGGTTGATGGCGATGACGACGACGAGGATG
>CAZJTG010000137.1:0-7264 GCA_964548865.1 uncultured Solibacteraceae bacterium
GAACAGGTTGATCCGCGACCGGGTGGTGCCGACCATCTGCGCCAGGTGTTCCTGATGGACACCGGCGACCACTGTCTCCGACTGGCTGTCCCTGCCGAAATGCGACAGCAGAAGAAGCAATCGCGCCAGACGCTTTTCGCTGGGATTGAACAATTGATCCACGAGGTCGGCTTCGTAGCGGATGATGCGCGTGAGCAAGTGCGCCACCATGGCTTCGGCGAGCCGTGGTTCGCCGCGCATCAGTCGCGCCAGCACGGCTTTCTCGACTTTGCACACCCTGGACGGGCCTACGGCCACTGCCGTGGCCATCCGCGACGTCTGACCAGACAGGCATCCTTCACCGAAGAACTCCCCGCGTCCGAGCGAGGCGACGATGGCCTCCTTGCCGTCGTGCGACGACACCGCGAGCTTGACCTTGCCTTCGAGCAGAAAGCACACCGAATCGGCCGGCTGACCCTGCGCGAACACCTGCTCGTCCGGACCAAATTGCACCACGATCTTCCCAGTCGAGATCCCGGCGAGCAGCGCGTCCCAGATGACAGGCACGGCGTTCCCGACCGGCCCGGTGACGAACTCCTGCGAGCTGGCGCGCAAGCCCACGGTCATGCCTTCGCCCGCAGGACGTAGTGTCCCTGTCGGGAACTGGACGTGGCCATCAGTCGATCTCCTGCAGGTCCAGGCCCACCAGCACCCGATCGGTGTTGGAAAGGTCGCCGATGATCTTGCGGACTTCCTGCGGAAGCTGTATTTCCAGCGTCGGCACGGCCACGATCTGATTGCCGCGCGCCATGTGCGGATGCTCGAGCAGATCGACCACTTCAATCTCGTAGCGGTCTTTCAGACGCTGTTCGCACAACACCTTGAGGTTCTCGAGGGCACGGCTCGATTTCGGCGTCTGGCCAGCCACGAAGAGCCGTAGCTTGAAGAATCTTGGCGGCAGGGGTTTCGGTGCGCGAGATCGGGCGCGAGATGCCGGCTTGGCTTTCGCCATTTACCGTTTCCGGCGGACGGGCGCGCCCGACCCGTTGGAATCGGCAGCCGCATCCGCTTCCCGGCTGCGCACCATCTGGCCGCGGTCCTGCAACAGTTCCTGGTCGAGCAGGGTCGACTTGGAGATGCTCTGCTGAATCGTTTCTTCGTCCATTTCAAACTCGGCGCGTAGCATGGCCATTCGCGCTTCAAAGATCCGTGCCTTCCGAGACAACTCCCGCTTGCGGCCCTCCCGTTCCTGCCGGCGGGACGTGCCCGCGGCCCTCTCGCGGCCCTCCTGGGACACCCGGGCCGAACCGGTCAGCACGCCCTCAGGTCCCAGGTACACGTCGAGCATGCGGAGACCGTGATTGGTGAGCAGGAACTCGCGAATCTGGTTGGAGTGCTCCATGCCGCGCGACTTCAGAACGTAAAGCGCGCGGTTGCGCTCGCCCCCCACTTCAATCGACTTCAGCAGCAGCCAGGTGTCCATGAGGGACGAGACGTCCGCCTCGCTCGCCTCGAGTGACCCGCCTGGAGCGGTCAGGCTGGTGAAAACCGACGTGACCTGACGCGTCTTCAAAAAATCGACCAGCCGCGTCAGCATCGACCGCACTTCGCCGAGGGTGCTGACCGTGAGCAGATTGGTGATCGGGTCAACGACGACGATGGAGGGCTTGAAGCGGTTGACGTGTTTGTGGCTCACCAACAGCACGTCCTCGATCCCGCCGTACGTGGGGCGCGCAGCCCAGAACTGCAGCAGGCCTTTACGGAGCCACGGTTCGAGGTCGATGCCGATCGAGCGCATGTTGCGAACGATCTGTTGGGGTGATTCCTCGAATGCGAAGTAGAGGCAGCGCTCGCCGCGACGGCACGCGGCATCCACGAAGTGAGCGGACACGCTGGTCTTGCCCGTGCCGGACGTGCCGGACATCAGGATGCTGCTCCCGCGGTAGTAGCCTTTGCCACCCATCATGCCGTCGAGGCGGTCGATGCCCGTCGAAACGCGTTCGGCCGACGCCGCGTGATCCAGGCCCAGCGAAGAGATTGGCAGGACCGAGATGCCGTGCTCATCGATGAGAAATGGATACTCGTTGGTGCCGTGCGTGGATCCCCGGTACTTGACGATGCGCAGCCGTCTGGTCGAAATCTCATCCCGGATGCGGTGATCGAGCACAATCACGCAGTCCGAGACGAACTCCTCGATGCCGTGCCGCGTCAGCTTGTCCGGTCGATCCCGCTCTGCGGTGATGACCGTCGTGAGTCCCTGTTGCTTCAGCCAGCCAAACAGGCGGCGGATTTCTGAACGCAGGATTCCAGGGTTGGGCAGCTCCGCGAAAAGCGCCTCGATGGTGTCGAGGACGACGCGCTTGGCGCCGACCCTTCCGACCGCGTCGGCAATGCGGATGAACAGACCCTCGAGGTCGAACTCGCCGGTTTCCGCGATCTCGCTACGCGAGATGGAGACGTGGTCCAGGAACAGCTTCTTTTCGGCGACCAGCCGGTTCAGGTCGAACCCGAGCGACGCGGCGTTGATGGCGAGGTCCGGAATTGTTTCCTCGAACGACATGAAGACGCCGGGTTCGTTGAACTGCGTGGCGCCGCGCACCAGGAACTCCAGCGCGAACAGCGTCTTGCCCGAACCGGCGCCGCCGCTGACCAGGGTGGGGCGGCCGGCCGGCAGACCTCCGCCGGTGACCTCGTCCAGCCCCGGGATTCCGGTCGGTGCCTTGTGGAGGGCCCGTACGGAGGACGTCCGTCTCTTGCCTGGTGGGTTCGATGTCATCAGCGTCGTCTCAGCCCGGGACGTCGGCGGGCCATCCGAGCCTTGAGCACCCGCACATCCAGACGGTAGCCTGCGACGGTGGCGCGTGCGGCAGCCAGTAGTCCCCGTAGATGGATCTGAACGCCTACGGCCCGCTCGATATGGAGGGCGAGCCTGGCGAGGTGAGCTTCGTCGGTCATTCATCGGCGACGATATCGGGGACGAGTCGATGGGCGCTGTCTCAAATTGCACACTGCGGTCGCGCGTGTCGCCAAGGCGATCTGGCGCTCGCAGATCGAGCGGGTGCTAGCGGGGCATCACGACGGTGATCGTCATGTTGTTGGACGACTCGCCCGATGGATTGATCACCAACAGCGAGTAGTCACCCGTCATCGCGATCGTCACTGAAATGTCGAATGAGGTTTGCGACAGCGACGCAATTGCCGAGCCCGTGATCAGGTACACCGTACCTATCGGATCGGTCAGGTACACCTTCTGTCCCTGCGCGAAACCGTCACCGCTGACCGTCAGCACGCGTGGCTGCGAATCCTTCGTGAGTTGATCGGGCCGCACGCGGTCGATTCTTGGCGCCCCGGTCGTCGGACGGATCTGGAGCACGAACGGCGGCGATCTCGCCCCGTCGGTGTTCATCACCGTCAGCGAGTACGGGCCTGCCGATGCCAGCAGGACCGCGACCTGGAAGGTGCTCTCGCCGCGCGCCTGAATCGCACGACCGTCGTAGTTCGATTTCCCGCCGTCGGGCGCCTCGACGGTCAGCGAGATCCCGGCGGAGAATCCTCTGCCCGTGATGGTCAGCAGTTGTGCGGCCGCATTCCGCGTCGGCACCTGCGGCGTGATCGAGACGATGCCCGGCGCCACCAGGCGCTCCTGAGCGCCCGCGGGCGCGGCGCCGGCGAATGCGATCAACGCAAGGGCGATCAGGACACCTGCCCGTGCCAGATGCATGGCCCGATTCGGCATGCTCATCACGGGCCCTAATTCCGGCGGTAGCGCGAATAGCCCCAGCCACCGCCGCCGAGGAGAAAAACGACCAGAACGACGATCAGCAGAGTGCTGGTATCCATAATTGACCTCGCCAGCGGCGATAGCCGCCACGCCCGGCCACACCGGGACTTCACGTTGACAGCATGCGGCGCACCGCGGTGCGCTGTCTGTCCGGTTGTGGACACCACGGGCCTGCCCGGTGACCTGCGGGCGCCATCCGGAGACCAGGTGGCCGTGCTCCCTGTGCCGTTCGGCACAGCAAGAACGCCCGCGATCCTCTAATTTGGGGCGTTGGAGTACACAGCCATGAGAATGCAGACGAACGACCCAGGCGCGACCGTCCGTGCGATTGGAATCCTGACGAAGGCGCTCATCGCCGCCAGCCTGCTGACCGCGGTCGCGGTGAGCCCCGCGGCGGCGCAGACGAGGAAGGACCTGACCGACGAAGTCAGTCAGTCCGAGAAGGCGGCGCGCGTGTTCAAGGAAATCATGGACGTCCCCGACAAGGGGATCCCGCAGTGGCTGCTCGACAAGGCTGAATGCGTGGCGGTATTCCCGAACGTGCTCAAAGCGGGTTTCATCGTCGGAGGCCGGGCCGGGCGCGGTGTCGCGAGCTGCCGAACGAGCGCCGGCTGGAGCGCGCCAGCGTTCTTAAACCTGGGCGGCGGCAGCATCGGGTTCCAGATCGGCGCACAGTCCACGGACTTCGTGATGCTCTTCATGAACACAGGCGGGATGAACAGCCTGCTCTCCGATGAATTCACGCTCGGCGGCGACGCATCCGTAGCCGCGGGCCCGGTTGGCCGCCAGGCGGGCGCGTCCACCGACATCAAGCTCGCCGCGCACATCCTGTCGTATTCGCGCAGCAAGGGGCTCTTCGCGGGACTCGAACTCAAGGGCGTCGTCATCAGCCCGGACAAGGCCGACATGGCTGACGCGTACGGCGACGGCTCGAAGGCCAAGCAGGTGCTCGAAGGCAATCAGACGCTGGCGCCCTTCGCCATCCGCGCCTTCCCCATGATGCTCGGACGCTACTCGACGCGCGACGCTGTTCGCTAGCACGCGGGCGACGTCACGGCTGGTCTCCGATCCGGCCGTCGCGTCGCCCTTCAGCGCCCCGGGACGAGCGCGATCGTCGCGATCGCCGTGCGAGATCGACGCCGATCGGATCGCTCTCAATGATTGATGAGATTGGTGCCGGGGGTGGGGGTCGAACCCACACGGGCCTTGTGAGCCCTCAGGATTTTAAGTCCTGTGCGTCTGCCAGTTTCGCCACCCCGGCGTGAAGTGAGCCCGCGACCTGCAGCGGCCATCTTACCCGCGACCCGCAAGCCAGCCCCGCGTATCATTCTCGACTCCGGCACAGGAGCGAGACGATGACCGCAGACATTTTTCACACGCTGCCCGTCCGCGCGAGGCCCGACCGGGTCTTCGACGCGATGACCTCCGATGCTGGTCTTGCCCGCTGGTGGGCCCGCGCGGCGTCCGGATCCCCTGTCGTCGGCGCCGAGTATCGGCTTGACTTCGGGCCGGGCTACCAGTGGACGGCACTTGTGCGCTCGGTCGAAGCCGGCCGATCGCTCGAGTGGGAAATGACGGACGCCACGGACGATTGGCGCGGCTCGCGCGTGGGGTTCGAACTGCGCCCCGACGGCAACCGCACGTGGGTGAACTTCCATCACACCGGCTGGCCCGGCGTCACCGAACACTACCGCGTCTCGAACTGCTGCTGGGCCGCTTACCTCCGAATCCTGCGCCGCTGGCTCGAACACGGCGAGGAAGTACCGTACGAAGACCGCCTCGACGCCTGATGAGATTCCTCCTGGTGGCGCTGACGGTCGTCCTGCTGGCCAGCGACGCCAGAATCCTCAAATAGGGCGGAGCCCGGCTTGTTCGCGAAGCGCGACGTCGAGCGCGTTGAGCACGCAGTCCGCGTCCGCCGTCGTGAGCGGCATCGGGCCGCGAATCTTGATGACATTGTGGTGCGGGCCATCGGTGCCGGTGAGCACGCCCAACTCGCGCATCCGATTCACGACCGCGCCGGCCTCGGCCGTCGCAGGTTCGAGCGTCGCGCGATCGCGGACCAGTTCGACGCCGATGAACAACCCTGAGCCGCGGACATCGCCGATGAGGTCGTGCGTCGCCTGGCGCGCGCGCAGTCCACCCAGCAAGTGCTCCCCCACCGCAAACGCGTGGGCCTGCAGGCCCTCGTCGATCGTCGCTCGAAGCGTGGCCAGGCCCGCGGCGCAGGCCGCTGTGCTGCCGCCGAACGTGCTGAAGAATTCCATGCCGTTGTCGAAGCTGGCGGCAATCTCGCGCGTCGTGACGACGGCGCCCAGCGGATAGCCGTTCGCGATGGGCTTGCCGAGCACGACGATGTCGGGCACCACGCCCTGCGCTTCGAACGCCCAGAAGTCTGTGCCGGTCCGGCCGAAGCCCGTCTGCACCTCGTCTGCGATGCAGACGCCGCCGGCCCCGCGGACCGCGGCGTATACGCCTGACAGATAGCCCGGCGGCGGGATGATCTGTCCGCCGACGCTTGGACACGTCTCCGCCAGGAAGGCGCATACGCCGCGCCCGCGCGCGTGAAGGCGCTCGGCTATTTCGGCGACGCGCTGCGCGTGCGGCGTGGACGGATCGCGATACGTATCCGGCACCGGCGCGACGTGCACCCAATCGGGCGCGCCCTCTCCCCCGGGACCGCTGTGCTTGTACGGGCTCAGGTCGATCATCCCCGTCGTGTGCCCGTGGTACCCCGCGTCGAGCACGATGACGTCGCGCCGCCGTGTGTGCGCGCGCGCGAGGCGCAACGCAAGCTCGTTGGCTTCGGTGCCGGATGCCGTGAAGTAGCAGACCTCGAGCGGGCGCGGGAATTGCGCCGTGAGCGCCTCGGCGAACTCCAGGGGCAGTTCATGAAGGTAGCGTGAGTTGGTATTGAGCGTGGCCAGCTGCCGCGAAAGGGCATCGGTGACGCGAGGATGCGCGTGTCCGACATGCGGCACGTTGTTGTACGCGTCGATGAACGTGCGGCCGGTCTCGTCGAAGAGGTACTGCATCCAGCCACGGACGATCTGCACAGGCAGGTCGCCGTACGACAGGCGGACGTTGCCGCCGAACAGCCGCCGTCGCTTCGAGACCAACTCCTCTCGTGACGGATGGCTCACGAATCGCTCCGATGGGATGCCGAGGATGAGATTCGTGTCCGGCGAGATGCTGCGCCACGTCGCCCGCTGGCTCGCCGGCGCGACGCCGTTGAAGTTACACGGGACGTCGAGCATGTCCGTGATGATCTGCACGTGCACGTGCGGCCACCAGTCGCCGTTCTCAGGCGGCGCACCAATCGCACCCAATCGGCCGCCAGCCCTGATCCGCTTCCCGATGTGCAGTCCGCTCAATGACTTACGGTCGAGGTGCCCATACAACGTGTAGAACACGGGAGGCTGTGGGGTCAGACTGGGGGGGGAACCAAGAAATCCCCCAGTGAGGCCCCCCTGATTCACCCGGGGGAGACCCACGGGCGGGGGG
>CAZJTG010000137.1:7274-10342 GCA_964548865.1 uncultured Solibacteraceae bacterium
GTCTGACCCCGGTCTGACCCCAAGGTCGTGGCGGAGGACGATGACGGGGCCGTAGTCGAGGCGCGCCTGCGTGTCCTCGAAGCCGTGCACGACGCCGTCAATCGGGACGAACAGCTCGGTGCCCGCCGGCATCGTGACGTCAATGCCGAGGTGCACGGTCCGCCGCTCGGCCGTCGCCGATCCCGTCGCGTAAGTCTCCGTCGCATAAATGAGCCGCGCCTCGTCGTAACCGCCGACGCCCGCCACCCCACCAGCGCGCTCGATCTCGGCGAATACGCGCTCGCTCATGACCGCGGCGGCGTTGCCTGCCGGATCACTCGCGATGAGCGTGCTGCCGGCGCTGAAGTCGAGACCCACGACAGGCGCCGTCCTGAAATCGTGCGCGGTCAGAGGCGCGATGCGGCCGGCGTTCGCGCGCAGCCACTGGACGACCTGCGACGCATGTGGCACGGGCTCGAGTCCGCAGGCCTCGCGCAGCCGGTAGTGCGCGAGCCGTGGATGGATCGCGGCCAGCGCCGGCAACGTGCGCGCGATGGGTCCCTGGCTGATGCCAAGGTAGTCACTGCCGGGCCGCGCCGCCTGCTGTTCGATGGCCACGCACACGCTCAGGCAGAGCCTGGTCAGCATCAATCCAAACAGCGCGGCGATCTCATCGTCCGAGAGCGGATTGACGCCGTGATAACCGCCGGCCACGAGCGCGGCAGCGCCGAGCGGATCCGGCTTGTCGAGCGCCGCATAAGCCATGGCGATCGCGGCGTCATTGACGGTCTGACTCACCACCATGTCGCCGAAATCGACGATGCCGGTGACGCGCTCGGCGAGAGGGTCCACGAGCGCGTTGTAGTCGTTGACGTCGCCGTGAATGACACCCCGACGAAGCCCCGGCAGCCGCGTGGTCACGTGCTCGCGGTAGATCGCGCGGCTGCATTCGATCGCGTTCCTGAGCTGCGGATCGACGACACGCGGCAGCATGCGATCGATCGATGCCGGCGCGCCGGCCAGGTCCCAGTGGAAGTCGCGATGGATCGCCGAATGGTCGAAGGACGCGAGAGCCCGATCGATCTGGCCGACCGCGCGGCCCAGGTCCTTGAGGAGAGCATCGCCGTGGCGCCATGCGCGGGCCAGCGGCCGTCCCGGGAGGCCGCCGAGCATGCGGACGAGGAACTTGTCGTGGCGCTCGATCTCGGCTCCCGCGAGCGATCGCCGAACTTCGGCGACAAGCCCAGTGGGCCCGAGATGCCGCATCGTGGCATTCTCGGCCTCGAGCATTTCGCGCGACTCGCCGGCGTTCGCCACCTTCAGGACGAACCAGCGGCCGCCGGTGTCAGGGTCGATGCGGAAGTTCTGATCGCGCTCGCTCGGGAGTGCCGACGCGCGGCCGGTGATGCCGAACAGGTCACGGGCGAGCCCTTCGGCGTCGTCCGGGGTCAGGCGCGGCGCGGTCGTAACCGAAATCAATGGACCGTGGGGCTTGGGTTCGTCTTCATCCGCTCGGAACGGATCACACTGGTAATCAGCCCGTCGAGGGCGGCCGGGTCGAGCGCCAGCGGTCCGGCGACAGCGGCGCCCATCGGAATCTCGATGGCAATCACGGACTGGCCGTCCGACGGCTCGACGATCCAGCTGAACCCGAACAGGGAGACCGCCCGGTCGCGCGGCGCCGCGGGATTCTGCACGCGGTCGATCGCGCGCAACACCTCGACAAGCACGCCGCGCACGGACGCCTCGTCGAACTGTGCCGGCGCCGGCAGCTTCTCTGTGACCGCGAAATCGCGGCCCTTCAGCACAATTTCAACGTCAAACGTCATGATGTCGCACTCAGTATATTTCGCTCCGCGCGTCACCAGATCGGCAAATCGCCAAATCGCCGACTCACCCGATCAAAGGATGATCTTCCGGGGCGCCGCGGCGTCCTCGAGCTGCCTGGCCAGTTCGGCCGCCTCGGACGTCGGCGCCTGACACGCAAAGTCCTGGCAGACGTAAGCGGTAGCGCGGCCATCCTTCGCGGTCATCGCGCTGAGCCAGGGCGTTCTCGCGGACACGACACGCGAGCCCGGGACCAGAGGCACGGCCACGGCCCACGGCAGATAGCGATCGGCGATCGTCCGTTCCAGGGCCACGGTATCCGGCGCACCGGCCTCTCCGACAGTCACGATCTCACTGCGGCGCGCGAGCCAGAGCGCGAGGTTCGCGGCCATGAGCGGCATGACGCGCACGACACGTCCCAGGCCGGGACCGTAACGCTCGAGCGTTCGCTCCGCGCGCGCGAGGAACGAGGCGTCTCCGGTGAGCTGCGTGAGCCGGATGAGATTGGCCGTCGTCACCGACGCCGCGGAGGGCTCGGCGCCGTCGTAGTCCTCCTTCATGCGCAGCAGAACCGTCGGGTCGTCGCCGGTGGTCCCGAACCAGCCGCCGTCCGTCCCGTCGAAAAACAGCGCCGATTCCACTTCGGTGAGTTCGATCGCCCAATCGAGCCACGCCGGGTCCCCCGTCGTCTGGAACAACTCGATCAGGCCCCATGCGAGACACGCGTAGTCCTCGCAGAACGCATCGATGGCCGCCTCACCATCGCGGTACCGCCGCGTCAACCGGCGCGTCTCCGGGTTCCACAAACGGGCGCGCGCGAACTCGGCGGCACGCACGGCAGCGGCACGCCACTCCGGCCGGCGCGGACTATCCACCATCTGCCGGGCCGCCCTCGCCATTGCGGCGATCATCAGCCCGTTCCAGGCAGCGAGGATCTTGTCGTCCAGGTGCGGACGCGGCCGTGACGATCGC
This sequence comes from uncultured Solibacteraceae bacterium, assembly GCA_964548865.1. Classification (GTDB taxonomy): domain Bacteria; phylum Acidobacteriota; class Vicinamibacteria; order Vicinamibacterales; family SCN-69-37; genus DASUGC01. Next base: position 10,053 of record CAZJTG010000137.1, read on the forward strand.
GCCTCGAACAGCACCTTTCGCCCGCGCCGAAGCGCGCGCATCACGCTTTCGACGTCGCGGCCCGTTCTGGACGCGACGTCTTCAATCGATTCCGCGATGTGGAGGATGTTGAACCCGCGGAACTCGCCCTGCGGATCCGACAGTGCGTTGCCACCCTCTTCGACACCGAAACGCCGACGCAGGATCGGGGCATCCTCGCCCATGAGCGCGTCGATTTCGGCGGCGGTGAACACGAACGTCACCGTCCGGGTGGGCCAGGGCGTGTACGGCGACCGCCTGGTGGTGCTCCG
>CAZJTG010000138.1:0-5896 GCA_964548865.1 uncultured Solibacteraceae bacterium
CATGACGAAGACGTCGCCAGCTGCCGGGCGATGGGCCGGCTCGGCGCCGACGTGGTGCCGCCGAACGCGCGCGTCCTCACGCACTGCAACGCCGGCGCGCTGGCCACTGCCGGGTACGGCACGGCGCTCGGCGTCATACGGGCGGCGGCCGAGCAGGGCAAGGTTGCGCAGGTCTACGCCGATGAAACCCGCCCGTTCCTTCAGGGCGCGCGTTTGACGGCCTGGGAGCTCGTCCGCGATCAGGTACCCACGACCGTCATTACCGAGAGCATGGCCGGTCCCCTGATGCAGCGGGGGGGCATCGACGTCGTCGTGGTTGGCGCCGACCGTATCGCCGCCAACGGCGATTTTGCGAACAAGGTGGGCACGTACACCGTGGCGATGATGGCCCACGCGCACAAGGTGCCGTTCTATGTCGCGGCGCCGCTTTCGACGATCGACCTCGCGATGTCCGACGGCGCGGCGATCCCGATCGAGGAGCGGAGCGCGCGCGAGGTCACGCACGTGGGACCCATCCGGATGGTGCCGGAGGGCGCGGGGGTCTGGAATCCGGCGTTCGACGTGACGCCGCACCATCTGGTCGCGGGGATCATCACGGAAAAGGGCATCGCGCGCGCGCCCTTTACCGAGAGCCTCGCGCGGCTGTTCTGAGACGTATGCGCGTTCTTGGCATCGAGACGTCCTGCGACGAGACCGCGGCGGCCGTCGTCTCCACCTCGGGCGATCCGGCGCGGCCCTGGCGGATGGACTCGAACGTCATTGCCTCGCAGGCCGGGATCCACCGCGAGTGGGGCGGTGTCGTGCCGGAGATCGCCTCGCGGCAGCACGTTCGCGACATCTGCGGTGTGGTCGATCGCGCGTTGGCCGATGCCGGTGCGTCGTGGGCGGATCTCGACGCGATTGCCGTGACGCAGGGGCCCGGCCTGGTCGGATCGCTGCTGGTCGGCGTGTCGTTCGCGAAATCGGCGGCGCAGACGCTCAGCAAGCCGGTGGTCGCCGTCAATCACCTGGCCGGCCATATCGAATCGATCGTGCTCGAGCACGGCGAAGTGCCCTTGCCCTGCCTGGTGCTCGTCGTGTCGGGGGGCCACACCAGCCTCTACCTCGTCTCCGAGCCTGGCCGCTACGCCCTGGTGGGCCGCACGCGGGACGATGCCGCGGGCGAGGCGTACGACAAGGTCGCGCGGCTGCTCGGGCTTGGCTATCCTGGCGGACCCGCGATCGACAAGATCGCGCGCGAGGGCCGCGACGAGGCGGTGGAGCTGCCGCGGCCCCGGTTCACGCACCGCGATCGCAACGAGCTGCCGGCCGAGCTTGCGGCCCGCGGCGTCAGGGGCGAGCCGCTGGCCGAGTTCAGTTTCTCGGGGCTGAAGACCGCCGTCGTCCGGCTCCTGGAGGAGCGCGGCGTGAAGATCGCGACCGGCTTCGCCGTGCCGTCGGATGCGGGCCCCCTGTCGCGGCAGGACGTCGCCGACATCTGCGCGAGTTTCCAGCGGGTCGTCGTGGAGAGCCTGATCGACCGCACGTTCGAGGCGGCCGCGCGGCTGGGTGCGAAGAGCGTCGGCATCGCCGGGGGAGTGTCGGCCAACAGCCGGCTTCGCCAGGACGCCATCGCGCGCGGTGAGGCGGACCGCATCCCGGTGTTCATCCCGCGGCTGGCGCTGTCGACCGACAACGCCGCCATGATCGCCGCGGCAGGCCTCCGGCGGCTCGCCCGCGGAGAGCGGTCTCCGCTCGACTTCAACGCGATGGCCGGCCTGGACATCGGCGGCGCGGCGTGATCGTCCACACGGACTACCTCTGGTTCGAGACGAAGGAGCGGCAGGACTTCGTGCGCATCACGGACGAGATCGACGGCATCGTCAAGGCGAGCGCCGTCCGCGAAGGCCTGGTGCTCGTGTCCGCGATGCACATTACCGCCGGGGTGTACGTGAACGACTGGGAGCACGGTCTCATCCACGACTTCAAGGAGTGGCTGGAAAAGCTCGCGCCGTCGGGGCTTCCGTACCGCCACCATCAGGCCGGCGAAGACAACGCCGACGCGCACCTCAAGCGGACGATCCTGGGACAGCAGGTCATCCTGCCGATCACAGCGGGGAAGCTGGACCTCGGACCGTGGGAACAGGTGTTCTATGCCGAGTTCGACGGCCAGCGCCGCAAACGCGTCGTCGTCAAGGTCATGGGGGTCTAGTGGCCGACGCGTTGGACGTAGTTCGGCGGCTCTTTCGCGCGATCAATGAGAATGACGCCGAGGCGGCCGCCGCGATGTATGACGCCGAGTGCCGAATCGAGCACGTGTTCCCCGAGGCCGGCGAGTTCTCGGTGGGCCGGGAGGCGGCGCGCGTTGGGTGGGCGCGGGCCATGGCGGAGCGGGCCGGCGGCTTACCTGGCGGATACCGATTCGAGGTGTCGCGCATCGCCGGGATTGAGACGGGCTGGGGCTGGGTTCGCGCCGACTGGCGCAGCCTGACGTCGTCGGTCGCCGACGGCGGCCTGCACGCCGCCGCGGGGTACTCGTACTTCTGGATCGAGGACGGCCGGATCCGGCGCCAGCGCAACATCGCCCGTGAGCTGCCGCCGGAGCGGATGCGCGATCCCGCGCCGGTCTCGGAGCGCCGCTATCCGTCGAAGCCGCTCGTGGGCGTGGGCGCGGTGGTTGTGTCGGCCGCCGGCCATGTGCTGCTCGTGAAACGGCGTCACGAGCCCCTCGCCGGCCAGTGGAGCCTCCCAGGCGGGATGCTCGAACTGGGTGAGTCCCTCGAAGCCGGCGTGACGCGCGAGATCGAGGAGGAGACGGGGCTGACCGTCGAGGTCGGCCCGATTATCGACGTCTTCGATCGCATCCTGCTCGACGACACCGGCAAGGTCCGGTATCACTTCGTGCTCGTGGACTACGTCTGCCGCGTTCGTGGCGGCGCGCTCGCGGCGGGTTCCGACGTGTCGTACGTCGCCTGGGTCGATCCGGCGGACCTGGACGGCTACGATCTGGCAGCGAAGCCGCGGTCGGTGATCGCCCGCGCGCTGGAATCACGGGCCCAGGAGCCCCGGGGGATCTGAGTCATGACCGATCCGATGTTGGCGCGCGAGCGCGCATGGGCGCTCGTCACCGAGCACGTGCAGAGCGAGAGCCTCCGCAAGCATCTGCTGGCCGTCGAAGCTGCCGTGCGGGGTTACGCGCGGGCCGGCGGCCATGACGAGGACGACTGGGGCTTCGTCGCGCTCGTGCACGACTTCGACTACGAGAAGTTCCCTGACCGCGAGAACCACCCCTATCGCGGCGTCGAAATCCTCACGTCGATGGGCTATCCGGCGTGGGTGACGCGGGCGATTCTCTCCCACGCGGACTATTCGGGCGTTGTGCGCGAGTCGGCACTCGAGAAGACACTGTACGCGTGCGATGAATTGAGCGGCTTCATCACCGCGGCGGCTCTCGTCCGTCCGTCGAAGAGCGTGCTGGACCTGGAGACCTCGTCCGTGATCAAGCGGATGAAGGACAAGGCCTTCGCCCGGGCGGTACCCCGTGAGGACATCCGTAAGGGCGCCGAGGAACTGGGGCTATCGCTCGACGTGCATATCACGAATGTCATCGGCTTCCTCCGCGCGCGTGCCGACGAACTAGGCCTGCGCGGTTCGATGTAGACTCACGAACCACATTGGGAGCCGATCCGTATATCGTTCCAGCCTGAACGCATGGCAAACGTGTCTGTCATCCTCGACAAAGTGAGCGTGGCCTACGGCAAGAATGCCGCCCTGCGCGACGTGAGCGCGTCCTTCCCCAAGGGCGCGGTCGGCCTGCTTGGGCCGAACGGAGCCGGGAAGAGCACGATGCTCAAGGCCCTCCTGGGGTTTCTCACGCCCACGGCAGGCCGGCTCGAGGTGCTGGGCCTGAACGTGGCGGACAGGCCCATGGAGGTGCGCGCCCGCCTCGGGTACATGCCGGAGAGCGACGGTCACATTCCCGGCATGAACGCCGTCACGTTCGTCGCCTATTGCGGCCAGCTTGCGGGCCTGCCTCGGGCGGACGCGATGCAGCGCGCGCACGAGGTCCTGTACTACGTGGGGCTCGGTGAAGCGCGCTACCGCAAGGTAGAGGAGTACTCGACCGGCATGAAACAGCGCATCAAGCTCGCGCAAGCGCTCGTGCACGACCCGGACCTCCTGTTCCTCGACGAGCCGACGAACGGCATGGATCCCAAAGGGCGCGACGAGATGCTCGAACTCATCCGCGACCTGGCCCACAACAAGGGCGTCGATCTGATTCTGTCGTCGCATCTGCTGCCGGACGTCGAGTACACCTGCGACCACGTCGTCGTCATGGACAAGGGGCAGATCGCCACATCGGGCTCAATCGAGCAGTTGAAAGGGCCCACGGGCCGCGTGTTCGAGGTGCGGGTGAAGGGCGAGCTGGCGCCGTTTATCGCGGCGCTGGTCCGCGCCGGCATGGAGTGCCACGAGGCCGATGAAGATGTGATGCGCGTGTTTGTTCCGGGTGCCATCGGCGGCCCCGGCGACGACCAGCGCCGCATCTGTCACATCGCGAGGACGACCGGCGCGCAGGTGCGACATCTGCGGACGAGCGTGCCGACCCTCGAGGACGTCTTCGCGCGGGCGATAGGCGAGTCATGAGTCCCATTCACGATCAGAGCTACCGGCACTACGCCGGAACGAAGCGGCCGCTCGGGCAGTCCTGGCAGGTGATCGCCGGCGCCGGCATCCGCTCGTTCCTCAGTCGCAAGCTGTTCCTGGCCGTGCTTCTGTGCGCCTGGATTCCCTTCATCGCCCGTACCGTGCACCTCTATTTCGTGACGATGTACCCGGCGGCCGGCCAGATCCTGCCCGTGGACGCGAAGTACTTCATGCAGTTCGTCGAGCAGCAGGGCTTCTTCATCTTCATGGTCACGGTGTTCGTGGGGTCCGGCCTGATCGCCGCCGACCGCCGCGCCAACGCGCTCCAGGTCTATTTGTCCAAGCCGCTCATGCGGATCGAGTACATCGCCGGGAAGATCGCGATCCTGATGACGTTCCTCGCGTTGGTCACCGTCGTGCCCGGCCTGCTGCTCCTGATCATGCAGGTGAGCTTCGCGGCGAACCTGGAGTTCGTCAGGACGTATCCGGCCGTGGTTCCGGCGGTCATCCTCTCGAGCCTGGTGCGCGTGATTGTCTCTGCGTTCGCGATGCTCGCGCTCTCTTCGCTCTCCAAGAGCACGCGTTACGTCGCCATCCTGTATGCCGGCCTGATCTTCTTCACCGAGTCGATCTTCGGGATGCTATGGGGGATCACCGGGTCCACGCGCGCCGCGTGGATTTCCGTGAGCGCCAATCTCGAGATCATCACCGACGTGATGTTCCGCCAGCCGCCACGGTACGATTCGCCGGTGACGCTGTCGGTGCTGGTGCTCATCGGGCTGGTGGTCTTGTCTATCTCCGTGCTCGAGCGCCGGGTGCGCGGCGTGGAGGTGGTGGCGTGAGCGCGGCGATTCTCACGGCGGACCACCTGTCAAAGTGGTACGGCCAGGTCATCGGCCTGAACGACGTCTCCGTGTCGGTCCCTGCCGGCATCACCGGCCTGCTCGGCCCTAACGGCGCCGGCAAGAGCACGTTCATGAAGCTGATTACGGGGCAGCTTCGTCCGAGCAAAGGGGACGTCAGGGTACTCGGGGAGCCCATCTGGGCCAATCCGAAGCTGTTCTTCCGCATCGGGTTCTGTCCCGAGCAGGACGCGTTCTACGACCGCATGACGGGGCTGCAGTGGGTGTCGGCGCTCGTCCGCCTGAACGGGCTCGGCGAGTTGGAGGCCAAGGTCGCCGCCGAACGCGCGCTGACAGAAGTCGATTTGATGGAGGCCGCCAACAAGAAGATCGGCGCTACAGCAAGGGCATGCGCCAGCGCGTGATGA
>CAZJTG010000138.1:5906-10342 GCA_964548865.1 uncultured Solibacteraceae bacterium
CACAGGCGCTCGTCCACGATCCGGAGCTCCTGATCCTCGACGAACCGCTTTCCGGCATGGATCCGCTGGGTCGCCGGCGGACGATGAAGATGATCCGCGAGTGGGCCAAGCAGGGGAAGAGCATCCTGGTGTCGAGCCACATCCTGCATGAGATCGAATCGATCACGTCCAACATCCTGCTCATCAACAACGGGCGCATCCTCGCCGAGGGTAACGTCCACCAGATTCGTGAGCTCATCGACACGCATCCGCACACCGTCTACATCCGCGCCGAACAGCCGCGCGAGCTCGCGCGCGAGTTCCTGGCCCGTGCCGACGTCATCAGCATGCGGTTCGAGCCCGGCGCGGTCGTGGTCGAGACTGGCAAGCCGGACGAGTTCTACGGCAATCTCACCGATCTCGTGGCCAGCGGCCAGTTCGGCGCCGTTGAAGAGGTCACCTCGCCGGACGACAACCTGCAGGCCGTGTTCAAGTACCTGGTGAAGCAATGACGGAGAAGCCGTCTCCGGGATTCCTGTACGCGGCCATGCGGGTGTTCGATCTCTCGATCGGGGAGATGCTCTGGTCTCGCCGCACCGTGTTCATGGCACTGCTCGTCGGCGCGCCCGTCGTCATGGCGGTCATCCTGCGTCTTCTTTTTGAGCTCGGCGCGCCGATGTTCAGCGTCAACGGCACGGCCGTCGCCGGGCCCGTGATATTTGCCTTCTTCCTCTGGCTTGGATTCATCCGGTTCGTGACGCCGGCGCTCGGCGTGTTCTATGGCACGTCGATGATCGCGGACGAGGTTGACGACAAGACCATCACTTATCTGTTCTGCCGGCCGATCCCGCGCGGCGCCGTCGTGCTGGGGAAGTACTTCGCCTACCTGGTGTGCACGGTGTTCGTCGTCCTGCCGTCGGTCGCGCTGGTCTGGCTGCTCGTCGTGCCGATCAATGGCTCGCTCGGGCCGAACTTCCCGGATCTCGTGAAGGACCTGGGGATCCTGGCGCTTGCGCTTGCGGCCTACGGCGCCGTGTTCGCCTTCGTCGGGGCCGCGTTCAAGCGGCCGTTGCTCACCGGTCTGGCTTTCGTGATCGGCTGGGAGCCGCTGGTCATGCTGATTCCCGGCTACCTCAAGCGGCTGTCGGTGGCCTACTACGTGCAAGGGCTGGTGCCGCAGGCGATGCCCGCGAATTCGCCCCTGACGGCCCTCCAGGCGATCTTCAGCGAGTCGCCGAGTCTCGGCCAGTGCCTGTTCTGGATTGGCGTGATTATCGTCCTGAGCCTCTGGTACGCGGCCCGGACCGTGACCCGCCGAGAATACGTCCTGGAACAGTAACGGGGTTCGCATCCGTATAATGCCAATGAGGTTAGGTCCACTATGTCCAGAAGCACCCGTAACTTCCTGATCGGCGCGGCGACCGTTGGACTGCTGTGCCTTGGAACCGGCCTGGTCGCCTACTACAACGGCGCGATCCCGGCAGGAGGCCGGACGTCGGACGCGGAATTGGCCTATTTGCCGGCCAATGCCGGCGCCGTCGGATACGCGGATGTCCGAACCATCATGAGCTCCGAGCTCACACAGAAGCTCCGCCAGATGCTGCCGACGGGCGAAGAAAAGGAAAAACTCCAGGCCGAGCTGGGCGTGGACGTCGAACGGGACATCGACTCGGTCGCCGTGGCGTACGTAGGCAGTTCCGCGTCCCCGCTGGATGGCGCGCTGGTCGTCGTCCGGGGCCGCTTCAATACCGGGCAGATTGAGACGCTTGCCACGCAGCACGGCGCGACCGCGAGCGACTACAACGGCAGGCGGCTGCTGCTGATGCCGACGGGCCACGACATGCACGGCACTGATGCCGTCGGCGCCGGGAAGCGCGCGGGCATCGCGTTCCTCGAGCAGGGGACGATTGCGTTCGGCGAGGAGGCCACGATCAAGGCCGCGATTGATGGCGCCGCGACCGGCGACGACATCAGGAAGAACACCGCGCTCATGGCCGTCGTGAACGATGTGCGCAGCTCGGGCAACGCCTGGTTCGTGGGCAAGTTCGATGCGATCACCGGCAACAACGCGATTCCCGAAGCCGTCAGGAATCACCTGCCGGCGGTGGATACCTTCGCCGTCAGCATGCATGTGAATGGCGGGCTGCGCGGCGTGCTACGTGCCGATGCGCGCGACGACAAGGCCGCCGAGCAGCTGCGCGACGTCGTCCGCGGCGCGATTGCCGCAGGCAAGCTCGTCTCGGGCCAGAACAGGGAAGTCGACACGATGCTCAATTCCCTGCAGATTTCCGGCAGCGGCAAGACCGTTGGCCTGTCGTTCAATCTGCCGGCGGAGTTCCTCGACGTGCTGAATGGCATCGCGGCCGCCCGAGGGCTGACCGCGCCACCGAGCTCCGGGACGACTGGGTCCGTAAAGTAGAGCGGCTATGATCGCCGCATGAGTTCCTCTGCGGCGACTGATGTCGTCATCCTTGGGGCGGCACGCACGGCCATCGGCCGCTTTGGCGGCACGCTTCGCGATACTCATCCGGCAGAACTTGGCGCGTGCGCTGCGAGGGCCGCTCTGGAACAGAGCGGCCTCGCGGCGGACGCCGTAGACGAGGTATTCATCGGCCACGGCCGTCAGGCCGGATCGGGTCCGAATCCTGCGCGCCAGACGGGGCGCCGCGCGGGCCTGCCCGACGCGGTCCCTGCTCAGACCATCAACCAGGCGTGCGCCTCGGGGCTGCAGGCGATCGCGCTCGGCGCGCAGGCGATTCAGCTCGGCCAGTCGAGCGTCGTGCTCTCCGGCGGCATCGAGTCGATGAGCCGCATGCCGTACTTCATGGACAGCGAGGACGCGCGCTGGGGCCACAAGATGGGCAGCTTCGGACTGGTAGACGCGATGTACCGTGACGGATTCTTCTGTCCGCTGTCGCAGCTCGTGATGGGCCAGACCGCGGAAGTGCTCGCGCGCCAGTACGGCATCACCCGCGACGAGTCAGACGCGTTCGCGCTTGCCAGCCAGCACAAGACCGAGGCGGCGACGGCCGCGGGCCGTTTCCGTGATGAAACGACGTCCGCGCCTGGCAGGGACTCGAAGGGGAAGCCGGCGGCTCTCGCGGCAGACGAACATCCCCGCGCCGGATCGACGATCGAGGGCCTGCGAAAGCTCCCGCTCGTCTTCGATCCTGTTGACGGCGTCCCGGGGATCATCACGGCCGGCAGCTCGTCCGGGGTGACCGACGGCGGCGCCGCGGTGGTGCTGGCCAGCGCGGCCGCAGCCGCGCGGTGGAAGGCGGCACCGATCGCGCGCATCGTCGGGTGGGCCACGACGGGCGTCGATCCCCGGATCATGGGCATCGGCCCGGTCCCCGCAGTGAAGAAGCTCCTCCAGCGAACGGGCCTCGCGCTCGAGGACTTCGACCTCGTGGAGATCAACGAGGCGTTCGCCCCGCAGGTGCTGGCGGTGCTCCGCGATCTCCCGATCGATCCCGCGCGCGTGAACGTGAACGGCGGCGCCATCGCGCTCGGTCACCCCATCGGCTGCACCGGTACGCGCATCGTCGTGACCCTGCTGCACGAAATGAAGCGCCGCCGGGCGCGGCTGGGCCTCGCGACGCTCTGTGTCAGCGGCGGACTCGGGATGGCGATGGCGTTCGAACGCCTGTAGCGGTATTGGCGTCGTTCCGATTATCATCGGTGGATTGTGCGTATCGCAGTGATTCCCGGTGACGGCATCGGCAAGGATGTCACCACCGAAGCCGTCAAAACCCTCCACGCCGTCGCCGATGTGTGCGGCAGGTCCCTCGCGCTCGAGATGCTGCCGTGGGGCGCGGACTACTATCTCGAGACGGGGATCACCATGCCGCCGAACGGCTACGCAATGCTGCGTGACGAGTTCGATGCGATTCTCGTCGGCGCGCTTGGTGACCCCAGGATTCCCGACATGCGTCACGCACGGGACATCCTGCTCGGCACGAGGTTTGAGCTCGATCTCTACGTGAATTACCGGCCGGTCCGCCTGCTGGCCGACCACCTGTGCCCGCTCAAGAATCGCGGCGTCAAGGACGTCAACTTCGTGGTCTTTCGGGAGAACACCGAGGGGGTCTACGTCAACATTGGCGGCCGCTTCAAGGCCGGGACGACGGACGAGATCGCCGTCCAGGAGGAGATCAACACGTACAAGGGCGTGCGCCGGATCATCGTGGCGGCGTTCGAACACGCGGTGGCGGCCGGCCTCACCAAGGTCTGCATGGCCGACAAGAGCAACGCCATGTCGCAGGGCCACGCGCTGTGGCAGCGGGTCTTCAGGGAAGTCTCGACCGAGTACCCGTCCATCGCGCCGTCGCACCTGTACATCGACGCCCTGGCGATGCTGATGATCAAGGACCCCTCGCAGTTTGAGGTGATCGTCACGAACAACCTGTTCGGCGACATCATCACCGACCTCGGCGCCGCGCTGCAGGGCGGCCTGG
>CAZJTG010000139.1:0-6359 GCA_964548865.1 uncultured Solibacteraceae bacterium
GACCCGAAGACGTCAATGCGCTCACGGACGGGGTGGCCGACCAGGCCGGTGAAGCCGACGACGTTGGCTGCGGGACCGCCCGACACACGCCAGGAGTTGTAGGTCCCCTCGGCGCCGAACCACATCCCTCGGCCACCGACTGGCCTGCGCGCGTGTGCGCCGACCGTGAACACATTGTCGTGGCCGCCGTCGAAGAACTGGACCTGGTAGCCGCCGATCCCGTACAGCGTCCAGTCGCCGGACTCGCCCACCGGCAGGCGCACGCCGCCGCCGAGCGCCGTTTGCCACGGGCTGGAGCGTTCGAAGCCCCCCGTGGCGGCGATTTCCGGCGTCGCCTTTGCGGCACAACCGGGGTTCAGGAACAGCGAGACGGTGACAACGAGCGCCATCGGAATTGTTTTCACGTCAGAGACTCCAGCGAAGCAGCATCGATCCCACCGTGAACCCCGCGCCCACTGAGGCGAGGAGCACGAGGTCGCCTTTCTTGATCCGCCCTTCCCGGCGCGCGTCTTCGAGCGCCAGCGGGATCGTGCCGGCGGTCGTGTTCCCGAAGCGCTCGAGATTGATGATGACCTTGTCTTCGCCAAGGCCGAGCCGCTGCGCCGCGGCCTCGATGATGCGGCGATTGGCCTGATGCGACACGAACAGCGCGAGGTCGGCGCCCGTCAGGTTGTTGCGCTCGAGAATCTTCAGCGAGATCTCCTGGGTCATCCGCACGGCGAACTTGAACACCGCGCTGCCGTCCTGCTTCACGTAGTGCAGCTTCTTGTCCACGGTCTCGTGCGACGCCGGCATGCGGCTGCCGCCGGCCGGCATCATGAGCGACGGCCCGCCGGTCCCGTCCGTCAGGTTGCAGAAGTCGATGATCGACGGCTCTCCCTCCGCCGCGGGCGAGAGCACCACGGCGCCGGCGCCGTCGCCAAAGAGCACGCACGTCGATCGATCCTTGTAGTCGATGATGCTCGACATCACGTCGCCGCCGACGACCAGGGCGTGTTCGCAGGCGCCGGTCGCCACCATCTGATAGCCGACGCTCATCGAGTAGACGAATCCCGAGCAGGCGGCGCCGAGGTCGAAGCCCCACGCATTGACCGCGCCGATCTTCGCCTGCAGCGTGCACGCGGCACTCGGGAAGATCGTGTCGGGCGTGGTCGTACCGACCACGATGAAGCCGATGTCGGCGGGCGTGATCCCCGCCTCCTCAACCGCCTTGAGCGCGGCCGGCGCCGCCAGGTCGGACGTGCCCTGTCCGGGCTCGACGATGTGCCGCTCGCGGATGCCGGTACGCTGGAGGATCCACTCGTCCGACGTATCGACAAGCTTCTCGAGATCCGCGTTCGTCAGGACCCGCGGCGGAACATACGTTCCCAGGCCCGCGATCTTCACCCCGCGCAACGAATTCACCACAGACGTTCCCTTCCCGGGGCCGTGAGCCCGAAGTATTCGTAGGCGCGCGGCGTGGCGACGCGCCCGCGCGACGTGCGATCGATGAAGCCGATCTGAATCAGGTATGGCTCGTAGATGTCCTCGATCGCGTCCTTTTCCTCGCCAATGGCGGCCGCAAGGCTGTTCAGTCCAACCGGCCCGCCGCTGAACTTGTCGATGATCGTGCGCAGCAGCCTGCGATCGGCTTCGTCGAAGCCGTGCTGGTCGACCTCCAGCAATTCGAGCGCGTCATGACAGACCGCGGCGGTGACGCGGCCGTCCGCCCGCACCTGCGCGAAGTCGCGCACCCGCCTGAGCAGGCGGTTCGCAATGCGCGGCGTCCCCCGCGATCGGCGCGCGAGTTCGCGCGCGGCGTCCGGCACGATGTCAACGCTCAAAATCCTGGCCGAACGTGTGACGATTTCCACGAGGTCCGCGTCCTGATAGAAATCAAGCCGGTGCACGATGCCGAACCGCGACCGCAGCGGCGCCGTGAGCAGGCCGGCGCGGGTCGTGGCGCCAATCAGCGTGAACGGCTCGACCGGCAGCTTGTGCGACCGGGCGCCCGGGCCCTGGCCGATGACGACGTCGATCGTGAAGTCCTCCATCGCCGGATAGAGGAACTCCTCGATCGTGGGGTTCATGCGGTGAATCTCGTCGATGAAGAGCACTTCCCTCGGCTGAAGCTGCGACAAGATCGCCGCGAGATCCCCGGGCCGCTCCAGCGCGGGACCGGACGTCGCCTTCACTGGCACGCCCATTTCGTTGCCGATGATGTACGCCAGCGTGGTTTTGCCGAGCCCCGGGGGCCCGAAGAGCAGGACGTGATCGAGGGCCTCTCCGCGCTTCGTCGCAGCGGCGATCGAGACCTCGAGATTGTCGCGCACGCGCTGCTGGCCGATGTAGTCGGCGAGGAGGCGCGGCCGGAGCCCCGCCTCGTACTGGGCGTCGTCGTCGACGCGCGAGGCGTTGATCAGTCGCGGATCAGTTGACATCGGAAACGACGCCATCGACGCCAACGACCGGCAGCGACGCCAGACGGAAGATCACGGAGTGGGCGATCATCGGGTCATCAGCAGCTTGAGCGTCGCGCGCAACAACGGCGCGAACGACCGATCTTCCGTCGAGGCCAGCACTTTGTCCACGGTCTTCTCGATGCTCGCGCGCTGGTACCCGAGGTTCGTGAGCGCGGACAGCAGATCGTCGCGCACGTCGTCGCCCGGCTTCGACGGAAGGGTCTCGACCGCATCGCCGCCGGGCAGCCTGTCCTTCAGCTCGAGGACGATGCGCTCGGCCGTCTTCCGGCCGACGCCGGGGATCCGCGTCAGTCGCGCGAGGTCCGACGATCGGATCGCGCGAGGCAGCTCCGCCGGCTCGACGCCGGACAGGACGGAGAGCGCGACCTTGGGACCGATGCCACTCACGGAGATCAAGCGCTCGAACAGCGCCTGCTCGAGCGCGGTCGCGAACCCGTAGAGTTGCAGGGCGTCCTCGCGGACGTGCGTATGAATCCGCAGGGCCACCGCGCTGCCCGGCTCTCCGATCGCGTACATCGTGGAGAGCGGCACCAGCACGTGGTAGCCGACGCCGTTGACGTCGACGATCAGCCGCTGAAGTCCTTTTTCATGGAGCGTGCCCGCGAGGTGCGCGATCACGACGTCCGCCGCCGGGAGAGCTGCGCCAGATCCTCGGCCGACATGTTCCGCCAGCTGCGCTGGCTTCGCGGCGCGCGCGCCGCGGCGCCGGCGAGCGCCCCAATACGCCCGCCAGCGTGCACGTGGCACATCGCCACGGCCAGCGCGTCGGCGGCGTCGTGGGGCTTCGGCGCGGACGCCAGACCCAGCAGGATCTTCACCATGTGCCCCATCTGCGCTTTGCCGGCGCGGCCGTATCCGGCCACAGAGGCCTTGATCTCGGCGGGCGTGTACTCCAGCACGGGCACGCCACTCTGCACCGCGGCAAGCACGGCGACGCCACGCGCGTGGCCGAGCACCAGCGCGCTCCTGACGTTCTTCGCATGGAAGAGGTTCTCGATGACGACGCAGTCCGGTCGATTCGCCTTGAGGAGCGCGGAGAGCTCGTCGTGAATCTGGCCGAGGCGATCGGCGAGGGCGGCTCTGGGGACCGTGCGAATCGCCCCGCACGTGACGAGACGATGGCGCCTGCCGTCGGACTCGATACAACCGTACCCGGTGCGGATGGAGCCGGGATCGATCCCGAAGACCTTCAAACTTGTCCGGGGGGTTTCGCCCCCGCGGCCCCCCCTGCGCGCTCACTCGCGGGGACAGCATCACTTGAACGGCGGGGACCCCTGCGCCCCGCCAAGCGGCTTCCGCTGCGCTCGCGCTTCGTCGCTCGCTCCACGTCAGCCGCCACCCCACTCCGTTCGCGCGACTCGCTCGCTGCCGCTCGCTCGTTCATGCGAGCGACGCCTCGATCTCCTCTTCCGCGACGTCGAAGTTGGACCACACGTTCTTGGTGTCTTCGTTGTCGTCGAGCGCGCCAATCAGCTTCAGCATCTGCTGCGCGGGCTTGCCCTCGAGCTTGATGTAGTCGGTGGGCACCATCGCGACTTCGGAGGAAGCCGGCTCCACTCCCAGGGCCTTCACGGACTCCAGCACGGCGGGGTGCGCGTCCGGCGTGGAGACGATCTCCCAGGCGCTCCCGTCGTCCTTCATGTCGTCCGCGCCGGCCTCGAGCACGGCGTTCATCAGCGCCTCCTCGCTCGCCTTGGCCTTTTCGACGACGATCACGCCCTTCTTGTGGAACATGCGCGCGACGGTGTTCGGCTCGCCGAGCTTGCCGCCCCACTTCGTAAAGGTGTGACGGAGCTCGCCGACGGTGCGGTTCTTGTTGTCGGTCAGGGCCTCGATGAGGATGGCCACGCCGCCCGGCCCGTAGCCCTCGTAGGTCACTTCCTCGTAGGTCACGCCCTCTTCCTCGCCCGTGCCGCGCTTGATGGCGCGCTTGATGTTGTCGGCGGGCATGTTGTGCTGCTTCGCCTCGGCGATGATCGTGCGCAGCCGCGGGTTCATGTCGGGATCCCCGCCGCCGTTCCTGGCGGCGACGGTCAGTTCCTTGATGATGCGCGTGAAGATCTTGCCGCGCTTCGCGTCAGCCGCGCCCTTCTTGTGCTTGATGGTGTGCCACTTGGAATGGCCTGACATGTTCCGACCCTCTCTCGAAATCCAGCAAAAAGACTAAGAATCTTAACACGTAAGATTAGTGGATGCTCGAAGACCTCAGGGAACAGATTCGCCAGCTCGACGCGGAAATCGTGGCGGCCGCGGCTCGTCGAATTGCGCTCGCCCGAGCCGTGGGCGAGGAAAAACGGCGGGCCAATCTGCCGGTGGTCGACTACGCCCAGGAACGCGCGGTCCTCGATCGGGCCCGCGCGACCGCCATCGAGTCCGGTCTCGACCCGTCGGTCGCGGACACGATTCTGGTGAGCCTCGTTCGCGCGTCCGTGAGCGCGCAGGACCGCGACCGCGTGCGACGGGCGTCCGTCGGCGCCGGCAAGACGGCCGTCGTCGTCGGTGGCGAGGGACGCATGGGCCGCTGGTTTCGGCGCTTCCTCGAGGATCAGGGATACGCGACCGGGTCGCTCGACCTCGTCGCGTCGAGCGACGAGAACGCCTGGGCGCGCGACGCCTTTCCGTCCGCCGATCTCATCATCAGCGCGGCGCCGCCGACGGCGACGGCCGCGCTGTACGACGCCTGGTCGGATTCGCCGCCGTCCGGGATCGTCGCGGACATCGCGAGCATCAAGACGCCGCTGGTCGGATCGATTCGCCGGCTCCAGCACGCGGGCGCCCGCGTGGCGTCGCTGCATCCGATGTTCGGGCCGTCCGTCGTCCTCCTGCGCGATTGCGACGTCGTCATCTGCGACACGGGCGACGCGGCGGCATCGGCTGAAGTGGAACGGCTGTTCCGGCCGACGACCGCGCGCCTGCTGCACCTGCCGCTCGACGAACACGACCGGCTGATGGCGGACGTGCTCACGCTCGCGCATGCCACCGTGATCGCCTTCGCGCTCGCGCTGCCGGACACACCGAGCCCGCTCCGCAGCACGACGCTCGGCGCGTTGCAGGCGCTCAGCGCGAATCTCCTGAACGAAAGCCCGGACGTCTATTTCGAGATTCAGGCGAAGAACCCGAACTCCGCACTTGCGCTCTCGCGGCTCTCGGCCGCCGTGGGCCGCGTTGCCGGCGCCGTGGCGGCACAGGATCAGGAAGAATTCCGGGCCTTGATGGACCGGGGGCGCGCGCACGTCACGCGCTGACGCGCGTTCCGGGCCGCCGGCGTTCCGCCGTGACGATCCAGACGTCCGAGTCTGGCGTCCACGGGCCGCCGCGGTAGGCGCCTGTGACGGTGTCGACGTCGAAACCGGCGGCATCGAGGCGCGCCAGCACGGTGTCCATCTTCAGCGATCGGAACGACAGCGGGAACCTGCGGCGGGTCACGGTCCGGCCTCGCCTGACCGTGAACTCCTCGTCGAAGATCGTGAGGCCCCGCTTGCGATCCTGCCGGACGGATTCCACGAGCGTCACCTGCGCACCCGCGAGTGCGCCGCGAAAGCGTGTCTCACGTGTGTACGGGCGCCAGTTCGCCAGCTCGGGAATCAGTTCGAGCCCGAATCGGCCGCCCGGCGCGAGGACGCGCGCCGCCTCGACCAGCGCGGCGTCGAACGTCGCGTCGGACAGCAGCGACTGCAGGACGCCGTACGGGCCGAACACTCTCGCGAACGACCGGTCGGCGAACGGCAGGTTCGTGATGTCACCGCAGACGAGGCGAGGCCGGCGGCGCGGCGTCAGCCTGCGCGCGCGAGTGCGCGCACGCTGGATCATGGCCGTCGACAAATCCACGCCGACGACCGGGGCGCCGGTCCTCGCCAGCGGAATCAGCAGCCGGCCAGTTCCGCTCCCGAGCTCCAA
>CAZJTG010000139.1:6459-10286 GCA_964548865.1 uncultured Solibacteraceae bacterium
GCAAGCAGGCGCGCGGCCTTCTCGATGTCCGCTTCGCTCGGCAGGAACGCGGCTTCGAGCGGCGGCGAATACGGCACGGGCGTATCGAGCGCGGCGACGATGCGTATCGGCGCGTCGAGCCACTCGAAGGCCTCTTCCTGGACGACTGCCGCAACCGACTCACCGATGCCGCCCGTGCGCGAGTCCTCGTGGACAATGAGCACGCGGCCGGTGCGCCTGGCGAGCGCGAGGATGGCCGGACGATCGAGCGGGGAGAGCCAGCGCAGGTCGAGTACCGCGGCTTCGATGCCATCGGCCGACAGCCGCTCGGCCACGCGCATCGCGGCGTGCACGTAGGCGCCGTACGACACGATCGCCAGGCGATCGCCCGCGCGTCGAAGCGCGGCGCGGCCGACCGCTCCCGGCGCAGGCGCCTCGGTGGCCACCCGCTGTTTGATCCGCGGATCGCGGTAGAGCGCGATGTGTTCGTAGTAGAGCACGGGATCCGGATCCGCGACGGCCGCCGCCATCATCGCGCGGGCGTCGAACGGCGTGGACGGCACGACGATCTTCAGACCGGGCGTCCGGTAGAACCAGGGCTCGGTGTTCTGCGAGTGGTACGGACCGGCGTGGCGCAGACCGCCCCACGGCATCCGCACGACCATCGGGACGCCGCCGCCCCAGCGGTACCGGATCTTCGCGGCATTGTTCACCAGCTGGTTGAATCCTGTGGCGACGAAGTCGTTGAACTGCATCTCGCCGATGGGCCGAAGCCCGGCGAGCGCCGCGCCCACGCACGCGCCGAGCACGGCACCCTCGGCGAGCGTGGAGTTGATGATGCGGTCCCCGTACTTCTCGAGCAGCGGTCGCAGCAGCAGAAACGCGTTGCCGTACCTGCCGCCGACATCCTCGCCGATGACGAAGGTGCGGGCGTCCGCGGCGAGCGCGTCGCCGACGCCGTGCATGACGGCGTCAAGAAAAGTCATGCCCTTCTTGTCGAACGGCGGCGCGTCCTCGACGGCAAGCGCAGGTGGGATCGCGGGAATGCCTGACGCGCGGCGCTCGAGGACCTCGACTCGCGCCCGCGGCGTCGCATCCGCGGCCACGACGCCGCGGGTGACCGTTGAAGGATCCGGCCACGGCGCGTCGATGACGGCGCGGGCTTCGGCATCGACCATCGCGTCGGCGCGATCCTTCATGAGCTGCAGTTCGCTCTCCGAGAGGATGCCAGCGGCCTCGAGTCGAGCGGCGTACGTCGCAATCGGATCGCGGGCTTGCCAGAATTCGTACAGCTTCGGATCCGCGTAGCCCTGCGGCGTGAGGCGCGGGTACTCCCACGAGGCGTGCGGCTCCTTGCCGAGGTACAGCATGTCGTCGTGGTGCGCGTGCCCGCACATGCGCATGGCGACGAGTTCGATGAGCGTCGGGCCCTCGCCCGCACGCGCGCGCTCGGCCGCCCAGGTGAACGCGCCGGCGATCGCGTCGGGATCGGTGCCATCGACCGTCACGCCTGGAATGCCGTACCCCAGCGCCTTGTCCGCAAAGACGCGCGCGGCCGAGTTGTCGCGCACGGGCGTGGAGAGCGCCGTCTGGTTGTTCTCGAGACAGAAAATGACGGGCAGCTTGCGGGCGGCGCAGAGATTGATCGCTTCGTGCCACTCGCCCAGTGACGATCCGCCTTCGCCGATGAACGAGAGCGCCACCCGCGCCTGTCCCTGCCGCGCAAACGCGAGGCCCATGCCGGCGACCGTGAGGCTGCTCACTGACAGCGGCGCCGAGGCCGGCAGGATGCCCCAGTCGAAATCACCCACGTGGAGATCCCGGCCGTCCATCGGCGGGCCGGCCTTCGCCATCTGTCCGTTCAGCACCATCCGGATCGTGGTGGAATCCGGCCGCATGGCGAGCGCCGCGCCCACGTCACGAATGATCGGCGCCACAACGTCGCCCTGCCACGATCCGTCGGCGCCGCGGAACGCGTCCCCGCGTTTGAGGCGAACCGCTGCCGCGTAAATCGCCTCCTGGCCGAGCGAGCGGAATCCCTTTCCCTGGAACGGCGTGCCCTCGTACCGGACTTCCGTCCCCAGGAAGAAGGCCTTGAGACGGTTGTCGATCGCGCGCGTCAGCACCATGCCGCGCAGGATTTCGAGGCGCTCGTCACGCGTGAGGCTCCGCTCGATCGCCTCGCGCCGGAAAAAGCCGTCGCATTGCGCCATGAACGCCTCTTCGGCCTGGCCCAGCCGCTCCCGGGCGGTCACTGCCGGCGTCGTCTCCGTTCCCGCGGGGAGCTTCGGCCAGGTGAAGGCGGCACGGAGCGCGCGCGCGAACGGCACGCGCAGGTGCTCCACGTCATCCGGCGTCACGGGCTCCTTCTTCACGGCGCGATCCCAGACCGACGCCGCAAGGGCGGCGGCAAAGGGCTGCTGTTCGGTCACGAATGCGAGGAAACGATCTTTCAGCGACGGTGCCGGCATCGGCTGATTAGTTTGTCACGACTGTCTCGGTGCCTGTCATTGCAGGAGAGGTGTCACCTCGGCGGCCGCCGAATCGTCCTGTGCGTGGGCGGCGCCGTCCAGGGATCGTCCGGCCACGGATGCCTGGGGTACCGCGCCCGCAGTTCCTTGCGCACCTCGGGATAACCGCGCGTCCAGAAACTCCGGAGGTCGTTCGTCACCTGAACCGGCCGGCCGGCGGGCGACAACAGTTCGAACGTGACCGCCACTTTGTCGCGACCCACTTGCGGGCTGTCGGCCAGCCCGAACAACTCCTGGAGCTTGACGGCCGCGACGACCGTGCCGCCGTCGCGGTAGTCGAGGCGCATCGAGCGGCCGCTCGGCACGACCATGGACGCGGGAGCGTGGCGGTCGAGCGTCCGTCGAACGTCATGAGGCAGCGCCGCTTCGAGGTCAACATCAACCAGACGTGACTTCCCTGCCGCAGCCGAGGTCGTGAGCTCGCGGAAATCCGCCGGCAATCCTGCGAAGGCCAGGCGGCGCAGGAGCGCCGCGTCGGCCGACGAGGGCCCTCGCCGCAGGTACTCCTCCGCGATCATCCGGCCCGCTTCGATGGGGTCGGGCGCCACGGCGTGTTCGGACAACACCATCGACTCGTACACTTCGACACGGCTCGCCCGCACACAACCCGAGGCCGGGTCGAACTCGTGACGGACCTCCCTCGCCGTCGGCTGGAGCCATTCCCGATCGATGCCGGTAGCGATCCGGATCAGGGCCTCGCCTCCGATCGTCTGGTTTCCGGTGACATCGACGGCGACGATGAACTCGTGCCCGAGGGCGCCGCTCTCCCGTCCGAGGCGGGCGCCGGCGCCGGACGCAAGCACGAAGCGGTCGGCTGAGCCGGGCCGGCGCCGCGCAACCCGGTCGGGATAGCCGGCCAGCACGGCGCGCCGGAATCCCTCGTCGTCCACATCCACCTGCCCGCCTGCAGGCATTGAGCGCTGAATCGCGGCGGCCACACGCTCAACATGCGACGGGAGGCGCCCGGTCTCGACCGCCGCCAGCAGGTCGCACGACGTCGATCGCGGGCGGGTTCCGGCGGCACTCGCATGGCGCTCGGACAGCCACGCGCACGCGCGAGCCATGGTCGAGGCCGACCGCGGTCGTCCTTGCCGGTCGATCCGGCTCCCGAGATCCTCTTCCGCCATGAGCATCCGTGCGAGCCTCGGGTGCAACGGGATTCTTCGCAGCGACGCGCCGAGTGGTGTCAGCCTGGCGTCGGGGTCGAGCGCTCCGAGGCGCGCGAGCAGCGCAACCGCGGACGCCAGCGCCCAGGCCGCTGGCGCCTCGAACCAGCCAAAGGTCCGCGGATCGCCGCCCCACGCGATGACGTCGAGC
>CAZJTG010000140.1:0-6195 GCA_964548865.1 uncultured Solibacteraceae bacterium
GAAGTGCTGATACAAGCGGAGGTTCTCCGCGGTTTCGGTCGTGAGGCTGACGCCAGTCGAGGTGTCGTGGCTTCGCGCGAGGTCGCAGACGACCTCCAGGAGCCGCCGGGCCACACCGCGACCCTGGTGCGATCGTCGAACGCCGAGCATGTTCAGATGATGATGCGGCCCCAAATCGCCGAAGAGCGCGGCAGCCGCGCCATACCTCTCGTAGCGCGTGCGGCAGTCCGCCCCGATTGAGTCGAAGAGGGCATTCCGCGCCTGAATCAGATCGGCCGGCGGCTCCGTCTCCGCGGGACCCGTCACCGTGGCGACGCCGACGACCGCGCCCGCGTCACGGACGCCGAAGAGCGGTCCTCCGAGCCGTACGCGCCGGCCGACGAAATAGCCGACGAGTTGCTGGAGCCGGTCGTGGGTGAGCCCGCCGGGCCCGAGCACGTACGTCATCACGGGGTAGCCGTCGAACGCATCGCAGAGCACGTCCACGATCTCCGGCGCATCCGCGGTTCCGAGAGCCTCTGTCAGAAACGACGCCATCTAGTGCCGTATGCCGAATCCCACCATGATCCAGCGTCCCGGCATCGAGACGCCGGCGATTTCACGGTACGTCCGGTCGAGAAGGTTCGTCCCGTCGATGAAGATCTCTGCCCGGCGTATGGCGTAGGCCACCTTCGCCGCGACCAGCGTGTAATTCTGACCGTCGGCCCGGTGTTTGTGATCGAAACTGCCTGCCAGACGGATGCGGCCGCCCACTGGAAGCGAGAAGGAGAGGCCGGCGGAGTGGCGTGCGAATTCGAGGACGTATTTCGACAGCAGACCGTGTGCAGGCGCATCCACGTCGAGCGCGCTCAGGTGGCCTCGAAGCGACGCGCCGGCCCAACGGCGCGTGAGACTCGCCTCGACGCCGCGGGAGCGGACGTCGCGGACGTTGGTCGTCCTCCAGATCTCCGCAGGTGTCGCACGGACCCAGTCGATGACGTTCGCGTCCCACCGGGCAAACGGCGTCACGCTCGCCGTCCAGCCCCTGGCGGACCATTCGATGCCGCCATCGAGCGACCAGCCGTGCTCGGACGTGAGGTCGGGCGAGCCTTGATTGGCGGGGTCGCGGTAGTACAACTCGGTGAATGTCGGCACACGGAAGGCCCTGGCCGCCGACGCGCGCAGGCGGATCGACGGGCCAATCTGAATCAGGCCGGAGACCGAAGGGCTGAGCGCCGACCCAAATGACGAGTAGCCGTCGGCACGCAGTCCCGCTGTGAGGAGCGCCTTGTCCAGAACCGGCGCCTGGACCTCAGCGAACGCGAAGCCGCGCCCGTACTCGCGGTCGCCCAGGTTGGTAGACCGAACCCAGTCGCCGCCTCCGCCGCCGCCGAACGTGAACGCGGCACCCGAGGCGAACTCGCGCTGCAACCGCGCGGTTCCTTCGACTGCGTTCGTGCGATGGCGGTTCTCAGCGAATCCTGGCCGCTTCACGTCCCAGCGGAAGTGGTCGCCATGGTTTCTGGCGAAGGCCCGAACACTGGAAGCCCACCGGCCGCGCGTGCCTATCCAGTTCGCGCCTGTGAGCGTCTGGTCGGTCCATTCCTTCGAGGGCGAGGGACCATAGAAGTTCTTCGCGCCGAAGTTGCGGTTGACGTGCCGGGCGTCGGCGGTCCAGCCGCGGCCGAGGGCGGCCCGCACCGAGGCGCCGCCCTGCGAGAACTCACGGCCCGTCTCGAACCCGCTGCTGCGCGATCCCCAGGCGGCGAGCCCGACCGTGTCCGGCAGGCGTCCGCCCTGTGCGCTGAATTGCGTGCCCACGAATCCGTGCTGGCCCACAGTGGCGCTCGTTCCAATGTGCGGCGACTGCTTCGTCACGAAGTTGATCGTGCCGCCAATGGCGTCGGCGCCGTGGACGGCCGACCCGGGCCCGGTGACGATCTCGATGCGATCGATACCCACGAGCGTCGCGGGAATGTCGCCATTGTGATGGCCGCTCTGGCTGTCATTCAGCCGCCGGCCGTCGACCAGAACCAGGTTCTGGCCGAACGTCGCGCCGCGCACCGAGAAGTCGGTCTGCACGTCAAGCGGCCCGCGGGCGCGGACGTCCACGCCGGGGGCGAGCCTCAACGCATCGGACAAGCTGCGAATGCCGAGCGCGGCGATCTCGGCACCGGTCAGCACAATGACCGTCCGCCCGTTCCAGTCAGCCGTGACGGGAATCGCCGTCGCCGTCACGATGACGTCCTGCGAGGAACGAATCGGGGACGCGGGGGGCGTCTGCGCCGCGGCCGGCCGCGTGCCGGCGAGTACGACCCATACCAGTAGAACCAGCAAACCTCTCAAACCCTCAACCTCCGAGTGGCGGGAGTTGAACCCGCGCCTGCGCGTCAGATACTCTGCCACGGTTCCCCTGATGGAGTGTGTATGCAGGCCAATAAGACCCTGACGTTTGCCGCAGTCGCGGCGCTCGCCGCGCTCATGACCGTTCCCGTTCACGTCGATGCCAGACACGGCGTCGCGCTGCCTCCGCTGCAGGATCCCAACGTCACCGTGGATCCAGCCCAGCTCTCGGGCCTGTCGTTCCGGCACCTCTCAGTATTCTCTCGTGGCGGCCGCTCCACCGCCGTGGCCGGTGTCCCCGGCAACCAGCAGCTGTACTACCTTGGCACGACCGGCGGGGGAGTCTGGAAGACGGAGAACGCCGGCGCCGCGTGGACGAACATCTCCGACGGGTTCTTCGAGGCCGGTTCGATTGGCGCGGTCGAAGTGTCCGAATCCGATCCGAACATCATCTACGTGGGCACGGGCTCGGCCTGCCCGAGAGGGAACGTTTCGCCGGGCATCGGCGTGTACAAGTCGAGCGACGCTGGAAAGACCTGGCAGCACGTCGGTCTCAGAAACGCCGGCGCGATCGGCCGCATCCAGATTCACCCGACCAACCCCAACGTGGTGTACGTCGCGGCCCTTGGCAATCTGTTCGCCCCCAATGAGGAACGCGGTGTGTATCGCTCGCGCGACGGCGGCGCCACGTGGGATCTCGTGCACTTCATCAGCGAGCGCACGGGTGCGGTGGATCTGTCGCTCGACATGAAGAACCCGGACGTGCTGTTTGCGGCGATGTGGACCGTCGAGCGGAAGCCCTGGTCCATCGACTCGGGGAGCATCGAGGGCGGCCTCTTCAAGTCAACGAACGGGGGGACGAGCTGGCAGCGCGTGGCGGGCGGGTTCCCGGCGAAGGTGATGATCGGCAAGATTGGCGTCTCCATCTCGCGCGCCAATCCGCAGCGCGTGTACGCCATCGTGGAAGCCGCCGACAACCAGGGTGGCGTGTATCGGTCCGACGACGCCGGCTCGACCTGGGCGCGCACGTACTCACGGCGCGATCTGTTGCAGCGGGCGTTCTACTACACGCACATCGTGGCGGACCCGGTCGATGCCGACACCGTCTACGGCCTGAATGTCGGGGCCTTCAAGTCCACCGACGGCGGCAAGTCCTTTGGTCCCGCCGGCATCAACTCCCACAGCGACTATCACGCCATGTGGATTAATCCCCTGAACAACCGGGCCATCGTCGTGGGTAACGACGGCGGCGGCACCGTCTCGGTCAACGGGTCGCCCTGGACGCAGCAGCAGAACCAGCCGACGTCCGAGATCTACCGGCTGACAGTGGATACCCGAACCCCGTACTGGGTGTACGGCGCGCAGCAGGACAACAGCACGATTGCCGTGCCGAGCCAGGGCAACGCCGAGCCCTACCCTGTGGGCGGGGGCGAGAGCGGCCACATCGCCGTCGATCCGCGCGACTACAACATCGTGTACGCCGGCAATTACGGCGGAGCGCTCTCGCGCATCGATCGCAAGTTCGGCACGAGTGAGAACGTCAAGGTCTACGCAGACCTGGAGACAGGCCAGCGGGCGGCCGACATGAAGTACCGGTTCCAGTGGAACGCGCCGATCCGGATCTCCCCCAACAATCCGGACGTCGTGTACACCACTTCCCAGGTCGTGCATCGGTCCAGAAATGGCGGCCAGGATTGGGAAGTGATTAGCCCCGATCTGACGCGCAACGACAAGCGCCGGCAGGGATATTCCGGCGGCGAAGGCATCACGCGCGACAGCACGGGCGTGGAGGTGTACTCGACGATTTTTGCGTTCGAAGAGTCACCGCGTGTGCCGGGGCTGATGTGGGCGGGCAGTGACGATGGCCTCGTGCACGTCTCGCGCGACAACGGAAAGTCGTGGAGACCGGCGAGCCCCAAGGACTGGCCCGAGGGCTGCATCAACGTGATCGATCTCTCCGCGCACGACCCGGGCCGCGCCCACGTCGCGATGTATCGGTACCGCCAGGGCGATCAGCGGCCCTACATCTTCCAGACGAACGACTACGGCGCCACGTGGAAGCGGATTGCGGACGGCACCAACGGGATTCCGGCGAACCATTTCGTGCGCGTGGTCCGTGAGGATCCGGTCCGCAGGGGACTGCTCTATGCCGGCACGGAGTTCGGTCTCTATGTCTCGTTCGACGACGGCGCGCACTGGCAGTCATTCCAGCTCAATCTGCCGCGCACGCCGGTCACGGACATGATGATCTATCGCGACGACTTGATCCTCTCGACGCAGGGGAGGGGGTTCTACGTCCTCGACAACGTGTCCGTGCCGCGCGGCGCGCGCGCCGGCGCCCAGGCGCCGGCCGCGGTCCTCTTCAAGCCAGAGGATGGTTACCGCAGCGGCGCGCAGGCGCCGACGTTTCATTACTGGTTCCGCGAGGCGCCCACGTCACCCGTGAACATCGAAGTCACGAACGCGCAGGGCAAGGTCATGTACACGACGACGGTGCAGCCGGGCTCGGCCACGAAGGGTCTGAACGCTGCGACCTGGTCGAACCTTCGACTGCCGGCGTACTTCACGATTCCGCGGGGCATCGTGCTGTGGGGCGGTGGCGGCGGCGGTCCGAAAGTGCCGCCTGGAACCTATCGCGTGAAGGTGAGCTCGGGCGCGTGGTCTGAAACGCAGACATTCCGGCTCCGGACCGATCCGCGCTACCTGCCGGAGATGACGGAAGCGCAGGGGGCCGAGCAGTTGAAACTCGCCGAAGAGATCGGCCTGCTGGTGAAGGACCTCTACGACAACCTCGCGCGCATGCGTGACGCGAAGAAGCAGGCCGCGGATCTCGCGGCCAAGACCCCGGCGCTGGCCTCGGCCGCGAAGACACTCAAGGACAAACTGGAGGCTGTTGAGGCCGACATGACGCAGATGCAGGGCGAGGGCGGCCAGGACGCCCTCAATTTCCCCGGGCGGACCGACAACCAGTTGCTGACGCTCTACGCGTCCATCATTGGCCCGGAGCGGCGGCTGGGATCGCCGGTGCTCGAGCGTTACAGAGACCTGAAGCCTGAGGCCGATCGGTTGAAGCAGCGGTGGGTCACGGCGCTGAAGGTGGACGTCGATGCGTTCAATGCGGCCGCGACCAAGGCGGGCGCGTCGCCCATCGTCGTGAAGTAACGGCGCGAACGAGCTGTGCGCGTGCGGGGCCGCTGCGGATGCGGAGTTCCCCCGCGTATACTGTGGCGATGCTCGCTGCCCGGCGGTTCCTCGTGAGCGGCCGGGTTCAGGGCGTGGGGTTCCGGTACTTCGCCCAGGAGGCGGCCTTGGTCGAGGGTCTGTCCGGGTGGGTGCGCAACCTGCCTGGGGGCGGTGTCGAGGTGTTGGCCGAAGGCGACGCCCAGGCGCTTGATCGGTTTGCGCTCAAGCTCGCCCGCGGGCCCGCGCTGGCGACGGTGGAAAGCGTCGAAACCAGTGAAGAGACGCCGCACGGGCGCGGTGGCGGCTTCAAAGTGCAGAGGTAGCGGCAGGGCCGCGAGGTGTAATGGACGCATTGAAGAAGCGGATTCGCCACGTACCGGATTTTCCAAAACCCGGGATCTTGTTTTACGACGTCACCACGTTGCTTCAGGATCGGGACGGCTTCCAGATGGCCGTGGACGCGATGGCCACGCCGCATGCCGGCAAGGGCATCGACCTGGTGGTCGGCATCGAGAGCCGGGGCTTCATTTTCGGAGCGGCGATCGCCGATCGGCTGAAGGCGGGGTTTGCTCCCGTGCGAAAGCCCGGCAAGCTGCCGTCCACCACGAGGAAGGCGTCGTATTCACTCGAGTACGGAACGGATGCGCTCGAGATCCACGACGACGCCGCGGCGCGCGGCCATCGCGTGCT
>CAZJTG010000140.1:6205-9882 GCA_964548865.1 uncultured Solibacteraceae bacterium
GCGGACCGGTTGAAGACGGGATTCGCGCCGGTCCGGAAGCCCGGCAAGTTGCCGCACGAGACGGTCCGGGAGACCTACGCTCTGGAGTACGGCGCCGACGCTCTGGAGGCGCACCGGGACGCGCTGGGATCCGGGGCCCGGGTCTTGATCGTCGACGACCTTCTCGCCACCGGCGGGACGGCCGCCGCCACAGTGAGTCTGGTGCGCGGTCATGGGGCGGACGTCGTGGGCGTGCAGTTCCTGATCGAACTCCTCGGCCTGGATGGCCGCTCGAAGCTCAAGGGCGAGCACGTCCACTCGGTGTTGCAGTACTAGAGATCGCGTGGAGAGATCAGCCGCGAGAGAGCTCGTCGGGGTGGTGCGGCAGGGGCGAAGCCCCTCGGTCTGATAATGCGCCCGTAGCTCAGCTGGATAGAGCACCGCCCTCCTAAGGCGGGGGTCAGACGTTCAAATCGTCTCGGGCGCACCATTTCGAAGCCTCGCTCACAAGGCAGTTGACGACACTTCACTCGGACCGCCGGCGACGTCGACTTCTCCGTAGTCCGATCGCAAGAACCCCGCAACCGATCGCGACCAGTGAGGCTGTGCCGGGCTCCGGCACGACGGGCCGCGCCCCGTTCGCCCGTCGAGTGCCCGAGGCCATGATGCCCGCCGCCGCGCCACCCCCGGCGACTGCGCCGACGATAGCGATCTTCGCGCCTGCGCTCATGCCGCCGCCCCTGGGCACCACAGGCACCGGCGGCCCGTTCGCTCCCAGCGTATCGATCAGGAACAACGAGCTGTCGGTAAGATGAACGGGGTTCGCAAACGTCAGCGACAGGAACGTAAAGATGCTGTGCGCGCCGGCCGCCAGCGAGAGATTCACCTGGCACCCGAGCGCGCCACCTGGGAGG
Organism: uncultured Solibacteraceae bacterium; assembly: GCA_964548865.1. Taxonomy (GTDB): domain Bacteria; phylum Acidobacteriota; class Vicinamibacteria; order Vicinamibacterales; family SCN-69-37; genus DASUGC01. The sequence goes on from CAZJTG010000140.1 coordinate 7,099, forward strand.
AGCGTCGGCGCGCTGCCACACGGATGCGTGGTGCCGTCGATCTCGAGCTCGACAAACACATCGAAGAAACTCTCTCCCGACGCGGGTGACGCGCTGGTTCCCGTGAGGTTGTCGGTCGTCACTGCGAATGCATAGGTTCCCGCACTACTTACGGTGAATCCGGGAAACCCGTACGACGCGAGGATCGATCCCAGGCCGGAAATACTGACGGTACCTTTCGAGAAGTCGATGCTGGTCGCACCCGCGGCTTCAGGTACGCCAAGGAAGCACGCCACCACGCCGGCCGCGCACAGAAAGCGTCGCCACGCCATAGGTCACCTCAGATCTGCTGTACTGAGCGGGGCAAACACCATACTCTTGTCGCAGGACGCCGTCAAAACCTGCGACCGAGCGCGTGATTGACTGGCGGCTTCCACCGAGGCGGTTGGCTCTCCCAATCAGGCCAAGCCGCGATTCTCCTCGAGATCACCAGCCCTACCGCACCAGCTTCTTCAGCTCGGCATCCAGATTCAACACGAGCCGGATCGAGGTCGGGACGCTCTCCGGCTTGAGGCTCTGGATTCTCAGGAGCCGGCCGTCTCTGCCCACCGAGTAGGCGGTGGTGCCGTTAGAACTCTCTTCGAACCGCTGGGAGCTGATTGTGCGCGGCTTCCCGATAACGAGCGAGGGCGATGTCGAGACATCCGCGACCATGAGGCTGCCCTGGGCCAGGAAGTACAGCTTGCGTCCGTCGTTCGACCACAGGGGCTCGCGCGCGCCGCCAGTCGAGACCGAAACGCGAGCGCCGGGACCGGGGTACGCCTGCACATGCACTTCGCCATCCGACTCGAACGCGAGCCATCTGCCGTCCGGCGAAAACTGGACGTTCGCGACTTGCGATTGCGGCATCTGCGTGAGGGTGCCCGCGCCATCGAGCTGACGCGTCCAGAAGGCTCGTCCCGTCTGGCCCACATCCGAAAACGCCACCAGCCCCGGGCCGCTCGCGTCCTTCCTGACGGACGTCGGCGTGTGCAGGAATCCGGGCTTTGTCGTGAGCCGCTCCTCCTCGCCTCCGTCGATCGCCTTCCAGTACAGATTTCGCACGCCACCGCGCGTCGCTCGATAGATCACGCGCGTGCCGTCGGCCGTCCAGACCGCCGCCTGGCTGCTGCCGCCGGTCGTCACGAAGGGCGTCAGCGTGTGCCGCTCGAGATCCAGCCGCCACAGCTCGACCGACGCCGCCACGATTTGAAGGATGGCGGTACGACCGTCCGGCGAAATCGCGGCCTGCTCGTACAGCTTATGTGGTACCGGAAGCTCGCTCGTGGCGCCCTTCTCGTCCATCCAGACGAGCCGGCGCTCGAGTCGATCCGGCGCCGCCGGCAGATAGGCCAGCGCCCCGGACTGGGACACCGCAATCTCAGAGCCTTCGCGTGACTCGCCCAGCACACGCACGGGCACGGCCACTGGCGTCGTCCGATCGACGGCGAGCGTCGCGGCGTTCATGGGAACAACGAAGAGCTCATCAGCTCGCGTATAGAGCAGATAACCGGGCGAGAGATACCTTCCAGTCGTGCCGCCTTTGATGACGACCTGGTGATCCCCCGTGGGCAGTGGCTGAAGGCCGATCCACTTCTCATCCGGGCCCGGACCTGTCCAGATGCTGAAGAGCAGCCCCTTGCCGCCCGGCAGCACCTGCGGCCATCGGTGGCTGATTTCCCCCTGATCGGGACGGAGCGTCGTCACGGGCACAGCCTCGCCGCCGTTCTCGGGCACGCGGAGAATCGGCGACACGTTGCTGGTCGTGAAGTAGATGTAGCCGTCGTCTCCCCAGGCGCCTCCGCGAGGTGCCGAGACCGTCGCCAACGTCTCCACGGTACCGCCGCCGAGGGCGACCCGCTTCAGCTTTTCTTGCGCGAAGAACCCAATCGAGCGGCCGTTGGGAGAGAAAAACGGCAGCGATGCGCCGTCCGTTCCGGGGATAGCCCGAGTCGAGTCGCTGTCGAGGCCGCGGTCGTAGAGTCTGGTCGCGCCGCCAGACACGCCGGCAAATACTGCGCGCCGGCCGTCAGGTGAGAGCGCGAAGTTCATCGCGGCTTCGGGTGCCACGGCCACCGACGCGCCCTCTGGAAAGTTGATGCTGACGTGCGTGGCGGCTTCGGGGCCTGGCGCGGCGCGGCTCGACGAGAGCCAATATGTGACGCCTGCCGTCACAGCTACGGCGAGGGCGAGCAGCGCCGCGATCGCGCCGATTCCAGGTGACCGCGAAAATGCTGGCGCGCCCGGCGCGGGCCGCTCCGCGTCGAACACCGACGCATCACTCAGGAGAAACCGCGCCGTCGAAATGTCCGCAAGGCGGGCGGAGCGATCGCGCGTCAGGCACTTTTCGACGAGCACGCGAACGGTTGTGGGCGTCGCAGCCGGCAGCCGGCCAAGATCGACGGGCTCTTTCAGGACGGCGGCCAGCGTGTCGCTCACGTCGTCGCCGGCGAACGCCCGAAGGCCGGTCAGGAGCTCGTAGAGCACGCAACCGAAGGCCCAGACATCACTCCGCTTGTCGACGGCACGCCCCTTGGCCTGCTCGGGCGACATGTACGCGGCCGTGCCCAGGATCATTCCCGCCTGTGTCGCGCCGATCGTGATGGTCGGCGAATTCGAGACGTCATGCGACGCGTCGGTGTCGAGCGCTTTCCCCAGTCCGAAATCGAGAATCTTTACCTGGCCTTCCGCGGTCACCATGACGTTGGCTGGTTTGAGGTCGCGGTGGATGATGCCCTTTTCATGCGCCGCCTCCAGGCCGCCCGC
>CAZJTG010000140.1:9892-10143 GCA_964548865.1 uncultured Solibacteraceae bacterium
ATCTGCTTCGCGATAGCCAGAGCCTCGGAGACGACCGGCGTGCCGCGGCCGATGAGCGCGGCCAGCGTCTCGCCCTCCACGAGCTCCATGGCGAGCGCGACATGTCCGCCCTGAACTTCCTCGATCCCGTAGATCTGGGCGATGTTCGGGTGATTGAGCGAGGCGAGCAACTGCGCTTCGCGCTCGAAGCGCACGCGGCGATCGTGATCGACGGCCACGACATCCGGCAGCACCTTGATGGCGACATCGCG
>CAZJTG010000141.1:0-10093 GCA_964548865.1 uncultured Solibacteraceae bacterium
CCGTGCAGGCCGCCCGCGGTCTTGTAGTTCTGGCCCTCGAACTTGCCGCCCGCGTGGAGCGTGGTGAAGATGACCTCCATCGCGCTCGTTTTCGTCTGCGGGTGCTTGTCCACGGGAATGCCGCGGCCGTCGTCCTGAATCGTGATCGACGACCCGTCCTTGTGGAGCGCCACGGCGATGGTCGACGCATGGCCGTTCATCGCCTCGTCGATGGCGTTGTCGAGGATCTCCCAGACGAGATGATGCAGGCCCGACGATCCGACGCCGCCGATGTACATGCCGGGACGACGGCGAACGGGCTCGAGGCCTTCGAGAACGGTGATGTCTTTCGCGGAATACGTCGACACGGCCACGAAGAGGATAGTACAGGTTCAGGCCGCAGGGCTCAGCGTTCGCGGAGCCAGAGGCGCAAGGTGACCGGGAGGCCGACACGCTCGAGCGAATGGCTCGCGCTGTCCGTGCCGGACGGCTTCGGACCCCACAGATGGATCTTCAGCGCGTCCTCCAGCGCAATCGTCACCGACAGCGGGCCGGCGGCCGCCACCGCTCGCGTCATCAACGCGTCCAGCGGCGCGATCACCGTGCGTCGGCCGGCTTCGACCTGGCGCCATACCGCGGCGTAGCCGGCGGTGCCGCCGCGCGCGACCGTCCGTCCGGATCCCGATCCGCCGAACCGCGGCCACATGGTCGCGACCGCCTCGGAACGATCCAGCGAGCTGGCCGGGTAGGCCCGAGGCGCCACCGCGGGTAGGAAGCGATCGAACACCGGCTTCTCCATCATCCACCGGTGACCGATCAGCGCTTCGGCGATCAGGCCACGCTCGCGTTCGGCCGACACGACGTCTCCCTGCGACCGGAACATCAACTCACGCCCTCGGTGTCCGAGGAGCGGGGCCGGGGTTCCATCGACGGTGGCCTCGACCATGGTCGTCAGATCGCCGAACGCGACGAGTGCGTCAGCGTGCCGGCCGAGCTGTTCGAGCAGCGCGGCCATCCGCCAGGTCGCCGTCGCGCGAACCGTCCGTCCGGTCGACGAGGCAGCTTCCTGGTAGAGCGCGAGCGCGTCGAGAGGACGGCCGAGTTCCTCCGCCGACCGGGCGCGAGCGAGACGCTCATCCGGCTGGAACTGCGGCGGAGCCACGGCCGGATAGAAGGCGAGCTTCTCTCCTCGAACGCTGAGGACTCCACGCGCGTCGAAGACAAGTCCGGTTCCGTCAGGCGGCAGTCGGCCGATCTCCTCCGGGCCATTGGCCATGCGCTCCCAGTCGTCGAGCTCGGCATCGATCTCGCGCTCGATCAGCGCGGCGCTTTCGGCGAGCCGATCGACGAGCGCGGACGGCATCTGACTGCGCCTGGCCAGGTCGCGCCACCACACGACGCCGAACAGGAGAACGGCGCCGGCCGCGAACGTCGCAACGACGATGACGGTCCGGCGCGGCGAGGGCATCGGCGCGATCAGCGGGCTCTGCTGTAGACGCTTCGAGTGGTCGGCTGGCCCTCGGAGCTCCGTTCGATGATGAACAGCCCCTCGGGATCGATCCAGATCATGCGCGTCGATTCAGTCGGCTTGCCGTTGGTGAGAACCGTGCCGCGCGTCTTGATCTCCAGGCGGCTGCCTATCCATGACACGGTGGAAAAGATCGGCTCGTCGGGAAGACCGGGCCCCCGCGGATTGAAGTTCGGGCTCTCCCGGCCGTCGAGGTGGTAGGCGGCGCGGACCGGCTTCGCGAGCCCCGCCACGGTGATCACGAGCTCGAGCATTTTCGAGTCCTGGATCGCCGTGAACGTCTCGCCCAGCAGGCCGTTCACCGACGTGACCGCACCGCTCACCTGCTGCGAACTCCGGTCCTTCGTCAGCACCCACTCGCCCGAGAAGTTCGGCTTCGACTGCGGCGCCAGGCCCGCCGCGAGCATCACGACCGCGACAAGAGTTGTTCGCATGAGACGGTTAGACACCGGTACGTCGCACCTGGCACCTGGCACTACGGCCTTATGCAGCTCTTGAGCACCAGGTCTCCGCTGGCGTCGAGTCCCTCGCAGAAACATCGAAGGGTGAGCCGCGCGCCGGCTCTGGCTTCTTTCAGCGTCTCCGCGGCGCGGTCATCGAGCAGCCGGGCGATGACGCCGCGCTCGCCGCCCTGCACGAAGGTCATGCGGGCGCCGCCCGCCGCCTGCGGCTCCACCGCCGTTGGCGAGTCACTCACATCCACCGCCGCCCCGAAGTACCGCGACCGGGCGGCCGAGGCGTCCGTCTGGAAGTCCTTCCAAAGGTCCGACGCCGACAGCTTCGCCGCGGGGGCGGCCGTCGTGATCCGGAGATCCTGATCCGGCAGTCTGCTGACGCACGCAGCCGCGACAAGCACGAAGAGCCCGACCGAACGCCCCGTACGCACGCCTGATCATCGCCCAGATTCAACCCGCCGGATCTGTGCCACACTGTCACGCTCTCGACTGCACCAATGACCCCGTCCGACGAAGCGCCGCCCTCCCGGCCCCTGCCGGAACTCATCGGTGGCCGATACCGCATCGTGTCCCGTCTCGGCGTGGGTGGGATGGGCGTGGTCTACAAGGCGACGGACCTCCAGCTGCACCGCGCGGTTGCGGTGAAGGCGCTCGAGGAACGCCGCCTGCACGTTCCTGGCGCGGCGTTGCGCCTGAAGACGGAGGCGCTCGCGGCGGCGTCGCTCGACCACCCGTACATCTGCAAGATCTACGAACTCATCGAAACCGGCAGCGACACCTTCATCGTCATGGAGTTCATCGAAGGCGAGACGCTCGCCTCGATGCTGAAGCGAGGTCCGCTGCCATTGCTGCAGGCGCTGCAGCTCGGGCGGGAGATTGCCGAAGGCCTCGCCAACGCCCACGAGCGCGGTCTGGTTCATCGCGACGTCAAGCCGTCGAACGTGATGGTGACCACCCACGGCCACGTAAAACTGCTGGATTTCGGCGTGGCCGGCGCGGACGTCGAGAGCACGCCCGGCGATGCCACGCGCACGCTCGCGCCGCAGATCACCGTCCACGCGGGGACGCCGCAGTACATGGCGCCAGAGCAGGCGGCGGGCCAGCCCATCAGCACGCGCGCGGATCTCTTCGCGCTCGGCGTCGTGCTGTACGAGTGCCTCACCGGGCAGTTGCCGTTCTCGGGCACGACGACGTTTGACTACGTGCGGCACGTGATGCAGTCGCCGCCGCGCCGCCTCGATCGAGTCGCGCCGGACACGCCGGCCGACCTGGTGGATCTGATCGATCGACTCCTGGAAAAAACCCCCGCAGACCGGCCCGCGTCCGCAGACGCGGTCGTCGCGACGCTCCGCGAGCTCGAGGATGCATTGACCGCGCCCTCGGGGAGCCTCCGCACCGCGCGCCAGGCGCGAGCGGGCCGCCGCTGGAAGAGGGTCGCGGTGGGCGCCCTCGTCGTGGCGGCCATCGCGCTGTCCTGGCGATTCATCGGGCCGCGATCGACGCCGGTGGATGGACCCCGGCAGCTGCGCCCGTTTGTCACCTCGGCGGCGACCGAGTTCGACAGCCGGATTTCGCCCGATGCGCAGTGGGTCTCCTTCATTTCCACGGCCGGCGGCGCCTCCCGCGTTCTCGTGCAGCGTGTGGACGGCGGCGAGGCCCGTCCGCTCACGCTCGGTCCGGGTCAGCCGCAGGGCCAGGTGTGGTCGCCGGACGGCCGGCAGATCGCCGTGGTGAGCAGGCTCGACGGCAGGCTCGTGCTGCAGATCTACCCCGCGTTCTTTGGCGGCGAGCCGACGCTCACCGCGCCACTTGAGGGTGTGGAAGACCCGGCGTTGATTCGCTGGATCGCCGGCGACATCTTCCTCTCCGGGAATGTGAGGGGCATCGAGGGGACGATAGTCCGACGCCTGCCGGTGGCCTCGCCGGCGCAGGCCGTGACGATCAGTGACGCGTGGAAGATCGAAGGCCGCCTCCGGGGCGCGGACATCCGGCCGGACGGCGCCCAGGCCGTCGTCTCGATCTCTCGGAATGGCGAAGAGGATCTCTGGGTGCTGAACCTGGACGGCTCGGGCGCCCGTCGGCTGACGGCGGATGCGTTCTTCGACAAGGACCCGCTCTGGATCGGATCGGGCGATCGCATCGCGTTCCAGTCCAACCGTGGTGGCCAGGTCGATCTCTGGCAGATCGATGCGCGAACGCTGACGCTGACGGCGCTCACGTCCGGTGAAGCTGAGGAGATCGCGGAGAGTTCGTCTGCCGACGGCACCATCGTGAGTTTTCAGCAACTGACAAAGGACGCCAACCTCTGGGAGTTCGGCCGCGCCAGCCGGCAGCTCACGCAGGATTCGCTCAGCGACTACACGCCGGTGCTCTCGGGCGACGGCCGGACGATCGCGTTTCAGCGCAGCCAGCCGACGCCGTCCCGCGGCTACACCATTCTGGATGCCAAGTTGTTCGTGGCGCCCTTCGAAAGAGGCGCGATGGCGGAAGCCCGGGCACTGGCGGACGCGTTCGCACCGAACCTGTCGGAGGACGGCCAGTGGCTGGCATTCATGCAGGCCGGCGATCGGCAGGCACGCATGACGCTGTCGGTGAGGGATCTACGGGGAGGAACGACGCATCTGCTGTCGCCGACCGCGACCCCGCCGTCGCTGACGATTCCGCCCGCCCCGGTCGATTGGTCTTCGAACGCCACGGCCTGGAGTCCGTTGGCGAACGAACTCTACTTTGTGGACTGGCCGGACGTCATGGTCATTCGCAGGCACCGCGCGGGCGATGCCGCTCCTGGACGGGAGGTCATCAGGGGAGAGAGCGATCGCATCTACCTGCGCGACCTCCATGTCGCGAAGACCGGTCACGTTGGCTACGTGTCGGTGACCACCGGCGGTGGACCGATCAGCGTTCATGAGTTCGATCCCGTGACCGCCACTACCCGGACGCTGGCAACGTTCACGGGAGCCGAGCGGGGCAGCTCGATCGCCGGACGAGGCTGGCTGGACCGCCAGTTCGTCATTGTCCGCAGCGCGCAGCCGCACGAGGATTGGACCGCCGACCTGGACGTACTCGTGACCGATGGCCGCGGGGGCACCCGGGTCGCGGCTCGGGTCCCCGCCGCGTTCGGCGCCACTGCCCGGCTGCACCCGCGCGAGCGCGCGCTGTATGTGACGCGCTCGGAGAAAGGCACGCACAACATCTATGCGGCCTCGCTGGCCAACGGGTCCCTGACGCGCGTGACCGACAACGCGTTGCCGGGCATCACGTTCTCGGGCTTCCAACCCAGCGGCGCGCAGGGTGTCATCGGCGCCCGCGAAGAACGGCGCGAGGACATCTGGCTCATTCAGCACACGGCGCCCACGCGGTCCGGCAATCCTGCCGGCCGTTGACGCCGATGCACACACCCGCTGAGACAAAGGAGCGTTCGATGGCGAAGAAGCGCAAAGGCAAGTCGAGGAGCAAGTGGCAGCCCCAAGCGACGGATGCGATCAACCTGGCGGCGATTCGCTGGTTCGCACTCACGATCGAGGCAAGGGCGATCGAGGTCTACGCGACCAATCCGGCGGCGTACTCCGAACTTGAAGCGCTGCTGCGCAGATGCGTGCGGACGGTGGCCTCGTTCGATCCCATGAGACCCATCACCGGCGACACCGACTGCCCTCCGGGCTGGGTCCGTTGCGCCGGCGAATGCGCACCGGTGTGCATGACGGAGAGCTAGCGCGTCAGCCCTCGATGAGCAGGGCCGCCGGATCCTCGATGAGTTCCTTGATGCGGACCAGGAAGCGCACCGCCTCGGCGCCATCGACGATCCGGTGGTCGTACGTCAGCGCGAGGTACATCATCGGACGCACCTCGACCTGACCGTTCACCGCCATTGGCCGTTCCTTGATCGCGTGGAGCCCGAGGATCGCCACCTGCGGCGGATTCACGATCGGCGTGCTCATCAGCGACCCGTAGACGCCGCCGTTCGTGATGCTGAACGTGCCGCCGCGAAGATCGTCGAGCGTGAGCGTGCCGGCGTTCGCACGCGCCGCGAAATCGCGGATGCCGTGTTCGATGGCCGCAAACGCCATGCGATCGGCGTCGCGCAGCACCGGCACGACCAGCCCTTCGGCCGCGCCGACCGCGACCCCGATGTCGTAATAGTGCTTCAGGACGATCTCGTCGCCCTGGATTTCCGCGTTGATCCGCGGCGATTCCTTCAGCGCGGCCACCGCGGCCCGGACGAAAAACGACGCGATCCCCAGGTTCACGCCATGGCGCGCCTTGAACGTCTCCTTGTGCCGCGCACGGAGAGCCATGACGGCCGACATGTCCACTTCGTTGAACGTCGTGAGCAGCGCCGCTGTTTGTTGGGCTTCGACGAGGCGCCGGGCGATCGTGGCGCGCCGCTTGGACATGCGCGAGCGGGACTCGCCACGAGTGACGTCGGGTGACGACAGGTCACGAGGCGTCACGGCGGGTGACGGCGGGTCACGACGGGTGACGACCGGCTCGGTGGGTCGAGCCGCCGGGGCTGCGGCCGCACGATCGACGTCGGCCCTGGTCACGCGTGGGCCCTCGGTCGGCACTTTCGACAGAGGCACATCAGCCTCGCGCGCCGCTCTGCGAGCGGACGGCGTGGATGCTACCGCGGGCTCGGCCTTCTGAGTATTGGCGGGAGGCGTCAGCTCGCTCCGCGAACGTGTCGTCACCTGTCGTAACCCGTCGTCACCTGTCGTCACTGGCGTGGTGTCTATCTCCCCCAGCACATCCCCGATCTTCACGTCCGCGCCGTCCGCATGCGCGATCTTCTGGAGCACGCCGGCCTTGGGCGCTGCCACCTCGACGTCGACCTTGTCCGTCTCGAGTTCGACCAGCGGCTCGCCGGCCTTGACGCTGTCGCCCTCTTTCTTGAGCCACTTCGCGACGCGCGCGTCCACGATAGACTCGCCGACTTCCGGAACAACGATATTGATCGCCATAGGGTTCTCGATACCGGCCCTAACGGGCCGGCCTGCGTACCGTTTCGGTCGGCCGTGGTTTCAGCCCCGGCGTCAACGCCTGCGTCACGAGCTCTTCCTGCACCTGCGCGTGCCGCGCCGCCGAACCCTCTGCCGGGCTGGAACTGCGCGGGCGCGAGAGGACGGCGGTTCGCCGGCTCCCGGCGAGTCCGTCGAGCTGCGGTCGCACGAACTCCCAGGCGCCCATGTTTTCGGGCTCTTCCTGCATCCAGACGACTTCCTCGAGCCTCGAGTAGCGCTCGATCGCGCCGAGCATCTCGGTGAGGGGCAGCGGGTAAAGCTGCTCGACGCGGCACACCGCCACCGCCGGGGCTTCGGCTCGCCGCGGACTCGTCAATAGATCCACCGCGACTTTTCCCGAGCAGAAGATGAGGCGGCGCACCGCGTCCGCCGTGTTCACTCGCTCGGCGTCGTCGATCACCGGCTGCCACGCGCCCTCGGCAAGATCGATCGGCCGCGACGACACGAGCGGATGACGCAGCAGGCCCTTTGGCGTCAGCACGACGAGCGGCAGCGGATCGGTCGTGAGCAGCGCCGCCTGCCGGCGCAGGAGATGGAAGAACTGCGCGGCCGTTGTGCAGTTGGCGATTCGCATGTTGACGTCGGCCGCAAGCTGCAGAAAACGCTCCGGGCGCGCGCTCGCGTGGTCAGGTCCCTGGCCCTCGTACCCGTGCGGCAGCAGCATCACCATCGACGGCTGCTGGCCCCACTTCGCACGCGCCGACAGCACGAACTCATCGAGCATCGTCTGCGCGCCGTTGATGAAATCGCCGTACTGGGCCTCCCAAATCACGAGCCGGTTCGGCGCCTGCACGTTGTAGCCGTACTCGAAGCCGACGGCGGCGTTCTCGCTGAGCGGGCTGTTGCGGATTTCGAACGACGCGCGCGCCTGCGGCAGCGACTGGAGCGGGATGTGACGCCGGCCGTCCGTCGAGTCATACAGCACCGCGTGCCGGTGGCTGAACGTGCCGCGTTCGACGTCCTCGCCCGTCAGCCGGATCGGCGTCCCGTCCGCGAGGATGCTCGCGAACGCCAGTTCCTCGGCCAGCGCCCAGTCGACCGTCGCCGTCCTCGAGTCTGCGAACACGGCTTTGCGCCGGTCGCGGGCGCGCTCGAGTTTTCGATGCACATGGAAGCCGGGCGGCGTCACGAGCAACGCGTCGTTCAGCTCACGCAGCCGCGTCTCTCGGACCCGCGTGACGACCGCGCTGGCCGCGCCCTGGGGTGGCGGAGTCGGAACAGGCTCGATGAAGTGCGCCGCCGGATCGAGCGTGTCCAGCGTGTTCTGGAGCGCATCCATCCGGGCCGCGAACATCGCGTCCGCGCGGCCGGCCTCGAGGGCGCCGCGTGATTCCAGCACCCGCGCCCACTGCTCGCGGACGGTCGGTGTGGCATGCACGCGGCGGTACATTACCGGCTGCGTGAACGCCGGCTCGTCGCCCTCGTTATGTCCGTACCGGCGATAGCCGATGAGGTCGATCAGCACGTCGCGTTTGAATTCCTCGCGATACGCGAACGCGAGCCGCGCCGCGGCGATACAGGCTTCCGGATCGTCCGCGTTGACGTGGATGATCGGAATCTTGAACGCGCGGGCGAGTCCGCTGGCGTAGAGCGTGCTGTACGAGTCCTCCGAATCGGTCGTGAACCCGATCTGGTTGTTCGCGATGATGTGAATCGTGCCGCCGGTCGAGTAGCCGGCGAGCCGGTGCAGATTGAGGGTTTCCGCGACGACGCCCTGGCCTGGAAACGCGGCGTCGCCATGAATCAGAATGGGCAGCACCGCATCCGGGTTGAACTCCGGCGGGCCGGGCCGCTCGGCCGACGTGCCTGCCGCCCGGGCCATTCCTTCGAGTACGGGATCGATGGCCTCGAGATGACTCGGGTTGGGCGGCATCGACACGACAAGATCCACCTCGGCGCCGCCCTCCACCATGCGCGACAGGCCGAGGTGATACTTCACGTCGCCGCTCCACTGCACGCCCTCGAGCGCGAGCCCGTTTCTCACCGGATCCTTGAACTCCGCGAGGATCTGCTCGTACGGCTTGCCGAGGACGTGCGCCATCACGTTCAGCCGTCCGCGGTGCGCCATGCCGATGAACGCCTGGCGCATGCCGGCCTCGGCGGCTTCGCCGATCACCTCATCGAGGATCGGCACGAGCATGTCGAGCCCCTCGATCGAAAAACGCGTCTTGCCCGGAAACGACCGGTGCAGGAACTTCTCGAAGGCCTCGACGTCCGTCAGCCGTTCGAGAATCTTGGCGGGATCGATCGGATCGGCGGGGGCGCGGAACCGGCCGCTCTCGATCGCGTGCCGCAGCCAGCGGCGTTCGGCCGGCACGAAGATGTGCGCGAGGTCGTAGCCCGTCGTCGAGCAGTACAGCGCGCGCAGGCGGGCGATCACGTCCGCCATGGACTCCGCGCCTGCCGCAACGGGGCTGTCGAGAATGGACGGCGGGAGCTCGCGAAGATCCGCGTCCGTCAGCCCGTGGGATCCCGCTTCGAGCAAAGGATCGCCGGTCGGTGCCGTGCCGAGCGGATCGATCGTCGCGGCGAGGTGGCCGTACCGGCGAATCGACTGCGCCAGGTTGATCGCGCCGACAATGAGCGATGCGGACGCGGCGGGAGCGGTCCCGTCGGGTGACGCCGACGCGGCGATCTCGCGCTCGGGCGGCGCGCCGAGCGATTCGAGCATGGCTCGCGTCGAGCCGTCGATCGTTCCGGGATCGCGCCGGAGCCGGTCGTACAGCTCGAGCACGTAACCGCGATTGACTCCTTGAAAGTCGTTCCAGTGCATCGTTACGCGGGGGGACTTCGTCCCCGCCGCACCCCCCTGACGCGCTCGCTCGCGGGGCCCCGACGCCCCGCTCCGCTCCCGCGGCTCACTCGCACCGCTCGTTCGCCGTTTCCACAGGCGCCGACTTCACACGCGGGGGGACTTCGTCCCCGCCGCACCCCCCTGGCGGCCGGAAACACTGATTCTATCCCGCTGGCGCCGGTCCCGCAGTCTCGCTCGACGGACACACGCGCCCGGACGCGTCGCTTTATGACGAAGGTGCCGTGCTGAGCATCGGGAACCGTGGGGACGGCACCGCCAGGTTCTCCGGACTCATCGATGGATTGAAATGCCCAAACGC
>CAZJTG010000142.1:0-9980 GCA_964548865.1 uncultured Solibacteraceae bacterium
CTTGTATCTAGCGTTCCATGAAACGTGCCCGCATTCTGATTCCGGCGCCAGCTCGAAGCGGTCTGGGTGGTGAACACCGTTCGTTAGCGGGAGCGGCGCCGCGAATCAGTGGTCGTAGAGCCCGAACAGTTGTGGGGGCCGCGAGGGGTTTCCTCGGTGAGCCCGGATCACGCAAGGACGGGCGGTGCGACCCAAACGACGGGGGCGCAATGCGGATCGGCATCGACGTGGCAAAGGAGGAGTTGGTCGTAGCGGCGCGGCCGTCCGGGGAACGCTGGAGCGTGCAGAACACCGCGGAAGGCGTGCGGGAGCTGACGGGTCGGCTTGCCACGATGCGTCCGACGTTGATCGTGCTGGAAGCGACGGGCGGCTATGAACTCCTCGCGGTCGCGGCGCTCGCGGCGGCTGCACTGCCGGTGGTCGTGGTGAATCCGCGCCAGGTGCGCGACTTCGCGCGGGCGACCGGGCAACTGGCGAAGACCGATCGGATCGACGCGGACATTCTGGCGCTCTTCGCGGAACGCGTGCAGCCGGAGCTGCGCCCGCTCGCCGATGCCGCGGCGCAGGAACTCGAGACGCTCCTCGCCCGGCGCCGGCAGGTGCTCGAGATGCTGCAGGCGGAGAAGAACCGGTTGGGCCAGGTGTTCGGCCGAGGGCATCAGGCCGTGCGGCAGAGTCTCAAGGCGCACATCGCGTTTCTCGAGCGGCAGCTGCACAGCACCGACACGGATCTCGGCGCGCTCATCCGCGGCACGCCGGCGTGGCGCGAGCGCGATGACTTGCTGCAGACGGTGCCGGGCATCGGACCGATCGTCTCCACCACGCTGGTGGCGGAGCTCCCCGAGCTGGGGCGGCTGTCGCGCCGGGCCATTGCCAAGCTCGTCGGCGTAGCACCGTTGAGTCGGGATTCCGGCCTGTTTCGCGGGCAACGCTTTATTCATGGCGGCCGAGCCCCGGTGCGCACCGCGCTGTACATGGCGGTCCTAGTCGGCGCCCGGCACAACCCTACGTTGCGCGCGTTCTATCAGCGGCTCGTCGCGGCCGGCAAACCCAAGAAAGTCGCCCTGGTCGCCTGCATGCGGAAACTGCTCACGATCCTCAACACGATGGTACGAACGCACACGACTTGGCAGCCGGTCGCCCCTATGGTTGCACCGGCTTGATTTTCAAGACAGTTGCTAACGACTGGCGTTCTGCGGCGGGGCAATCATTGAGCGCATGACCATGATGCTAGTGCTGGTAGGCGCAGAGCGCGAGTTGTGATGCCGCCAAGCGCCCCGTCCGCAGCAACGCCTTGGTTAGACAGCGCCTCGGTCAACTCTGCGGCACTGGGGGGTTCACCCGCCTGTTACTCGCAACCAACGCGTCGGCGACCAGCGAGGCGCACGCGAGCCCGATGAGGTTCACCACTGAGTCGATGGCAATCAGTCCAAGCGAGAGCGACTCATACCATGCCCACCCGAACATCCCCACGGTCATCGGCACCCAGAGCACGAGCACTACCGCCCTCACCGCCTTAGATCGCCCCGACGCGCGACCTTTGCCGCGCAGAAATGCGGTAGTCGCCACGCCGAGCGGCAGATTTAGCGCAGCCCAGACACTCCAAATCTCGGCCCAGGGCATCTGCCGGCTGCCGAGCGCGCTGTACCACGTCGCACGCATGAAGGTGACCCACGAGATCGACCATACGAGGCCGTAGACGATCGCCCAGAGGGCTCCAGCCCCGATGATCAGCAGAAAGCTTCTCGCGCGGACATTTCTCATGTGGCCGTCGTCATCAGCCGTATGAAACAAGAGTGCCTCGCGCTGTCTAACGAGTCCGAATTGAGCTGCGGCGCGCCGAGATGGCGCGCGCAGCGGATTCAAGGTGCCGCACTTCGGCTGCAGGCGCCACACCAGGACGAGGTGCCCGAGCGCCGCCAGCTCCAATTCGTGGTTATGCGCCCGCTGATGGCGTGGTTCCGTTTTGTTTTCGGCCAACAGCGAAACTGACCAACGCGCATGCGATACCGATGACGAAGAAGGTGACATTCAGGCCGCCGTCGCCGGCAAGAGCCGGCTTGATCGAAGCAAAGAGGAACAAGGCTCCCGCGGCGACAAGGCTGAGTTTCACGAGTGTCGTACCGTTCAATGTTCCTCCAAGTTCAAGTCGAGGTGCGCATAACGAGATGCGGCTAAGCTGCGCCGCGACTCAAATGAAATCATCATGATGCTGCCGAACGCGGCGCCAGCTTCAGCCGCCTAGTTAGGTGGCAGCGCGCAGAAAGCGGCGCGTCGAGCGCGTGAGCACCGTCAGCCACGGGAGATGCCGGAGGAATGCGGCGCTCCAAGCTTCGTTGAACTCTCCGCAGCCCCAACAGGGCTTCTTATTCGAATCGCGCTCAAGCCCACAAAAGTGACACGTGATCTTGGCCATTGATTCCTCCGTCTGTGAGGCCCTGCCCACCTAACGTCCGGCATCAGCCGCGCGCGGCTTCTTGCGCGTCGGCTGCATGCCGTTGTTGGGCGACAGGGTGGAAAATGGTGGGTACGTCCAATGTGCGACCATCCTACTTGGCTGCGACTTTTTCTAGCACATGGCGCGTCATGCTGAGCGCAAGCTCGTGCTCGCCCAGAAATACCGTTCCCGCATTCTCGTTCTGCAACAGCGCCATCTCTTCTTCACTATGGGTACGCACTAAAGTCTCGATCCGTGGTTTAAGCATGCGTGCGATCTCGATCATGCGACGAGCACGCAGCGTATCGGGAGTCGCAATCACCAATATACGAGCCCGCGCAATATGCGCTTGAACAAGGACGGCCGGGTCCGAGGCATCGCCCGCGACGGCATGGATTCCGCGTTCGCGCAATGTCTCGACCAACTCTCGATTCTGCTCCGCCACGACGAACGGCAACCCGTGTTCGGCCAGCGCCTCGCCAATACGCCGGCCCACGCGGCCATAACCGACGAGTACCACATGGCTCGTAACCTCGCGCGACTCGACCGTCATCGGCAGTTCCGCCAGGGGATCGTCGGGGCGCTCGAGGGTGCGCGCGAGTTTCGAGCGCGATCGAATCCAGGCCTGCGCGGGTTCGATTGCCTGGAACACCAGATGGTTGAGCGAGATCGAGATAAGCGCCCCCGCCAGAATGAGGCTCATGCCCTCTCGCGGCAGGAGTCCGAGGGAAACCCCAAGTCCCGCCAGGATGAACGAGAATTCGCCGATCTGCGCGAGGCTTGCCGATACGGTGAGCGCCGTGTTGAGCGGATAGCGGAAGGCAAGCACGAGTAAAAAGGCAGCCAGCGACTTGCCAACCACGATAATTGCGACGACGGCGAGCACCTGCAGCGGCTGTTGTATCAGGACATCCGGATCGAACAGCATGCCCACCGACACGAAGAACAGAACCGAGAATGCGTCCCTGAACGGCAGGGACTCTTCCGCGGCCCGATGGCTGAGATGGGATTCCCGCATGACCATGCCGGCAAAAAAGGCGCCGAGTGCAAAGGAGACACCGAACAGTTGCGCGGAGCCGTAGGCGATGCCCACCGCCGCCGCAATCACGCTCAACGTGAATAGCTCGCGCGAGCCGGTGCCGGCAACGTACCCGAGCAGCCACGGGAAGACTCGTCGTCCAACAACAAGCATGAGAGCGACGAAAATAGAAATCTTCCCGAGGGCGATCAGGAGCGTTTCCAGCAGGCCCCGGTCGATTCCTTTTGCGGCAAGCTCACCGCTGCCGCCGCCAAGCCACCCGGCCAGCGGGGGCAACAACACGAGAACCAGAACCATCGCCAAATCCTCGACGATCAGCCAGCCGACCGCGATCCGACCGTTGACGGACTGGAGCAGGCCACGCTGCTCCAGTGCCCTGATGAGTACGACCGTGCTTGCCACGGAAAGGGCCAGGCCGAACACGAGGCCTGCACCCAAGCTCCAACCCCAGAAGGTGGCGAGGCCCGCACCGAGGGCCGTCGCTACCGCAATCTGAACGATGGCGCCGGGCAAGGCGATGCGACGGACAGCCAACAGGTCATCGAGCGAGAAGTGCAGCCCGACACCGAACATCAGCAGGATGACACCCACTTCAGCCAATTGGCTCGACAGTTCGGCGTCCGCCACAAAACCTGGCGTAGCAGGGCCGAGCATGACCCCGGCAATCAGGAAGCCAACCAACGGCGGCAGCCTCAGTCGGCTGGCGATGAGGCCCATAATCAGGGCAAGGCCCAGACTGGCGGCAATTGTGGTGATTAAGGTAATGCTATGGGGCATTTATCTTGTCGCCCAACGAGTATTAGGTCGTCTGTTTATGTCGCGAAACGGCAATCGGGCCAGCGCGACGCCGCGACCTTTTCGCGCGCTGGGGAATCAATATTGGGTGGCAAGTTCCGGCGCGCAAACGATTTGACCTGAATCGGGTCTGCAGAGTTGCGGGGAAAGGTCGCGAAGCGCCGCGACCTAAGCGCGCTGGTCATCGAATTTGGCTCGTAGGCTCGCCCGGACGTCATGCGGCCAGCCGGGAGGCTACAAGGCGTCGGCGGGACTGTTCACGGTGCGTCCGCCCCGGTTCAGGACGTGGGTGTAGATCATGGTCACCCGGACGTCGCGGTGGCCCAGCAGTTCCTGGATTGTGCGAATGTCGTAACCGCCCTCGAGCAAGTGGGTAGCGAACGAATGGCGAAACGTGTGACAGCTGACCCGGCGGGCGATCCCGGCGCGCCGGGCGGCCTCGTGGACGGCGCGCTGCACGACCGTGTCGTGAAGATGGTGGCGCCTCATCTCACCGGTCGAACGGTCGACGTACAGGCGCGTCGCGGGGAAGACCCACTGCCATTCCCAGGCGCGCGGAGCCGCGGGCATCTTCCGGGCGAGTGCGTCAGGCAACTCCACGCAACCGTGACCGGCACGAACATCGGCGGCGTGCAACCGGCTGACCGCGAGCAGGTGCGCCCGCAACTCGGTTGCGGCCTTCGCCGGAAGGACGGTGACCCGATCGCGGCCGCCCTTTCCGGACCGGACGGTTATCACGTGCCGTTCGAAGTCGAGGTCGTGAACACGAATCTGCAACGCCTCCGTCAGCCGCAGGCCGCTACCATATAGAAGGAGCGCAATCAGCCTCGTCGTTCCTCGCATCTCTGAGATCACCAGCCGTACTTCGTCGCGGGTGAGCACCGTGGGCAGCCGCGCCGGCTTCTTCGCCCTTACAACCGTCTGGAGCGCGCCCAACGGCTGGCGAAGCACGCGCGAGTAGAGAAAGAGCAGCGCCGCGAGCGCCTGATTCTGCGTCGAGGCGCTCACATGCCGTTCGACGGCGAGATGCGTGAGGAAGTCGGTGACGGCGCGCTCGCCAAGAAGCGACGGATGTCGCCTGCCGTGAAAGACGACATATCGATGCACCCACCCGACGTACGCCTCCTCGGTGCGTGGGCTCATCCGCTTGAGTCGAAGTTGACGACGAAGTTGCGCGAGCAGCGAGAATCGGCGTTCGTCCCGCGGCGGTATGGGATGCGGCATGGCAGCACTGTGCTGGGGTACCTGCTCCCGTCTGTCATCACGCCGTTGCCATCGCCATCGGAGCATTGCGGGCGCGCCACCCGCGGGTGCCCACGGCCGGGCATCCTTGCTGCCTCGTCACGCCCGCCGTTACGTTAGCCGTCGAGTGGCGAACTCCACGCAGATCACCGTCACCGTCAACGGGACCGCGCACCAGCGCACCGTTGAGCCGCGGCTCCTCCTGTCGGACTTCCTTCGGCAGGACCTCGGCCTCACGGGCACGCACGTCGGCTGCGAACACGGCGTCTGCGGCGCCTGCTCGGTGCTCCTCGACGGCGAAGCGGTGCGCGCCTGCCTCATCTTCGCCGTCCAGGCCGACGGCCGTTCGGTCACGACGGTCGAAGGACTGACCCCGGACGGACCGGACGCGCTCCATCCGCTCCAGCAGGCGTTCCACGAGACACACGCGCTCCAATGCGGATTCTGCACGCCGGGAATCCTGATGTCGATGATCCCGTTCCTGCGCGACAATCCGGACCCGACCGAACCGGAAATTCGCGAGGCGCTCTCGGGCAATCTCTGCCGCTGCACGGGCTACCAGAACATCGTCGACGCGGTCAAACTCGCCGCTACGAGGGGTGCTCCCGCGCCGGACAACGTGAACAATGCCGCAACTCGTCGGTAGCCGCGTTCTCCGCAGCGAGGACGCAAAGCTCCTCACGGGCCGCGGCCTGTTCGTGGACGACGTCCACTTCGATGGCATGCTGCACGTCGCGTTCCTGCGCAGCGAGCACGCGCACGCCACGCTGAAGCGCCTCGACGTCACGGCCGCCCGCGCGCACCCAGGCGTGGTGGCAGTCTACACCGCGGCCGACCTCGGTGACTACTGGAAGCCGGGGCCGCTCCTGGTGCCGCCGCCGCCGATCAAAGGACTCACCTTCCACGCGCGCACGCAGGTGCCACTCGTCAAGACCAAGGCGCGACATGTGGGCGAGCCGGTCGCGATGGTCGTCGCCGAAAGCCGGTACGTGGCGGAAGACGCCGTGGCGAAGATCGTCGTCGAATGGGAACCACACGGCGCCGTGGTCGACCTCGAGGCCGCGCTCGAACGCGGCGCACCGGTGATTCACGAGGATCTCGGCTCCAATGTCGCGGCACACGTGATCCAGCGGGTTGGCGACTACGAGGCCGCCCGGAAAAAGGCGCACACGGTCGTCAAGCGCCGCTTCCTCTACGACCGCGGCGTCGCCGCCGCCATCGAAAATCGCGCGGTCGCCGCACGATGGGACGCGCGCGCCGAGGAACTCACGGTGTGGGATACGACGCAGGCGCCGATCCCGATTCGCAACGGCCTCGCCGCCATGCTCGGCCTGCTCGAGTCCCAGGTCCGCGTGGTCGCGCCGTTCGTGGGCGGCGGCTTCGGCCCGAAGATCATGATGTATTACCCGGAGGAAGTGCTCGTGCCATGGGCGGCGCTCCGGCTCGGGCGTCCGCTCAAGTGGACCGAGGACCGGCAGGAGAATTTCACGGCGACCACGCAGGAGCGCGGCCAGGTGCACGACGCCGAGCTCGCGGTGAGCAAGGACGGGATGATCCTCGGCGCGCGCGACGTCTTTCTGCACGACACCGGAGCCTACGACCCGTACGGCCTCACCATCCCGATCAACACGCAGTGCACGCTGCTTGGCCCGTATGCGGTACCAGCGTACTACACGGAGTTCACGGCGGTCTTCACGAACAAGACGATCGTCACCCCGGTGCGCGGCGCCGGTCGCCAGCATGGCGTCTTCGTGATGGAGCGCCTCCTCGATTTCGCCGCGCGCGAACTGGGGATGGATCGCGTGGAGATTCGCCGACGGAACTACCTGGAGTCCGGAGATTTTCCGTACGACCACAAGGTGATCTTCCAGGACTTCAAGCCGCTCGTGTACGACAGCGGCGACTACGGCCCCGCGCTCGACGACGCCGTTCGCATGATCGGCTACGACTCCTTCATCCGTGAGGAGCAGCCCAAGGCGCGCGTTGCCGGGCGGTACCTCGGCATCGGGATCGTGTCGTACATCGAGGGAACCGGCATCGGGCCGTACGAAGGCGCGCGAGTGAAGGTCGAGCCGAGCGGCCACGTCCGGGTCGCCACCGGTGTGGGCACGCAGGGGCAGGGGCACTTCACCGCGCTCGCCCAGATCGTCGCGCAGGCGCTCGACGTGCCGATGGAGCGCGTGAGCGTTGCCACCGGCGACACGCGCGAGTTCAACTGGGGCACCGGAACGTTCGCGAGTCGCGGCGCCGTGGTGGCCGGCACCGCATGCCACGCCGCCGCGATGGCGGTGCGCGAGAAGATCTTCGATGTCGCGAGCCGCGTGATGGGCGTACCGAAGGAGAAGATCACGCTCGCGGGCGGGCGAGTGAAGACGAGCGTGCGGGCGTCGCACGACGCCGGCGATCCGCGCCCGACCGACCTCTCGCTCGGCGAACTGGCGGCGATGGCGAATCCGCTGCGTGGCGCCGTGAGCCCGGGCACGGAGCCGGGCCTCGAGTCCACGGCCTACTACGGACCCGACCGCGGCAGCACGGCGAGCGGTGTGCACGCGATGATCGTCGAAGTAGACCCCGAAACCGCGATGGTCGAGATCAAGCGGTACGTCGTGGTCCACGACTGCGGCAAGCTGATCAACCCGATGCTCGTGGAGGGGCAGATCCAGGGCGGCGTCGCGCACGGTATCGGCAACGCGTTCTACGAGCAGCTCGTGTATGACGACAACGGGCAACTCCAGAACGCGTCGTTCATGGACTACCTGCTCCCGACCGCGACGGACGTGCCGCGCGTCGAGATGGCGCATCGCGAAACGCCATCGCCGGGACCGCTCGGCCTCAAGGGCGTCGGCGAGGCGGGATGCATCCCGACGGGCGCGTTGTTCGCGCAGGCGATCGAGGACGCGCTCGCGGACTTCGACATCGAGGTCACCGAGATTCCGCTGTCGCCGGACAAGCTGCACGGACTCATCAGCAAGACCAAGCCGCGAAAGAAGCAGGTCGTCGTGGTCGAAGGGGAGTTCGTCTTCGCGGGGCCGCGCGAGAAGGTGTGGCACCTGCTGCAGGACGCGGAGGTGCTGGGCAAGGCGATGCCCGGCGCCATGAACTTCGCCATGACGGGCGACGGACGATACGAAGGCAAGATGCGGGTCGGAATCGGCCCGGTCACGGCCGCGGAGTTCACGCTGGGTGTCACGCTGAGCGAGCGCGTGGCGCCGTCACGCTACCATATGGTTGTGGAGGGCTCGGGGCCGTTCGGGTTCACGCGCGGCGCCGCACAGGTGGAACTGGCCGACGACGCCGGCGGTACGCGAATGAAGTACCGCGCCGAGGTGCAGGTGGGCGGCACGATCGCGGCGGTGGGGCAGCGCCTCCTCGACTCCGTGTCGAAGAAGATGACCAGCCAGGGGCTCGAGACGCTGAACAAGGCGCTCGTGTCGAGGCTGTGAGCCCGTGAAGCCCGCGCCGTTCGACTACCACGCGCCGCGCTCGGTGGACGAGGCGCTCGCGCTCCTCGCCAGGTACGGCCCGGAGGCCAAGCCGCTCGCCGGCGGACAGAGCCTCATTCCCGCGATGAACTTCCGGCTCTCTCGCCCGGCGGTGCTGGTCGACCTGAACGCCATCGCGGAACTCGCCTACGTACGCGCGGCCAGCGGCGGCGTCGCGATCGGCGCGATGACCCGGCAGTCGGTCGCCGAGCGCGACGAGTCGATCGGCAGGCTCGCACCGCTGCTGCGAGAGACGATGCCATTCGTCGCGCACCCGCAGATCCGGAATCGCGGAACGATCGGCGGAAGCCTCGCCCACGCCGACCCGGCGGCCGAGTTGCCGGCGGTGATGGTGGCGCTCGACGCCACATTCGAAGTGCGCGGCGCCAGAGGCTCGCGCACGGTGTCGGCGGCTGATTTCAATACCGGGCTGTTCACGACGGCGGTCAAGCCGGGCGAACTGCTCACGGGCGTCACGATTCCGGCCGCGCCAGCGAACTCGGGGTGGGCGTTCGAGGAAGTGGCGCGCCGCCACGGCGATTTCGCCCTCGCAGGCGTCGCCGTGCGCGTGACCCTCGACGCGAAAGGAAAGTGCAGCGACGTGCGGATCGCGGTCGTATCGGTCGGCGACGGCCCCGAACTCGCGCGCAAGGCGGCGAAGTCGCTCGTTGGAGACCTGCCGAGCGAGAAGGGCATCGCCGAGGCAGGGGAACTGGCAGGAGCCAAGGACATCGATCCACCGGGCGACATTCATGCATCGGCGGCCTATCGCCGCCGCCTCACCGCCGTCCTCACCCGGCGCGCGCTCACCCGCGCATTCGCCCGCGCGGCCGAACGCGCAGCCCCGAGGCGCTGAACCCTCACACGACGGGGCGCCTTGCCCCGCTGGAGCTACTCCCGATGAAGATCCACGACCTGTCGCAGCCACTGAATGAGCGCAACTCGTTCTGGCCGTACTATCCGCCGTTCGAGGTGAAGTACATCA
>CAZJTG010000143.1:0-9954 GCA_964548865.1 uncultured Solibacteraceae bacterium
GACTGCACCGCTCGAAGACATCCTCGAACGCTATTGGGGCTACACGTCCTTCCGCCCGCTTCAGCGCGAGGCGATGGACGCGGTGCTGGCCCGCCGTGATTCGCTCCTGGTGCTTCCGACCGGCGGCGGTAAGTCGCTGTGTTTTCAGGCGCCCGCTCTCGCCCGCGACGGCCTCGCCATCGTCGTGTCGCCGCTCATCTCGCTGATGAAGGACCAGGTCGATACCCTCGTCGGCAACGGCGTGTCCGCGGCCTGCTACCACAGCGCGCTCGACTCGACGGAGAAGGCGCGGGTGGCGACGGGCCTGCGCGAGGGCCGCTACCGTTTGCTCTACGTCGCGCCCGAACGGCTGATCGGGGAGGGAGGCAGCGGATTCGCGACGCTCGTCGGCAGCCGCGTCACGTTCGTCGCCATTGACGAGGCCCACTGCATCAGCCAGTGGGGACATGACTTCCGGCCCGAATACCGGCAGCTGGCGACGCTTCGCGATCGCTGGCCGGCCACCAGCCTCCATGCGTTTACGGCAACCGCCACCCACCGGGTGCGGCGCGACATCGTGTCGCAGCTCGGCCTGAGGAATGCCGTGGAGCTCGTGGGATCATTCGATCGGCCCAATCTCGTGTATCGCGTGCTCGCGCGAGCGACTCTGAAGAAGCAACTCCAGGACATCCTCGACCGCCATCGGGGCCAGTCCGGCATCGTCTACTGCCAGTCGCGCAAGGAAGTTGACGCGCTGGCGGCGTGGCTCGGCGGCATCGGCGTGCGCGCGCGGCCCTACCACGCGGGACTGGACGACGCGACTCGCCATCGCAATCAGGACGCGTTTCTGAACGAGGACATCGATGTCGTCGTCGCGACGGTGGCGTTCGGGATGGGCATCGATCGATCCGACGTCCGCTTCGTCGTGCACGCCGGCGCCCCGCAGTCGCTGGAGCACTACCAGCAGGAGGCCGGCCGCGCCGGTCGAGACGGTCTGGAGGCGGAGTGCGTGCTGATCTACTCGGGCGGCGACTTCGCGCGCTGGCGCGCGGTCATGGAAGCGAACGGCGAGTGGTCGCCGGCGCGGCAGACGCTGATGCGCGACATGGAGCGGTACGCGTCAAGCGTCGGCTGCCGGCACCGGCGGCTCGTGGGTTACTTCGGCGAGGAGTACGCGAAGAGCGAGTGCGGCGCCTGTGACTTCTGCCTGGGCGAACTCGAGTCCGTACCGGACCCGGTCACGCTGGCGCGCAAGATCCTCTCGGGCGTCGCGCGCGTCGGGCAGCGCTTCGGCGCCGCGCACGTGACGAACGTGCTGCGCGGCAGCGCCGCCGACGCCGTGACCACGCGGCGCCATGATCAGCTGACCGTGTTCGGTCTCTTTCGCGAGGCGCCCGTGGACGAGGTCCGCGGCTACATCGACCAGCTCGTCGCCGCGGGCCTGCTCGTCCAGACGGACGATCAGTTTCCCGTCCTCAAACTCACACAAACGGGCGTGGACCTCATGCGCGATCCCGGCGCGGCGCCGGATCTCGCGCTCGCCCGCCAGCGCAAACCCGAGAAAGGGAAGCCGCAGAAGCGCGCCGGGGTCGAAGCGGCGTCCTGGGAGGGCGTCGATCGCGATCTGTTCGACGCGCTGCGCGCGCTGCGGCTTCGGCTGGCGCGCGATCGCGGCGTGCCACCGTACGTGATCTTTCACGACACGACGCTGCGCGAGCTCGCGCGCCAGAAGCCCGCCTCGCTCGACGCGCTGCGCCACGTCTACGGGATCGGCGCGAAGAAGGCCGACGACCTCGGCGAGGCCGTCCTCGGCGTGATTCGAGAAGCGGGCGTGTAGAATGCTGACGCCCTCCGCCGATGAAGCCGACTGACGACCTCGACACGCTGGCCGCGGCGCTTGGCGGGTCCTCCGCCGGACCGGCCGTGTCGGCGTCCTCGCTCGCCGGCTGGCTGGAGGTGATGGCCGACCGCGGCGCCAGCGACCTGCTGCTGTTTGCGGGAGAGCCGCCGACGCTCCGCATCGAGGGCCGGGTGATCCGCACGAATGCCGCCGTCCTCGACGGCGACGACATCACCGCCCTCGTGATGCCGGAGCTCGTTCCGCACGCACAGCGCCAGTTCCGCGAACACGGCATCGCCGACGCGGCGATGAAGGTCTCCGGCCTCGGCCGGTTTCGCGTCAATCTGCATCGCGAGCGCGGCCGTCCGGCCGCCGCGATCCGCCGGCTTCCCGCCAGCGTGCCCAGCATGGCGTCGCTCAACCTGCCGCCGGGCGCCGCCATGCTCGCGCGGATCCCGCGAGGCCTCGTGATTCTCGGCGGCGCGACCGGATCGGGAAAGACGACGACCATGGCCGCGGTCGTGGATGAGATCAACCGGCGCGATGACAAGCACATCATCTGCATCGAAGACCCGATCGAGTACGAGCACGCCAACCGGAAGAGCGTCATCCAGCACATCGAGATCGGCATCGACGCACCCGACTTTCCGACGGCGCTGAGGTCCGCGCTCCGTCAGGCGCCCGACGTCGTCGTCATCGGCGAGATGCGCGATCCCGAAACCATGAGAATCGCGCTGGCGGCGGGGGAGACAGGGCACCTGGTGCTGTCGACGCTGCACACGACCGATGTGGCATCCACCATCGCCCGCATGACTGATTCGTTCCCGGCCGAACGGCAGCCCACGATCCGGCAGGAGATTGCCGCGGCGCTGTCTGCCGTGTTCGTGCAGACGCTCGTGCCGACCGCCACCGCGCGCGTGCCCGCAGCCGAACTCCTGATGGTGCAGTACGGCGCGCGACAGCACATCCGCCGCAACGCCCTGCAGCACCTGCACCAGGAAATCACCATCACGCGCAAGTACGGTTCGTTCACGATCGAGGAATGCCTGGCGAAACTCGTCGCGAACGGCGCGGTCGAGCGCAGCGAAGCAGTGATGCGCGTGAGCCACCCCGAGGACTTCGAGTCCGCGCTCCGCGGCATGCCGTGACGGCGGGCTGAGCCCCGCCGGTTGCGGCATCCGTCTTTCAGAATTGTCTGTGCCGCGCGCACGGTTCCGTGCGCCCGCCGGCCACAGTTCCCATCACTGCACGGCGCTGCAAGCCGCCGGCGACTTCACTCCTTACATAGACGGGGCACGTCGATTGCAGTTATGTGGCGGGCCTGGGTGTGACTAAGTGATGCGCGCGATCGCCCGAATCTTCAGTTCCATCGTCGCACTCGCGGTCGCTGGCTCCGGCCGCGCCGCCGGAAGTGCCCAGTCGCCCGCACCGGCTGCGGCAGCCACCTCGCGGTGGGCCGTCTGCTACACCGACGCGCCGACCTCCTTCGATCTCGCCGCCTACGACCTCGTCGTGCTCGATCCGGATCGCCATCCGCCGCTGGCGCCGATGGTCGAACGCGGGCGCACCGTACTCGCGTACCTCTCGCTGGCTGAGGTCACCGAGAGCCGCTCGTACTTCGCTGAGCTCAGACAACGCGGCCTTCTGCTGGGCGCTCACCCGTACTGGGACGAGGCGCACTACATCGATCTTCGCCGCGCCGAGTGGACGCGCATGGTGGTCGAAGACCTCGTGCCTCGCATCCTCGCGACGGGATTCAGCGGCATCTTCTTCGACACGCTCGATGACGCGGAGTACTTCGAGACGAAAGATCCCTCCCGCTATCGCGGCATGCGGCGCGCCGCCGCGGAACTCGTGCGATCGATCCGTCATCACTACCGCGACGCGGTGCTGATGGTGAACCGCGGCTACGACCTGATGCCCGAGATCGCCGGCAGCATCGACATCCTGCTCGGCGAGTCCGTGCTCTCGACGTTCGATGCCGGCAGGAAGAGCTTCCGGCGCGTGCCGGCGGAGGACGCGGCGTGGCAAATCGGCGCCCTGCGCGCCGCACGGGCCCGCAATCCGAAGCTGCGCCTGTTCACGCTCGACTACTGGGACCCGGCGGACGCCCAGGGCGTCCGCCAGCTCTACCGCGAGCAGCGCGCCAACGGATTCAGTCCGTACGTGTCGACGCCGGCGTTGGATGCGCTCGTGGGGGAGCCACGATGACGGGCTCGCGCGTGCGGAAGATCGCGCTGGCCGCGACGGTGGTGAGTGTCGGCGCCTGGATGTCCGCATCGCCCGGCCGCCCGGCTGAGCCGGCCGGCTCGCCAGTGCCGCGAACCATCCTCGCCTTGTTCGACGGCACGCGCGTGCAGGGCCCGCGCTGGACCAACATCCATCAGTTCGCGGACACACCGCTCGGCCATCTCGGACTGGTCGTGCGGTACCACGACATCCGGACGGGGTTGCCGGCGCCGGAGAGCCTCAGCGACATCCGTGGCGTCATCACCTGGTTTGCCGCCGATGCGATGCCCGACCCGCTTGGCTACCTCCAGTGGCTCGAAACGGTTGCCCGCCAGGGCAAGAGGATCGCCATCATCGGCCCGCTCGGCGTCTCCCATGACGACCGCGGCAACGCCACGCCGCCCGAGTCGATCAACCGGGTGCTGCAGTACCTCGGCTGGCGATTCGACGGCGGCTGGCTCGGTACGACCTACGGCGCGCGATATCGCATCGCCGACCGCGGGATCGTCGGCTTCGAGCGCCCGCTTCCGGCGGTGGCTCCGCCCTACGCGCGCGTGACCGCGACGTCCGCCGACGCGCGGGTCGTGCTGCAGGTCAGTCTGGACGGCCGCAGGAACACCGACTCCGATCTCGTCATCCTCACGCCGCGCGGAACCTACGTGGCGCCGGGCTACGCCGCCTACGCCGAACGGCTCGAGGACGAGCCCTCGCGGCAGTGGTATCTGAATCCGTTCGAGTTGTTCCGCGAAGCGTTCGGCACGGACGATCTGCCGAAGGCCGACGCGGCCACGGTGTCCGGCCGCCGCATTTACTACAGCCACATCGACGGCGACGGCTGGCGCAACCTCACGCAGGTCGAACCGTACCGCACGCGCTACGTCGTCTCCGCGCGCGTCGTGCTCGATGAAATCATCCGGAAGTACCCGGACTTTCCCGTCACCGTCGGTGCCATCGCCGGCGACCTCGATCCCGCCTGGCACGGCACACGCGACAGCCTGTCGGTCGCGCGGGAAATCTACGCCGAGCGGCAGGTCGAGCCCGCGGTCCATACCTACAGCCATCCGCTGAAGTGGTCCATGTTCGATCCGAAGGCGCCGGCGGCGAGGAACCCGGATGACGAGGTCGAGGACTCGGCCGAGGTAAGCGGTGTCGAAGGCGCAAAGCACGGCCGCTCGTACATCATCCGGCCGTTCAGCCTCCGGACCGAGTTCGACGATGCGGCCGCGTTCGTGAACGGGTTGCTGCCGGCGGGGAAGAAGGTCGGGCTCGTGCAGTGGCCGGGCGATACGCGGCCGTTCGAGCAGGCGATCGCGCGCGCGCGGGCGCTGGGCTTCGCGAACATCAACGGCGGCGACACGCGATTCGATCAGGAGTTTCCGTCGATCGCGTGGGTCGCGCCGCTCGGCATCCGCGTGGGCAACGAAGTACAGGTGTACGCCTCGAACAGCAACGAGAACACCTACACCGATCTCTGGCGCGATCGCTTCTACGGATTCGCGTATCTCGCGCGAACGGTGCGCAACACCGGCGCGCCGCGCCGATTGAAGCCGTTCAACATTTACTACCACATGTATTCCGGCGAGCGGCTGTCGAGCCTGAACGCCGTGCTCGCGAACCTGGCGTGGGCCCGCACGATGGCGCTCGCGCCCGTCGAGACCAGCCGGTTCAGCCGCATCGTCGAGGGCTACTTCGCCACGACCTTCGACGCCATCGGACCCAGGACATGGCGCGTGCGAAACCGTGGAGCGCTCGAGACCGTGCGCATCGACCAGGCGGCGTTCGAGGCCGTGGACTTCGCGCGCTCGACAGGGATCGCCGGACAACGCCACGAGTTCGGCAGCCTGTATGTGTCGCTGGATCAATCAGTGACGGCGCCCGTGATCGCGCTGAAGAAAGTGGCGAACGCCGCCGCCGAGCCGCGCGAGTCCGTCGCCTATCTCGTGGAGTCGCGCTGGCGCGTCTTCAACGTCGCGCGCGACCCGGGCCGCGTGAGCTTCAGCGCGTCGGGGTACGGCGCGGGCGAGTTCATCTGGCAGTGGCCGACCGGCGATCCGGTCGTCGTGCGGTGGCACTCCCGCGCCGGCGCCCGCGGAGAGATGCAGGCGACGCCTGGTGCGTCCGGCCTCCTCGCGTTTCGGCTGCCGCAGATGACCGGCGAAGACGTGAGCGTGACGATCGCGCCGGTGACGGGAGCGGCTCATGCCAGATAGGCAGGCCTCCCGTCGCGGCGTCACTCCGCGCAGCGAACTCGTCCGGTGGCTCGTGTGGGCCGTCGTGATGGCCACCGGGGCGGTGGCGTTTGGCGCCGTGCTCGTTCCCCGCGGCGACGAGCTGTTGCTGATTCACGTGAAGAACCACGACGTGGACAGCGCTCGCGAGGTGCTCGCGGCCGGCGCGGGTCCGAACGTGTCGTCGGCGGCCTCCGCGATTGCGCACGGCGAGCTGTATCTGTTCGAAGGTCGCGTGGACGAGGCCGTCGTCGAGATGGAGGCGTTCGCGGCCGCCCGCCCGAATGAAACGGGCGCCTGGCTGCACCTGGCCGGGCTGTACGACAACGCTCAGCGCCCGCGCGATCGGCAGCGGGCGCTGGCGCACGTGCTGGCGATCGCACCAACCGCCGAACGCGCGCGCGAACTGGCCGTGATGTACCGGCGCGCGGGCGAGGAGGATGCCGAGGCCGGCGTGCTCGCCACGCTGGTGCGCCTGGGCAGCGCGCAGCCCGAGGAGTTGATGCGGAGCGCCCGGCTTGATGCGGCGTTCGGCCGGCGCGATCGCGCCATCGCGACGATCGAGCGGCTCCGCCGCGCCGATTCGGCCAACTTCGACTACGCCGCGATGGAGTTCTACGCCAGCCTGCTCGCCGACGCCGATCGGACGGGCGAACTCGCGCGACTGCTGCAGCCGCTGCCGCTGGCGCGGCAGGAGCCGGAGATTCTGGTGGCGCTCGCGTCCGCGTTCAAGTCCTGGGGAAATGTGGAAGCCGCGTTGGCCGTGCTCGAGCCATTGCCGGGACTGGCGCCGGTGCCTGTCTGGATGGCCGCGCGCGCCCGCACGGCCACCGGAACGCCGCATGCGCCGCGCGTGTTCGCCGAACTTGCCGCGATGGATGCCGCCCGTCCGTTCTCCGGCGATGCGCTCGAGGCCCTTGTGCTGCTGGCGGCCCACGCATCGGGCGACACCGGCGTGGATCGCGTGCTGGCGTCGCACGCGTTCGGCGTGCCGCCGGGGGTCGTCGCCAGTCTCATCGGACAGGCGATCGGCGCCGGACGCCGCGCCCGCGCGCAGTCGCTCATCGCAAAGTTCGGTGACAGCGCGCTCGAAGACTCGCCGGTGCTGGCCGTCGAACTGGCCGCCGAGCGGGGCGACGCGGCCGCAGCCCTGCGGTGGATTGCCCGGGTGGACGCCGCGCGCATCGCCACGCCAGAGGAGATCACGGCGATGGCGTCCGCCGAGGCGTCGCTCGGACTCCATGTCCGGGCCTACGACCGGCTTGCTGCGCTCGTCCGCGCCGGAAGGGCGCCGGCGTGGGGCCTCACGCAACTCGCGTCCGTCTCCATGCGAATCGGCCGCGCCAACGAGGCCCTCGGCTGGCTGATGCCGCTGGCCGGCCGGTCGGCGGACGCGCGATCCGCGATCCGCGACGTGTTCTACGCGTTCTCCGATGCGAAGCAGTACGGCGCCGCCGTGGCGACGGCCCGGAGTCTCCATGCGGCGACCACGCTCCCGGAGGATGCGAGGCGCTTCGAAATGGCGCTGCACGCCGCGCTTGGCGCCGGACTGGACGTGACTGCCGAGGTCCGCACGGCGTTCCGAACCGGCCTGAGCGATCCAGGCCTGACGGGTGACGAGCGCGCGCTCCTGGTCGAGGGTCTGTGGCTTGCCGGCGAGCGCGCGTCCATCGGCGGCGAAATCCTGCGCCTTGCGAAGACGGATCTGGCGCGCTGGCTGGCTCCGCTCATCGAGATTTCGACGACCGATGCCGGCCGTGCGGCGGCCGTGTCGATCGTCTCCGCGCGCCTGGCGACGGTGGAGAAGCGCGGTGCCGGGGCGGACCTTGACGAACGCGAGTGGCTCGCCCGCGCGCTGATCGAGCTCGACGCTCCGGACAGCGTTCTGCTCGCGCCTTTGAGTCGCCTGGCCCTGGAACGCGCGGACCGGTGGATGTACGCCTACGACGAGCGGCTTGCCGCGAGCGGCCGTACGCGCGAGCGCATTGCGTTCTGGTCGGCGACGGGCCTCGATCCCCGGACCGCGCCCGACGTGCGGCGAGGCGCGGCCTCGCGGCTGCACGAGCTGGGCGATTCACGAGCGGCCGCGCGGGTCGTGCAACCGCTCGCCGACGCGGCGGGGCCGGCGCACGCCGACGTCGAAGCGTTGCTCTTCTACTGGGGGACGAATCCCTCGCCGGCGGATCGGGCGTGGCTCGTCGCGCGCCTCAGGTCCGCGGCCGTGTCGGATCAACCCGCGTGGATCGGCAGGCTCGTGGCGGCCGGCGGCGTCCGCGATGTCGTGGACGCGATGCCCGTGCTGGATGCGTCCGCAACGCCCGCGCTCATGCAGGCGTGGCTCGATGCGCATCGCACGGTTGACGATCGGCGACGTCTGCGGGCCGCGGTCGAGTCGGTCTTGTCGCGCCCCGGCCTCGACCTCGACACCATGCGCATCGCAGGCCGGGTGGCCGTGGAGCACAGTCACACGGACCTTGCGCTGCGCGCGTTCAAAGCCGTGGCTGCGGCGAAGCCCGAGGATCTCGAGGCGCTTCGCTGGACCGGTGTTCTGTCGTTCTACGACGGCCGGATGACCGACGCCCGTTCGTCCCTGGCGGCGTATCGCAAGGCCGGCGGCAACGATCCGGAAGCGCTCTATCAGCTTGGTGAGATCGCGCGTGCCGACAAGGACGAGGCGGCCGCCCGCCGGCTCTATACGCTGGCGCTCGATGGCCTCGGCGGACCTGCCGGAGCCCGGACGAATGCCGGACTTCGACCGAACGTACTCGGCCGGCTCGACCGCCGCGCCGAGGCCATTCGCGCGTTCGAGGCGTTGCTCGCGGCCGACCCCGGCCTCGACCACACCCGCGCCGACTTCGCCGGCACCTTGATCGAGTGGCGCGATCTCGGCCGCGCCGGCGCCGTGCTCGCCGCCGCGCCGCCGCGCCCCGTCTCCGCGCCGGAGGATGGCGGCCGCAAGCGGCTGGATCTGCTTCGCGTGCAACTGCTGGTGTTCGATGGCAGCTATCAGCAGGCGCTGCGCACGCTCGAGTCCCTGGCGGCGCGCTATCCGTCGGATGCGGACGTCCTCGTCGCGCGCGGTCAGTTCGACGCCGACCGCGGCCGAGTGGCTGCCGCCGACCGGCTGTTCGAGGCCGCGCGTCAGCTCGCGCCCGGCCGCGACGACATCGTGAAGCTCATCGACCAGCGACGCCGCGCGGCCGCGTCGCGCGTGACGCTGCACTCCGAGAGCGCATCCGTGCGCGGATTCCGCGCCGACCAGCGGACCGGCGCCACGTTCACGGGCGCGCTCGCACCGGATCGCCAGGCGGTGGTGATGGTCGAACAGCGCCGGTTGAGCGCGGATCAGATTCGCATGGCCGACGGAGTCACGCGGCCGGTGTCAGTTGCGCGCGACCGCATCGAGGCCACGCTCACGACGGCGATAGCCACCGGCACCGATCTCTCCGCCAGGTTCTTCGGCACCACAGGGCAGGTGGGTGCCGGCGCGTCCGTGAGGCGGCACGACCTGCGCGGCTCGACCGGTCTGAACGTCGAGATCGGCCGTCCGTTCTGGGAGTTTGCGGAAACGCTCGCGCAGGGCGGGTATCGCGATCGGATCCAGATCGAGCGGCAGCTCAAGCTCGGCGTGCGCACGTCCGCCTGGTTCCTGGGCACCTGGAGCCGCTACGGCCTGGA
>CAZJTG010000144.1:0-9917 GCA_964548865.1 uncultured Solibacteraceae bacterium
TGCTGGGGGGCGCCGTGGGGGCGAAGCCCCCCGGCACTAAGAAATGATCACAACTTCGTTGGCAGGCAAGGTCGGGCTCGTTGTTGGTGTCGCCAACAAACGGTCACTGTCGTGGGCGATTGCGCAGGCGGCCGCCGCGCACGGCGCATCGCTGGCACTGACATTCCAGGGAGAGCGGCTGGAGGAGAACGTCCGTGAGCTCGCGGCCGAGACTCAGGATCCACTGATTCTGCCCTGCGATGTGACCAATGAAGAACAGATGGACGCCGTGTTCGCGGCGATCGATGCGAAGCACGGCGGGCTGGATTTCCTGGTCCACGGCGTCGCGTTCGCCGACCGGGAGGATCTGGCGCGGCCCTTCTCGGAAACCTCCCGCGCGGGATTCGCGAAGGCGATGGACATCAGCGCCTACTCGCTCATCGCGCTCGCGAAGCGAGCCTCGCCGCTCATGGACAAGCGCGGCGGCGGCAGCGTGCTGACGCTCTCGTACCTCGGTGCTGAGCGCGTGTTCACCAACTACAACGTGATGGGCGTCGCGAAAGCGGCGCTCGAATGCTCGGTGCGCTATCTTGCGTCCGAACTCGGTCCCCGCAACATTCGAGTCAACGCGATTTCGGCCGGTCCGGTGAAGACGCTCGCGGCGTCCGGCATCGCGGGGTTCTCGGGGATTCTTCAGACCTACCGCGACCGCGCGCCGCTCCGCCGCACCGTCGATGGCAACGACGTCGCCGGCGCTGCGATCTTCCTGCTCGGACCGCTGGGGACTGGCGTGACCGGCGAAGTCATGATGGTGGACGCCGGCTTCCACGCCATGGGGGTCTGACCCCAGGGCCGGCGTTCGACTAGTGCGAGGTCTGCCCTCCGGCCTTGAAATGCCGTAATTGAAGGCTCTCGACCATCTTCTTCAGCCTCACCGCATCGCCCTTGGCGAGCCCTTTGCACTCGAGCGGATTGTGGCCTGACGTTTCGATCCTGAGTGTCGACCAGATCACGTCGGTATCGACTTCGATCGACGAGATGTGCGCGATGTGGACGGACTCCTCGTTCTTGCCAATCCATTGCGGCTGGGTCTTGGTCACGCTGGTCTCGGAGACGACGAAATACATCGGAAAGATGCGATTACCCCTGGTCAGGCGGCTGGCTCGAAAGACGTTGTCGCCCTTGGGCGGACGGCCCTTCCAGACGACGTAGTTGACGAGCAGGGCCAGGGCGCCGCCGACAATCACAATGGCGGACAGGATCCAGGTGTTGTCAGTCACTTCCGGGGGCGGCGTCTGCATGGCGCGATGGTAATCTAACCCGCCATGCCTCATCGAGCCCCCGGGTCGCCTGCGCGCGGCCCTCGCCAGTACCTCAGCGGCCGGCCCATCAAGTACTACCGTCCGACCGGGGATCCCGCGATTCACAACCTGATCGACAACGGCTTCCAGGCGTTCAACGCCGGGCGGCTGTCCGAGGCCTGCCGGATCTTCTCGGACAAGATGCTGGCGCCGAAGAACGATACGACCATCGGCCTCACGATCGCCGGCGCGATGACGCCGGCCGGCCTGGGTGGCTGTGTCATCGAAATGATGGAGCGCGGGCTCGTGGACTTCATCATCAGCACGGGCGCGAACCTCTACCACGACCTCCACTACGCGCTGAACTTCACGCTGCGGCGTGGTTCGCCGTTCCTGGACGATCGCGACCTGTACGCCGCCGGGGTCATCCGGATCTACGACGTCCTCTTTCCGGCCACGGTGCTCCTCGAAACCGACGAGTACATCCGCGAGTTCCTCCTGCGATCCGGCATGAACGGTCCGGTCTCCTCGTCGGAGTTCCACTACCGGTTGGGCCAGGACCTGATCAAGCAGCGTCCGGGCTGCGAGGAATACTCCGTCGTCGCTCGCGCGGCGAAGCTCGGGGTGCCCCTCTACACGTCGTCGCCCGGCGATTCGTCGATTGGCATGAACGTCGCGTGGCACGAGCTGATGAACGGCAGCCGTCTGATGATCGACCCGAACCTCGACGTGAACGAGGTGTGCGCGGTCATCCTTGCCGGCAGGAAGAACGGCTGCGTGATTCTCGGCGGCGGTTCGCCGAAGAACTTCTACCTCCAGGGACAGCCCACGCTCTGGGAGGTGTACGGCATTCCCAAGGGCGGCAACGATTTCTTCATCCAGATTACGACCGATCAGGTCGTCTGGGGCGGACTGTCCGGAGCCACGCCATCCGAGGCCGTGAGCTGGGGCAAGGTGAACCCCGGCGTCCTGCCGGACACGTGCGTCGCGTACTGTGATTCGACGATCGCCTTTCCGCTGTTTTGCGAATACGCCGTCGGCAGCAAGTGGAGCACGCGGAAGCGTAAGGCGCTCTACTTCAAGCGCGATGCCCTCGTGGCGGAGCTCAAGCGTCAGGGGACGCCCGCGCAGGCCAAACGCGCGAAGACCGCCAAGAAGAAGACACGCTGAGACATCTTTATGAGCGGCCGCGTCTTCCTCTCCGGCGCGGACATCATCCTGCCGGACCGCATCGAAAGCGGCCAGACCCTCGTCATCGAGGACGGCCGCATCGCGGACTTCGTGTCCGGACCGCGCGCGATGAGCGGCGCCGAGATCCACGTGCAGGTGCCCGGCGCGCTCGTCGTACCGGGTTTTGTTGATGTCCATGTCCACGGTGTCGAGGGGCTGGACGTCCTCGACGGTTCCGGGGCGTTGGCCGGAGTCGCCTCGCGGCTGCCGAAGTACGGCGTGACGGCGTTCTGCCCGACGTCGATTGCCTGCGGACCACAGGTGCTCGCGGCGTTTCTTGGCGCGGTGTCGGCGGCGCGAAGTTCGGCACCTGCCGGCGCGCGCGTGCTCAGCGCGCATCTCGAAAGCAACTTCATCAACCCCGAGTACAACGGGGCTCAGCCCGCGTCGTGCCTTCGCACGCCGGCCGCGGCGCTTGCGAGCGCCCGCGACGGAGCTGATTTTTCAGGCAGCGACATCCTCGCGGCCATCGAAGCCTCGCCCGATGTCGGCATCGTGACGATGGCCCCGGAACTGGACGGCGGCCTGGCGCTTGTCGCGCGGCTGGCGGCCAGGGGAATTCGCGTGTCGCTCGGCCACTCGGGCGCGACGTTCGATCAGGCGCAGGCGGCCATCACAGCCGGCGCGAGCCATGCCACGCATCTGTTCAACCGCATGCCGCCCATGACGCATCGCGAGCCGGGCCTGGCGGGCGCGGTGCTGGCGAGCGAGGAGATCGCCGCGGAGGTCATCTGCGACGGTCATCACGTCCATCACGCCATCGTGCGGATGGTCACGGGCGCCAAGGGCCGCGCGCGCGTGATGGCCATCACGGACGGCACCGCCGGGTCGGGCCTTCCGCCCGGAAGCACCACCAGGCTCGGCGGCCGCCAGATCACCGTGCGCGAGGTCGCGCGGCTTGACGACGGGACCGTGGCGGGGAGTACGGCCACGATGGACCGCGTCTTCGCGTGGCTCGTGAGCGCCTGCGGTCTGGACGTGCGAGAGGCTGCCGAACTCTGTTCGACCACGCCGGCCCGCCAGATGGGCCTCGTGGGCCACGGCGTCCTTTCGCGGGGCGCGACGGCGGATCTGGCCGTTCTTGACCGCAATTTCGCGGTGCTGCAGACCTGGGTGGGAGGACGGCTGGTTTGGTCCGGAACATCCGCTCCCCGTACCCCGTCTCCCTTGTCGTGACGTCCCGCCTGCTTCGCACAGCCGGTCTCGCCGTGGCCGTGGTGGGGGCTCAGGCCTGCGTGGTCAGCATGGACCACGAGGGCACAATCGAGCGCCTCGACAAACGGTTCACGGTGGACAAAGCCGCCGACCTCCACCTGTATACCTTCGACGGCAGCGTCGAAGTACGGGCCTGGGACAAGCCGGAAGTGCTGGTGCAGGTCGAGAAGCGCGGTCAGGACAAGGACGTCGTATCCAAGATCGAGGTCCTGGCCGACCAGAAGGACAACAGGATCCAGATCGAAGCGCGGTACTCCGGCCGGTCGGGGTTCATCGGTTTCGGCGTCTACCACTCGCCAAGCGCCCGGCTGATCGCGAGCGTGCCACGCAACACCAATCTCACGATCCGTACCTCCGATGGATCGGTCGTCGTCGAGCGCGTCACGGGTCGCACGGAGATCAAGACCGCGGACGGTTCGATTCGGGCGTCCGAGATGTCCGGCGACCTTCTCGCGGAAACGTCGGACGGCAGCATTCAGATCGAGGATGTGGCCGGACGGGTGGAAGCGCGCACCGGCGACGGCAGCATCCGGCTCTCAGGCACGCCAACGATGCTGCGGGCGCGTTCGGGCGACGGTTCCATCGTGCTTCGCATTCGCAGCGGCGCGTCGATGGTCGAGGACTGGATGGTGGCGACCAGTGACGGCTCGATCACGATCGAGCTGCCGGATGGGTTCAACGCGGAGATCGAGGCGGAGCCCAGCTCCGACGGCCGCGTGCGCAACGACTTGACGCTGTCCAATGCCACCGGCGGCACGCGCGAGATCCGCACGCTCCGGGGCCGGCTTGGCGAGGGCGGGAAGAAACTGACGCTCCGCACCGCCGACGGCACGATCAGGCTGACGAACTACTAGTCGGAGGCCCCGCTCGCGTGACTCACTCGCGGCTGCCCGCTCGCGCTGTCCAGTCCACGGCATAGGCGGTTGGATCCGCGACCCCGGCCACTCTGAAAGCGTCGCGCCGCTCCCGGCACTTGCTGCAGGCGCCGCAATGCAGGTCTTCTTCGGGCTCGCGTCGCTTCGCTCGTTCGCTCTGCGGGTTCATGCAGGAAAGCGAGCGCTCGAACGGCACGCCCAGTTCCGCGCCCAGCGTGATCACGTCTTCCTTGTGCCGGGACGCAAGCGGCGTGACCGCGACGATGTCCTTCGCCAGGCCCAGGGACAGCGCGCGCCCCATCGTCTGAAAGAACTCGGCTGAGGCGTCCGGGAACGGGTTGTTGGAGAGCGGTCCCAGCGCGATTCGACCGACACCGAGGCGCGCGCAGAGGATGGCGGTCTTCGCGAGCAGCACGATGTTCCTGCCCTCGAGGTAGACGTCCTCGTCTGGCGTGTCATACGACGGCGGCGTGCCCACGACGGCCCAGTGCGAAGCGGGGTACACGTCTCGCATGTCAAAGGCGATGGTTCTGAGCGGCGCGGCGTAAGCAGAGTGCGCCAGCAGCCGATCGATGGCCCGTCGTTCGGCGTCCTCCCAGGCGAGGCCCGATCGCACGTGCACCGGATGCACGGGCTGGTGCGAGCGCAACTCGAGCGCGAGCAGCACGGCGCTGTCGAGTCCTCCCGAGAACAGGACCACGCTCGATCCGGGGGCCCCGCCCCGCGGATCCCCGGCTCGCTCGCGGGCCCCTGCGCCCGGGTCCGCTGGCGTGATTCGATCGCGCGGCTCGCTCATACCGACCATTCCTACGGTACAGTGAATCCATGTATCTCGTCACCAAGCGCATCGACTTCTGCTACGGCCATCGACTGCTCGACTACGACGGCATCTGCAAGCACCCGCACGGGCACAACGCGGTGGTGGAAGTGGACGTGCGGACCGACCGGCTCGACAAGCGCAACATGGTGGCCGATTTCTCGGATATCAAGCGAATCGTGAAGGGCTGGATCGACCGCGAGCTCGATCACAAGATGATCCTGCGGTTCGACGACCCGCTCGTCGCCCCGCTGGAACAACTGGGCGAACCCATCTACAAGGTGGACAGCAATCCCACGGTCGAGCGAATCTGCAAGCTCATCTTCGACGAGTCCCGCAAGCAGGGGCTGGATGTCGTGGCCGTTCGTGTGTGGGAAACGCCCTCGTCCTACGCCGCCTACAGCGAATCGTAATCGGCGGTCGCTGGCGTTCGCCCGCGTTCTGTGGTGTCGTTGGCGCTCGTCGGCGTCGTCATGATCACGCCAGCCATCTCCACACGACCGCCACCAGGAAACAGGTAAGGAACGCCAGTCCGAGCGGCAGGAGCGCGCCGATCGTCGCCCACTTCCGGCTGAGCGTTTCCTTGTAGATGGTGATGATCGTCGTCGCGCACGGATTGTGCAGCAGCGAGAACAACATCAGATTGACGGCCGTGAGGAGCGTCCAGCCGTTCTTATCGACGAGCAGGGTGCGCAGGTCGTCCATGGAGTCCAGCTCGGTCATCTGGCCGGTCCCGAGATAGACCATGAGCATCGTCGGCACGACGATTTCGTTGGCCGGAATCGCGATGATGTAGGCCAGCAGAATCACGCCATCGAGTCCGATCGCGTGGCCGAGCGGATTCAGAAAGTCCGCGGTGTGCTGCGCGAGGCTCGCGCCTCCGGCGTGGACGTTGGCGAGAATCCAGATGACGGCGCCCGCCGGCGCCGCGGTCAGGATCGCCCGCCAGAGCACGAAGAGCGTCCGATCGATGAGCGACGTGTACAGGATCCGCATCACGCCCGGCCGCCGGTATGGTGGCAGTTCGAGCGTGAAGGCGGACGCTTCGCCGCGCAGGATCGTTCGGGTCAGGGCCCACGACACTGCGAGTGTGAACACCACGCCGGTGAGGACGACCAGCAGCACGGTGCCGGCCGCGGCGAGCGACGCGAAGGCCGGCGCGAACGACGCGCCGACGAAGACGGTGGCGAGCATGATGAGCGTCGGGAACCGTCCGTTGCAGGGCACGAAGTTGTTCGTGAGGATCGCGACGAGCCGCTCGCGCGGTGAGTTGATCACCCGCGTCGCGATGATGCCGGCCGCGTTGCACCCGAAGCCCATCGCCATCGAGAGCGCCTGCTTGCCGTGCGCGCCCGCGCTGCGGAACAGGAAGTCGAGATTGAACGCGACGCGCGGCAGATAGCCGAGGTCCTCGAGGATCGTGAAGAGCGGGAAGAAGATCGCCATCGGCGGAAGCATCACGCTGATGACCCAGGCCAGGCCCTTGTAGACGCCGTGCCAGATGAATCCGGTGATCCACCAGGGTGCGCCCCAGCTCGTGAAGGCGGCCGCGGCCAGATCCTCGAACCAGAAAAACCCATCGGCCAGCATCGCCGAGGGAACGTTCGCGCCGGCGATTGTCAGCCAGAAGACCACCGCCAGAATGAACGCCATCAGCGGCAGGCCGAAGATCGGCGACGTCACGAGGCGGTCGATCCGCTGGTCGAAATCGGCGCGCCCCGAGCGGGCCCTGGTAGCGCGCGAGGCAATCCTGGCCGCTTCGCCGTAAATGGAACGCACGGCTTCGTCGCGGAAGTTCACGCCCAGCGACTGCCGGAGCTCGGCGGCGCGCTGGAGCGCGACGG
Organism: uncultured Solibacteraceae bacterium; assembly: GCA_964548865.1. GTDB lineage: Bacteria > Acidobacteriota > Vicinamibacteria > Vicinamibacterales > SCN-69-37 > DASUGC01. The sequence continues at coordinate 7,262 of CAZJTG010000144.1, forward strand.
CGGCAGGCTGCGTCACTACTGCGCTCCCTCCAGCGCGATCTTCCTGCTGAAGCGGGTCGCGTTCTTCTGCTGGCCTGCGACGAGATCGGCCAGCCGTCCACTCGTGAGGGCCGACTCGACCTCGGCATCGCCGTCGAGCAACCGGATGGCGATCCAGCGCGCATTCGGTACCCCGGGCGCGGCCGACTCGATGAGCGGCAGCATCTCCGCCACGGCTCTCTGGAACTCGGGCGTCCCTTCCACCTGCAGCGGCTGCGTTTTGATCTCGCCAGACGCCACGCCGTCCACCGTGGACAGCAGCGTCTGAAGACCCTCGCCCGTGCGCGCGACGATGCCGACGGCGGGCACGCCCAAATCGCGCGAGAGACTCCGCAGATCCACGTCGATGCCTTTTCTGGCCGCTTCATCCATCAGGTTCACCGCGACGACCGCGCGACCCGTGATCTCGAGCACCTGCAGCACCAGGTTCAGATTCCGCTCGACCGCCGTGGCGTCGATGACGACGACCGTCACGTCGGGCCGGCCGAACAGCAGAAAGTCGCGCGCGATCTCCTCGTCGTTCGACGCGGACAGAAGCGAGTACGTGCCCGGGAGATCGACGAGCTTGTACTTGACCTTGTTGAACTCGAAGCCGCCCTCCGCCCGCGTCACCGTCTTGCCCGGCCAGTTTCCCGTGTGCTGTTTCAGGCCGGTCAGCGCGTTGAACAACGTGGACTTGCCCGTGTTCGGATTGCCCGCGAGCGCCACGACTCGATCGAATCGGCCGAGGTTCACGCCCATCCGCTCGAGTTCAGAAAACGACGCGCAGGTATCGCAGTTATGAGACATGCCACCTCACTTCGTCACCGCCGTGAGCGGCCGCACGAGCACCTGCGACGCCTGGTCGTTCCTGAGGGCGATGAGCGTGCCGCGCACTTCGTACGCCCGGGGATCGTTGACGAACGTCCGCAGCGCCGGCCGGATCGCGGCGCCGCCGGTGAACCCCAGGTCCATCAGTCGCCGCCGGCTGAATCCCTGGCAGGCCTCGTCGAGTCCCACCACCTCGGCCGGTTCGCTGTCCTTGAGGTCGGTCAGCCGGAGCACGCGCGCGGGAAGCGTGGGCGCCTCGCCCAGAAACACGTTCGCGGCCACGGCAGGCGCGAGGCAGTACTCGCTGTCGCCGTCGCTCATCACGAGCCGCTCCGGCGTCGATTCGATGACGCGCACGGTCTGGCCGACCCGCAGACCCTCCGCCATGATTTGCGCGAACGAGATTTCCGGTTCGTCCTCGAGATGGACGATGCGGCCGAGGGTGCCGACCGTCCAGGACGTCGCGGGCGTGCCCGACGCCGGTGCCACCATGCCCTCGCGCGTCGGGATCGGATCGCCGTGGGGATCGAGCGTCGGGTGTCCGAGGGCCGCCGACAGCCGGTCCACATCGGCGGCCGAGAGCGAATGCTCCTTGCGTTCCGCGGCGGCGTGCACGTGGCGAAGCGGAAGCCTCGCCTCGTCGGCGAAGTACCGCTCGAGCAGCCGGTGCGCTCGAACGACCTGAAGCGCCAGCCTTTCGCCGTCGGGCGTCAGGCTGAACGTCTGGCCGCTGGCGATGACGAGTCCCTGGCGCTGCATGCGGCCGACGAGTGCCACGACGGCGGCGCCGGGCAGGCCGAGCGCGCCGGCCAGCGAGGAAAGCGAGGCGCGCCGGTCGCGGTACTGCTCTTCAAACAGGTGCTTGAGCGCGTCTTCGGCCTGCCTCCGGTCCCGTGAGAAGCGGCGGGAAACCGCCCAGCGATTGGCGATCCACGCCAGCGCCGCAGCTGCCGCAACAAGAAGGAAGACGAGGCTTGGGGACATCTTTGAGCATGGTCAGAAATAATTTTGACCGCTCAAAATTCTACAGTTTACTGCGCGGATCTGTCAAGCCTCGCGCGCCAGCACTTTGGAGGCCGCGCGAGTGCCGATCGTGACGATGCGGCCACCGACGTTCAGCCGAACGGCGTCCGCCGCGCCGTCTCGCTCCTCCACGACGATGGGCTGACCGGGCATCAGCTGCTGTTGTTCGACGAACCGCAGGAATTCGGGATCCTGATCGATGACCCGGGCCACGACAAGGGAGGCCTTGAGGGGAGCGGCCAGCAGATCGACGTGGTCGAGCCGGGCCACTCTGCCCTCAGCCGACGGAATCGGATCTCCGTGTGGATCGACGGCGGGCCGGCCGAGCATCTCGTCGATCCGGTCGATCAGCCGCTCCGACACCGCGTGTTCCAGCTGTTCCGCCTCATCGTGCACTTCGGCCCAGCTCATGTGCAGCACTTTGACGAGGAACAACTCGATGAGCCGGTGGCGGCGCAGCACGAGGCCCGCAAGTTTTTCGCCGGCCGGCGTGAGCCGGACCCCCATGTACGGTTCGTACCGGACGAGACCGGACTCGGCCAGGGCCTTGATCATCGTGGTGGCCGTGCCGGGGACCACCCCGAGGGATCCGGCAATCTGCCCCATTGGCACGAGCGCATCGCCGGCCGGATCCGCCGATTGGGCGAGATAGATCGTCTTGAGGTAGTTTTCGACCGTCTGGGAAGGCAGCATACTCGTGGAGCCAGGCGCGTTCGATGCCACAGGAGTTTCCCACAGATCGCGGGTCGCCCGCCCTCGACCATGCCTTTGTCTCGCCGGAGAC
>CAZJTG010000145.1:0-9902 GCA_964548865.1 uncultured Solibacteraceae bacterium
GGACCCCCTCGCGCCGTCCCTCGTGGGGCCCCAACACCCCACTCCGCTCCGGCGGGGCGCGCCAGATGGCGCGCCTCGGATCACGCCGGAGACCTTCGTCCCCCGGACCCCCTCGCGCCGTCCCTCGTGGGGCCCCAACACCCCACTCCGCTCCGGCGGCAGCTTGTTGGATGTTGGCTGCAGGCTGTAAGTTGAGGCCGTGACTCCGAAACGTCCGGCCGACTCGTACACGGAAATGGTGCAGGTCGTCCTGCCCAATGACGCCAACCCGCTTGGATTCATTCTGGGAGGGCAGGTCATGCATCTCATCGACATCTGCGGTGCCATCGCGTGCCATCGGCACACGCGCAGCCTGCTCGTCACCGCCGCTGTTGACGGCCTGCAGTTCCTCCACCCAATCAAGGTCGGCGACCTGATCATCCTCCGCGCCGTCGTCACCGCGGCATTCACGACGTCGCTCGAGGTGATGGTGGAGGTGTACTCGGAGGGAACGCTCTCGGGCGAGCGCACGCTCACCTGTATCGCCTACCTGACGTTCGTCACCGTGGACAAGGACCTCGCGCGTGTGAGGGTGCCGCCGCTGGTGCTCGAGACGGAAGAGGAGCACGCGCGCGCGCGCGAGGCCGAGGTCCGCCGGACCGCGCGCCTGGCCGCGAAGAAAGCGATCGCACGCTAGCCGGACGAGGCGAAGCCGGCCCTACAGCCGCCGCAGCCGGATCCGCGTGACGGCGTGATCGCCGGCCTTTTCGAGAATCAGACGCGCCCGGTCACGCGTCGGCATGATGTTTTCCCGGAGGTTGACGCCGTTGACCGTGCGCCAGATGTCCTGCGCCGTGGCCGTGGCTTCCGACTCCGTCAGCGCGGCGTAGCGATGGAAGTAGGACCGCGGGTCGCGGAAGACCGTCTGGCGCAGCGTCATGAAGCGCGACACATACCAATGTTCGATGTCCGCCTCGGGCGCGTCGATGTAGACGGAGAAGTCGAAGAAATCCGAGACGAACACGCGCATCGGCCGACGGGACTCGCCGGATGATGCGGCGTACCCGGTCTGCAGGACGTTCAGTCCCTCGACAATGACGATGTCGGGGCGATCGACGACCTGAAATTCTCCCGGCACGATGTCGTACTTCTGGTGCGAGTAGACCGGCGCATGGACGGCGCCCTTGGCGGCCTTCACGTCCGCCATGAACTGCACGAGCGAGCGCACGTCGTAACTCTCCGGGAAGCCTTTCCGCCCCAGGACACCGCGCTCCTCGAGCACGCGATTCGGCCACAGAAAGCCATCCGTGGTCACCAGATCCACCCGCGGATGGTCCGGCCAGCGCGCCAGGAGCGCGCGGAGAATGCGCGCGAACGTGCTCTTCCCGACGGCGACGCTTCCGCCGACACCGATGACGTACGGCGTGGGCGTCGGCAGGCTCCCGAGGAAGATGTCGGTCGCCTTGTGTAATGTCTGGGTCGCCGCGACGTGCAGGTTCAGCAGGCGCGACAACGGCAGGTAGATCTGCTCGACATCAACGATGGAGACGCGCTCGTTCAGGCCCTGGAGCTCGACCAGGTCGGCTTCCGTCAGGGTGAGCGGCGTTGCTTCGCGCAACGCGGCCCACGCCGGGCGGTCGAAGTCCAGATAGGGCGAGTCCATTAGTGATGCGTGGGGCCAGGCCCCTGCGCACTCTGCGGAACGGTCACTCGTGGAGGCGGCTACTTCTTGTAGTAGTCGGTGTTGAGCTGGATGTAGTCCTTCCACTTCTCGGGAGTCTCATCCAGCGCGAAAATCGCTTCCACGGGACAGGCCGGCACGCACGCTCCGCAGTCGATGCACTCATCCGGATGGATGTACAGCATCTTCGAGGCTTCGAACGCCGGCTCATCCTTGCGGGGGTGGATGCAGTCGACGGGGCACACATCGACGCAGGCGGTGTCCTTGGTGCCAATGCAGGGCTCGGTGATTACGTACGCCATTCTCTCCTCGCGAAATCAGCCGCTCTTTTCGGCCGAACGGTCGGGCTGAATTGTACCTCACGGGCTATCATGGGTCGAAGCCAGCTGCCCTTGGGGGTCATGCAATGTCCGTCGTCCGATGGTGTGTGTGCGTCACGACTGCCCTGCTGCTGCCGTCCTTCGCGGCTGCGCAATCGACCACCGGTACCACCTCTGCCCCGGTCCCTCAAGGCCAGACGGGGAACGATCCCGACCGGGACCTCCAGGTCAACCCGGCTCAGCCTGACTTCACGCTTGGCGCCCTTCCCACGACCCTGCGGATGCCCGCCGGCAAGTTCGTGTTCCGACTCACGCACCGGTTCGCGCGCCCGATCGCCTCGGGATCGGCCGGGGACTTCTTCGCCGACTTTTTTGGATTCGACAGTTCCGCACGGGTCGGCTTCGAACTGCGATACGGGGTCCGGCCGGGCACCCAGGTTGCGTTCCATCGCACCAACGACCGCGCCATCCAGGTGCTCGGCCAGCACCAGATCGCGCGAGTCCACCATCGCGGCGCGGTCACCGCCGACGCGGTTGTGGCGGTCGAAGGCAGGAACAACCTGAGCGAGCAGTTTTCGGGCACCGTGGGAGCGGTCATCGCGCACGAAATCGCCGGCCGGGGCGCGGTCTATGTCCAGCCGCTGTTCGTGTCCCACACCAATGCCCCGGGCACGAGCGACCGGCACACCATGCTCGTCGGACTCGGCGCGCGGCTGCGGCTCGGAACGTCCCGCGCCTACCTCGTGGCCGAGGCCGCGCCTCGTGTCGGCGGGCTTCGGAGAGGCGTGGACCATGTGAGCCTCGGCATCGAGAAGCGGTCCGGCGGTCACGTGTTCCAGTTCAGCGTGTCGAATTCGCTCGGCACCACGTTTCGCCAGGTCGCGACGGGCGGCCCGAACAAGGACGATTGGTTCATCGGCTTCAATCTGACGCGGAGGTTCTTCTGATGACGTCCTCGATCCGTCGCCCGCTGATCCTGCTCGGGCTCGCCGTGACCATCGTGGCGTGCAACAAGTCGCCCTCCGTGCCGAGTCCCGGAAACACGCCTCCGGTGACGACGAACACGGTCACCATCACGGCGACTGGCGCCAGCCCGAGGAACCTCTCCATCGCCCTCGGCACGCGCGTGCTGTTCGTGAACAACGACTCGCGCTCGCACAACATGACGTCGGATCCGCACCCGGATCACACCGACTGTCCGGAAATCAATCAGGTGGGCTTCCTCTCACCGGGCCAGAGCCGGGAGACCGGGAACCTGGTGATCGCGAGGACGTGCGGCTTCCACGATCATGACAATCCCGGGCAGGCCAATCTGATCGGCCAAATCGTCATTCGGTGAGCGCGAGTTCGGTCGCGGCCGGCGCGGGCCGCGCGACGAAGCCGGTCACCGGCCGTGGCGGCGTGCACGTCTCGAGGTAGCGCGCCCGCCATCGATCGACGAACGCCGCGGCGTCTGCCGACGGCACCATGGCCCAGACGCTGCCGCCGAACCCCGCCCCAAAGCTGGTAGCGGCGAACGCTCCCGTCGCGCGCGCGGCGGCGGCGAGGGCATTCGTCTCAGGGGTCTGATTACCGAGCAGCAGGTCGGCATCGCTCTGAGAAGCCCCCGACAGCTCGCCGAGCGCGCCGGCGTCGGCCCGCGCGATCGCGTCGAGCGCGAGTGGAATCCGCGCGTCCTCGCGGATGAAGTGGGACAGGCGGGCCAGCAGATCGCTTGCGGAAAAGTGCGAGTGCGGTTCGGCCGCGATGGCGGCCTCGAGACCGGAGGGGCCGGCCTCGGCCAGCGCCGACGCCAGCGTAATCGCAGGCCGGCCCGCGTGGCGCGACCAGACGTCCGTGAGCGCCCGCGTGGCGAGCGATGCGTGGTTGTAGCGCGACAGGGCCTCCCCGGCCTTGGAGGCTTCGATGCCGCTGGGCATCACGACGAACTGCCAGTCGGCGTACAGCCTCGCCTCACCCTGCGGACGGACCGGCACGTAGGCGAAGGCGCGGAACGACTCCGGCGCGGCGTTCAGGATGGCTGTGTGGTCCTCGCTGCCGCCGGCGGTGCCGACGCCGGGCGTGCCGGCCAGGGCGCCGAAGGTCAGACCGTTTTCCACGGCGCCCAGGTAGCCGGCCAGATCAAGACGGGACGCAATCGAGGCCTTCCACTCGTCGCGATCGGTCAGCGCGGCCCGGCGAACGAGCGCCAGCGACACGCCTACGACCAGCGCCGATGAACTGCTGGCGCCCGCGGCACGAGGCAGATCGCTGGCAAAGACGATGTCGGTGCCGAAATTCGCACCGGGAAAATTCCTCGCCAGGCGCCTGGCCACCACGGCGATGTAGTTGGCCCACCCGCGAAAACGCGTCGTGTCATCGGTGGGAACGCACTGCATGTCGGCCGGACCACGGGCATCCCGCGCCACCACGATTCCATCGTCACGCGGAGCTGCAGCGACCGCGAACCCGCGCGGCACGGCCGCCACAAGCGACCGGCCGCCGGCGTAGTCGGTGTGCTTCCCAAACAGCTCAATGCGGCCCGGCACCCACCAGATCCACGAAGGCGGGTGGCCGCAGGTCTGCTCGAAGTCGCTGACCGTGGAATCGATCAGCGCACGTCGGCCCGGCAGATCCCCGGGAGGCAGGCCGGCGCGTTCGAGCGCGTCCGCGATGCGGGAGGTCATGGCACGACGCGCACGCTACATGTGCACGATCGGCCAGGCCGGAGTCGTTCGCCAGCGCCCCCGCGTGAAGTCCGGCACCGCAACAGGCTGGCCGTTCCTTGCGACCGAACGAACGGTCAGATCGACGACGGCGCTGAGCGCCGCCGCGTCGTAGACGGTCATGTCGAGCGGCGAGCCCTCGCGCAGGCACTTGATGAGCCGGTAGTCCTCGATGTAGTCCATGCCGCCGTGCCCGGCTCCCTTCGCCTGCTCGGCGATCTCCTTCCAGAGCGGGTGCTCGAATTCCGCGCGCAGCGAGGCCGCATCGATCCATTGATGGGCGCGTCCGCGGCCCTCGATGTACAGACGATTGGGATAGCCCGAGAACAGGCCCCTGGTCCCCTGCACGAGGTTGATGCGACTGTACGGCCGCGGCAGGTTCGTGCAGTGCTGCACCATGATCGTCTTGCCCAGGGCCGTCTTGATCAGGCTGGTGTTGACGTCCCCGAGGGCGTACTTCTCGCGCCGCTGCGGCGCGTCGGGCGGAAAGTTCGCGACGGCGAAGTCCTGGAGTCCGCGCGACGGGCTGCTGAGCGACACGAGGAAGTCGAATCGATCGCCTCGGTTGATGTCGAGACAGTTGGCGATCGGCCCGAGCCCGTGCGTCGGATAGAGATTGCCATTGAGCTTCTGCGACCACGCCCGCCGCCACAGCCCTTCATTGCGGTTCTCGAACTTGATCGACCGCAAATCGTGGAGATACCCGCCCTCGGCGTGCAGGATCTCGCCGAACAGGCCCTGGCGCACCATGTTCAGCGCCATCAGCTCTGGCCAGTCGTAATTGCAGTTCTCCATCATCAGGCAGTGCTTGCGGTGCTTCTCGGCAGCCTCGACGATCGCCCAGCAGTCTTCCACGGTCATCGCCGCCGGCACCTCGGTCGCCGCGTGCTTGCCGTGCTTCATGGCCGACAGCATCACGGGGACGTGCCATTCCCATGGCGTCGCCGTGAACACCAGGTCCAGTTCTTCGGTCTCGCAGAGGCGCTCGAAGTCGCGGGGGCCCCTGGCGTAGATCGCCGGTGCGGGATGACCGGCCTTGACGATTTGGTCTCGAGCCCAGGTCGTGCGCTCCTCGCGGACATCACACACGGCCGTGATTCGGCAGCCGGGAATCCGCAGGAAGTTCTGCACATGACCGCCGCCCTGCAGGCCGATGCCGACGAACCCGATGCGAACCGTCTCGATCGGCGGCACCTTGAACATCGCGCTGTAGGCGGCCTGCTCGGCGGCGCCCGCCTCGCCGGCCGCGCTGACGGCCATCGCGCCGGCGGCAATCGCCGCGCCGCCAGTCCTGAGGAACTCTCGTCGCGTCGGATCGCTGTCAGTAGTCATACACGCCTCGCCCGGTCTTTCGACCCAGCCTGCCGGCCTTCACGTACTGCGCCAGCAGCGGACAGGGCCGGTACTTCTCACCCAGACTCTTATGGAGGTACTCGAGGATGCTCAGTCGGGTGTCGAGCCCGACGAGATCGACGAGCTCGAACGGCCCCATCGGATGATTCAGGCCCAGCTTCAGGGCCTTGTCGATGTCGCGCGCCGAGGCCACGCCTTCCATCAGCATGAAGAAGGCTTCGTTCCCGATGGACGCATTGACCCGGGTCGTGATGAATCCGGGCGACTCGCGGACGACGACCGTTTCCTTGCCCATGGCGTGTGCCACGGTTTCGATCGCGGTCAACGTCGCCTCGCTGGTTTCAAGGGCCCGCACCACTTCGACCAGCTTCATCCGGTGCACGGGATTGAAGAAGTGCATGCCGGCAACGCGCGCCGGGTGCGTCGATGCGCCGGCCACCTCGGTGATGCTCAGCGCCGAGGTGTTCGTCGCGACGGTCGCCGTCGCCGGGGCATGGCGATCGATGTCCGCGATGAGTTGCATCTTCACATCGATCCGTTCCGGCGCCGCTTCGATCACGAAGTCCGTCCCGGCCAGGGCGTCGGCGATGCTCGACGTGGTGGTGAGCCGCTTCAGGGCGGCGTCGGCGTCGGCGACCGCTGACTTGCCGAGCTCGACGGCCTTCTTGAACACGCCCTCGATCTGCGCCCGTGCCTTGGCGAGCTGGGGCTCGCTGATGTCATACAGCCGAGTCTCGTAACCGGCCGACACCGCCGCATGGGCAATCCCATGCCCCATCGTCCCCGCGCCAAGCACCGTCACCGTTTTTGTGAACTGCATGATCAACCCAGTGCCGGAGTGCGGTCTGACCCTGGTCTGACCCCAGTCTGACCCCAGTCTGACCCCGCAAGAATCTCGTCGATGGCGGCGATGGCGGCGTCGATTTCACTGTCGGTCGTATAAAAGTGCGGGGCGATCCTGATGCCCGCGTTCGGGCGGTGGTCCACGATCACGCCGCGCCGGATGAGTTCGCTCGCGACCGCCGCGCCATTCGGGACGTCCACGACCACCGTGCCGCCGCGGTCGGCGTCCGCCGAGGGCGTATTGAGCCGCCAGCCGCGCGTGCCTGCCGCGTCGATCAGCCGGCGCGTGAGCGCCAGCGAGCGCTCCCGAATCGCCGGCACCCCAATCTCCCCGACGATTTCATAGCCCGCGCTCGCTGCGTACCAGGCAGGCACGTTGGGCGTGCCGGTCTGGAATCGCTCGATGCCGCCGGCATGCCGCACGGCTCCGGTCGCAAAGTCGAACGGCGCGGCGTGTCCGGCCCAGCCGACCACGGACGGTCGCATCTCGTTCTGCAGGTCCGGCCGCACGTACAGGTAGCCGGCGCCCGGCCCTCCGCAGAGCCATTTCACGGATCCGCCCACGGCGAAGTCGGCGCCCAGCGCGTACAGGTCCAGGGGAAGCGTGCCGGCGGCCTGGTACACGTCCAGCACGACCCGCGCGCCCACTCGGTGCGCTTTCTCGATGACGGGCGCCACGTCCTGCACGCAGGCGCTCCTGAAGAGCACGAGCGACAACGGCACCAGCGCCGTCTCGTCGTCAATCGCCTCAACGAGCCGACCGATCGGCGCCCTGATCGAATCGTCTGATTTCACGTAGTGCACGTCGGCGCCGTATCTGCGAAACCCTTCGAAGAGGTAGTGGTTGGTCGGAAAATCGAGGTCCTGCACGACGATCTTCCGCCGGCGGCCCTCGAACGAAAAGCAGGACAGCACCACCGTCTGCGCGATGGTCGCGTTCTGGTGAAGCGTCACGGAGCCCCTCGGTACGCCAAGGATGGGCGCGAGCAGGTCACCGACCGTCCTCCCGGTTTCCCACCAGCCTTCGTGCCACGCGCGCACGCCGCGGGCGTCCCACTCATCGGCATACTTCAGCAGATACCGCCGCGAGCGCGACGGCATCGCCCCGAGCGAGTGGCTGACCAGGTACGTGCAGGTCTCGAGGATCGGGAACTCAGAGCGCCACGACGACAGGTCCATCGATGGGGGATTGTATCGATCTCTTGCGCGATCCGGCCAGAGCCGGCCCGCGATCGGACCTCAGCCGAGATCGACCCACACCGTCTTGATCTGCGTGTAGTAGTCGAGCGCGTAGCGGCTCATCTCACGGCCAAATCCGCTCTGCTTGTAGCCGCCAAAGGGCGCCGCCGTGTCGTACACGTTGTAGGTATTGACCCAGACGGTGCCGGCCTTGAGCTTCGACGCCACGTAGTGCGCCCGTTTCACGTCGCGGGTCCAGACCCCGGCGGCCAGGCCATAGATCGAGTCGTTCGCGCGCGCGATGGCCTCATCCACGTCGACAAAGTCGATCGCGGCGAGCACCGGACCGAAGATTTCCTCGCGCGCGATGGTCATCGAGGGCGTCACGTTCGCGAACACCGTGGGCTGCATGAAGTAACCCTTGCCCGTGCCGATGTCTGCGCGCGATCCGCCGGCCACCAGATCCGCGCCTTCGCGCTTCGCGATACTCACGTAGTTCAACACGCGCTCGAGCTGGCTCTTCGACGAGATGGCGCCCAGGCGGGTTTTCGGATCGAGCGGATCGCCCGGCACCATCTTCTTCGTTCGTTCGGCGATCCTGCCGATGAACTCGTCCTTGATGGATCGGTCCACGAGGAGGCGCGATCCGGCCGCGCACACTTCTCCCTTGCCGTAGAAGATGCCCACGGTCGCACCGCGCACGGCCGCATCGAGATCCGCGTCTGCAAATACGATGTTCGGGGACTTCCCTCCCAGCTCCAGTGTGAGGTGCTTGAGCGTCTCCGCGGCCGTCCGCATGATGCCTTTGCCCGTGCTCGTGTCGCCGGTAAACGCAACTTTGTCAATGCCGGGATGTTCGACGATGGCCTGGCCCACGGAACTGCCGCCGCCCGTGATCACATTGAAGACGCCCGGCGGCAGCCCGACGTCGATGGCGAGCTGCCCGAGCGCCAGCGCGGTGAGCGGAGTCTGGCTCGCCGGCTTCAGGATCACCGTGTTACCGGCGGCCAGCGCCGGCGCGATCTTCCACATCGCCAGCAGCAGCGGGAAGTTCCACGGAACGATTGCCGCGACCACGCCGATGGGCTCGCGCGTGGTGTACACGAGCGCGTTGCCTTTCACGGGGATCGTGTCGCCCTGGATCTTGTCCGCCCAGCCCGCGAAGTACTGCAGGCACTCGGCAGCCATGGGGATCTCGATGTGGCGAGACTCGGTGATGGGCTTGCCGTTGTGCAGCGTCTCGAGGCGCGCGACCTCGTCGACGTTCTCCATCAGCCGCTCGCCGAGCTTCCACAACAACCGTCCGCGCTCGCGGGCCGGCATCCGGCCCCACGGTCCGGCGAGCGCGGCGCGCGCCGCGGCCACAGCCGCGTCGAGATCGTCGCGCGTCGCCGCCGCGACTTCCGCGATCACGTCCTCGGTGGCGGGATTCACGACCGGCATCACGGCGCCGTTCGAGGCATCGCGCCATTCGTTGTTGATCAAGAGCTGCTTCCGACCAAGGATCATTCTTCAGTTCGGGGGCGTTGCCCCCGCTCCCCTGCTGGCTCGCGCGCTGACCGCGCGCTCGCTCTGCATCTACTCGCCCGTGAATTGCGGCTTCCGCTTTTCGAGATTCGCCGCGATGCCCTCTTTCGCATCGCCGGACTGAAACAGCAATTGCTGCAGCTCGCGCTCGATCGACAGGCCCTCGCTGAATCCGGCCTCGAGGCCGGACTGCACGGCGCGCTTGATCCGCCCGACCGCACGGCTGGCCTTGTGCGGCGGCGTGAACCGCCCGGCGTACTCGACGACCGCCTCCCGGAACGACCGGCCGGCCAGCCGGGCGTCGTCCCACACTTC
>CAZJTG010000146.1:0-9870 GCA_964548865.1 uncultured Solibacteraceae bacterium
GTCATGGTGCCGCTGGACAAGGTCCTGAGCGAGGCCGCCGAGCGCCAGGCCGACATCATCGGCCTCTCCGGCCTCATCACACCGTCGCTCGACGAAATGGTGCTCGTGGCGAAGGAGATGGAGCGGCGCAAGATCACCACGCCGCTCCTCATCGGAGGCGCCACGACCAGCCGGCAGCACACGGCGGTGAAGATCGCGCCGGAGTACTCGGGCCCGACCGTGCATGTGCTTGATGCCTCGAGAGTCGTGGACGTCGTATCCAGTCTCCTCAGCGATCGCATGCGGCCGGCGTTTCTCGAATCCACGCGGGCCGAACAGGGGGAACTGAGGGCGAAGTACGGCGCCAGGCGCGAGAAAGCGTTGCTCTCGCTCGAGGCGGCTCGCGCGAATCAGCTCAGGACCGACTGGGACAATCTCGAGATTCCGACGCCGTGGTTCGTCGGCAGGCGGGTGGTCGAGCCCGCGGTCGAGGATCTCGTGCCGTTCATCGACTGGACGTTCTTCTTCTCGGCCTGGGAACTGAAGGGCCGGTACCCGCAGATCCTGGACGATCCGACGATCGGCCACGCCGCCCGCGAGCTCTTTGGACACGCGCAGGAGATCCTCGCGCGCATCATCAAGGAGAAGCGCCTCACGCCACGCGGCGTCTACGGCTTCTGGCCCGCGAACAGCGTGGGCGACGACGTCGTGGTCTACAAGGACGATGCCCGCAGGCAGGCGCTGGCGACCTTCAGCATGCTGCGGCAGCAGGAGCCGATCGCCGACGGCCGGCCGAATCGATCGCTCGCCGACTTCGTCGCGCCGAAAGCCACCATGGCGCCGGACTACATCGGGGCGTTCGCGGTCACGTCCGGGATCGGCGCGGACGAGTTCGCGAAGGAGTACGAGTCACGCGGCGACGACTACAGCGCGATCATCGTCAAGGCCATCGCCGATCGGCTGGCTGAGGCCTTCGCGGAGTACCTGCACGCGAGGGCGCGCGAGGACTGGGGGTACGGCAAGGGCGAATCGCTGTCGAACGACGAGCTGATTTCGGAGAAGTACCGAGGCATCCGGCCGGCGTTCGGCTACCCGGCGTGTCCCGACCATTCCGAGAAGCGCAAGCTGTTCGCCCTGCTCGATGCGCCCGCCGTCGGCATCACACTCACGGAGACGTGCGCCATGTGGCCGGCCGCGTCCGTGAGCGGCCTCTACTTCGGGCATCCCGAGGCGAAGTACTTCAACATCGGCCGCATCGGCCGCGATCAGCTCGACGACTACGCCCGGCGGAAGGGCCAGGACGTCGCGGACGTGGAGAAGGCCCTCGCGGCGAATCTCTGATCGGGCACGCCGGGTACGTCGGGTACGTCAGGTGCGTCAGGTACGACGGGCACTGAGCACCCCGCACGCCGCACTCGGCACCCCGCACTCGGCACGTGCACTATTCGTATCTCAGCGCCCTCATGGGATCGACCCGCGAAGCGCGGTAGGCCGGCGCGAAGCCGGCGGCCACCGCGACGGCCGCCAGTACCGCCGCCGACGACGTGAGCACGACGGGATCGAATCCGGTCATGCCGAAGAGCTGCGATTGCGCCGCCCAGCCTGCCGCCGCGGCGAGACCCAGGCCGATGATGCCGCCAACCATGGTGATGTTCGCGACCTGCCGCAGCACCATGCCACGGATGCGTGAGCCATCGGCGCCGAGCGCCATGCGCAGTCCAATTTCGCGCGTCCGCTGCGCCACGTTGTAGGCGAGCACGCCGTAGAGGCCGATGGCCGCGAGCAGGGTGGCGAGTCCGGCGAAGACCGACGCCATCGTGCTGATAAGGCGGTCCAGAAACACGTTCGCCTGAACCTGTCGCGTGAGCGTCATGAGATCGGCCACCGGAAGCGTCGGGTCGATCTTCGCGACGAGCGGCGTGATCGACGACATCACGCTGTCGATGGATCCGGACGTTGCGACGTAGAAGCTCATGCTGTCCGGCCGCGTGTGCTGCCGGTACGGGGTGAACACGACGGGCGGGACCGGCAGCTTCACTTCGCTGTACTTCGCGTCCTTCACCAGGCCGATGATTTCCGTGTCGAGGGTGTTCGTACGCCCGGAGGCCATGCGTCGGCCCACCGGATTCGCGCCGAGGTTGAACTTCCTGGCGAACGCCTCGTTGACGATCGCCACTTTCGGGCTCGTTGCCGTATCGGACCGCGTGAAGTCGCGGCCGGCCATCATCTGAATACCGACCGCGTTGAAGAAGTCCGGGCCCACCATGTTGAGACTGGTATGCGTGTCCCTGTCGGGTTCGGCCGCGAATCCCTCGACACTGACGTTCGTGCCCCAGTTGTCGCCGGAGACGAGCGGCACCATGGCGGCGGACACGCGCGTGACGCCGGGAATGCGCGCGAGCGCGTCCTCGACCTGTTCGTAGATGCCCTTCGAGCGGTCCACGCTGTAGCCATTCAGCGCCGGCGCGATCGCGAACGTCACGACGTTCTCGGTGTGGATGCCGAGGTCCACCTTGCTCACGTTCACGAGGCTCTTGAGAAAGAGGCCGGCGATCGCGAGCAGCGCCATCGACAGCACCATCTGCACGGTCGCGAGCGTCGCGCGGAACCGCTTCGCCGACCGCGCGCCACCCGGCTGTCCGGCCTGGCCTTTCAGCGCCACGGCGAGATTGGGCCGCGTGCTGTGCAGGGCCGGGAAGAGTCCGAAGAGCATGCCCGTACCCACGGTCACGGCCGCCATGAACGCCAGTACGCGCGCGTCGATGGCGAACGCGAGCGACTCGGCGGCGTCGGCGGGCAGCATCGACGCCACGCCCGCCATCGTCCAGTTCGCCACGAGCAGTCCGAAGACGCCGCCGAACACGGCCAGCAGCAGCGACTCACCCAGGAGCTGACCCACCAGATGCCGCCGCGCGCCGCCGATCGACAACCGCACCGCCATCTCACCGGCGCGCCCCACCGCCTTCGCCAGCAGCAGGTTGGCGATGTTCGCGCACGCGCTGAGCAGCACGACGAAAGTCACGCCGAACAGGAGGATCAGCGGGACCAGCGCTTCTTCAGGCGTATCGCTTTGTCCCCGTGCGCCTTCGCTGACTTCGATGACCTTCGACTTGAACCGCTCCAGGTTGGCCGCGCTCATGCCCTGCTGCAGCGGGACTTCCACTTCGTTGATGATCGACCGGTACGGCTGCTTGATCGCGGCGGCGGCCGACTCGATGCTGGCTCCTGGCTTCAGCCGCGCGAACAGGTAGATCCAGTAGGCGCGGCGGTTCTTCAGGACTTCGCGCCCGGGCTGCAGCACTTCGGCCATGGACATCGGCACGAAGACCCGCGGACGCGATCCGATCGTCGTGCCGTCGAATCCCTCCGGTGCCACGCCGACGATGGTGAACGGCTTCCCGTTGATCGTGATGGTCTCGCTGACGACGGCCGGGTCGGCGTTGAAGCGGCGCGTCCAGTAGCGATGGCTCAGGACGGCCACCGCCGATTCACCGATCGTCTGCTCGTCCGCCGGCGCGATCAGCCGACCAGCTGCGGGCGTGAGACCAAGGACGCTGAAGTAGGCGCCGGAGACCTGAAGGCCGTCGCCGCCCTCCGACTGGCCCTTGTAGGCCAGGTTCGCGCCGAAGCCCCGGTGCGCCGCGACGCCGGTGAAGGGCGTCTGCCGTGTCTCCAGGTCCTTGAACATCGGATAGCTGAACGTCGCCGCGCACGGACCGGCGTTCCCGCACGACGTCATGCCCGACTTGGGCCCGGGCGCGGCCAGGTTCACCAACCGGTCCGGATCGGCCACCGGCAGCGGCTTCAGGATGATCTCGTTGAACATCGAGAAGATCGCCGCGTTTGCCCCGATTCCCAGGCCGAGCGAGACGATGGCCACGGCGGTCACGAACGGCGTCCGAAACAGCGTCCGCAGGGCGAGCTTCAGGTTGAACATGTCGGGATTGGACGGGCGGAGGCGGGGATTAGTTGTCTCTGCCGGCCCTGCCACCCCGGAAGCAGTCGATCGTGTGGTCGTCCACCATTCCCACGGCCTGCATGAAGGCGTAGCAGATGGTCGATCCGACGAACTTGAAGCCGCGTTTCCTGAGGTCGCGGCTCATGGCATCGGATTCGGGCGTGCGCGCCGGGATGTCGCCGAGGCCCGTTCGCCGGCTGCGGAGAGGCTGGCCGCCCACGAACTGCCAGATGTACTTGTCGAACGAGCCGAATTCCTCCCGGACCGAGAGAAACGCGCGGGCGTTGATGACGGTCGCGTCAATCTTCAGGCGATTGCGGACGATGCCTGGGTCGGCGAGCAGGGCACGCTTTTTCGCCGCGCCGTACTTCGCGATCTTGCGGGCGTCGAAGCGATCGAAGGCTTTCCTGTACGCCGGACGCTTCCGGAGGATCGTGATCCAGCTCAGCCCCGCCTGCGCGCCTTCGAGGATGAGCATCTCGAAGAGCCGACCGTCGTCGTGCAGCGGCACGCCCCACTCTTCATCGTGGTACCGAACGTAGAGCGGGTCAGTGCCGCACCAGGCGCAACGCGTCACGGGCGTGGAACCGTGGTCATCGTCTCCTGGCAAGCGCCGCGTCGCGAATGGACTTGAATTCGTTTCCCGGTTTCCACTCCGGGAACCTGTCCGCGTTGGCGACGCGATAACCGATCGCCAGAAAGAGCTTGGCGTCCTCGGCGGCGCCAGCGAGATCCCAGTCGGGCTTAATCTCGTCCGTCGGCCCGTGGTAGTCGCGCGTCGTGTATTCGTCGCGCTTCTGTTTCCCGTAACCCTCCGGCTTCCCGATGAAATCAACGCCGGAATCCGGATCGAACGCGGGCACGCCCTTCTTCGCGAAGTTGAAATGATCGGAACGGTAGTAGAACCCCTTCTCCGGCTCGGCGTCCGGCCGGAGTACGCGTCCCTGTTCCTTCGCCGCTTCGCGCGCGTAGTCGTCCAGGTCCGACGCGCCCAGGCCGACGACCGTCAGGTCCTTCGTCCGGCCCCACTGGTTGATGCCGTCCACGTTGATGACCGCGAGCGTCTTCTCGAGCGGGTAGAGCGGGTCATCCGCATAGTGCAGCGAGCCCAGCAACCCCTGTTCCTCCGCCGTCACGAGAAGAAAGAGCGTCGTGCGCTTCGGTGCGACCTTCAGGCCCTTCAGTTTCCGCGCGATCTCGAGGACCATCGCCGTGCCGCTCGCGTTGTCGAGCGCGCCGTTCCTGATGCCGTCGCCGTTCACGGGCGCGCCGACGCCAAGGTGATCCCAGTGCGCGGTGTAGGCCACGTACTCGTTCTGGAGAACCGGATCGCTCCCGGTCAGCTTCGCGACGACGTTGGAGGATTCCATCGTGCGCATCTTCTGCGTCACCGCGATGGACGCCGTGAGGCCGAGCGGCACTGGCTTGAAGTCGCGCGTCGCCGCGAGCGCCTTCAGCTTCTGGTAGTCCTGGCCGGCCATCTTCATGAGCGCCGTCGCCGCGTCGAGTGAGAGCCAGCCTTCGATGGCGGACTTCCCCATGTTCTTGTCGGGCGTCACCAGATTCAATCGCTCCTGGCCCATGCCCTGCACGACATTGAATGGGTAGCCGGCCGGCCCGGTCTCGTGCACGATGAGGACGCCGGCAGCGCCGAGTTCCGCGGCCTTGTCGTATTTATAGGTCCAGCGGCCGTAGTAGGTCATCGCCTTGCCGCCAAACACGGCATCGTCGAGTTCGGTTGAGCCGGCCTTCGTTACTGGCGGATCGTTCACGAGCACGACGATCGTCCTGCCCTTCACGTCCACGCCGCGGAAGTCGTCCCACTGCAGTTCCGGCGCCTGCACGCCGTAGCCGGCGAACACGAGCTCGGAGTTCTCGATTCCCGCCGTGTCCGTGACGCGGCGGCTGAACGAGACGACCTCGTCGTTCGGCTTGAAGGCTTTCGTCGTGGCGCCCTTCTTCACCACCATCGGCCCGGTCGGGGTGGGGGTCAGGCCGACAAGCGAGACCTTCTGCGTCCACGAGCCGTCCGGGTTGCCGGGCTCGAGCCCGGCGGCCTTGAGCTGGTCGGTGAGGTACTCGACGGTCAGCGTCTCACCCTTCGATCCGGGCATCCGGCCCTCGAACTCATCTGACGAGAGCTTCTTGATGTCGACGAGCATGGCATCCGTATTCGGGCTCGGCAGCTCGGCCATCGTCATGGGCGGTGGTGTGGCGGCCGAACAGGCGGTGGCGAGCAGGGCGGAGGCAATCAGGATCTGGCGTTTGCGCATGGCTGGATTATCTCAAAGGGCGGGCCGGTCCTCGCATACACTTAGGTGCACGCCCGGCTTTTCTCGTGCGAAACCCGCCCCGGCCAGTAATGAAGGACTTCCGTGACCGACCAACGACTGCGACTTGCCGTATTCATTGATTTCGACAACATCGAGATTGGCGTCAAACAGACGCTGAACGCGTCGTTCGACGCGGGCATCGTCCTCGAAGCGCTCAAGGAGCGCGGGGATGTGGTCTCCAAGACGGCCTATAGCGACTGGCAGCGCGCCGGATCGCACAGCCGCATGCTCACCCAGCACGCGATCAAGATGGTGCAGCGGAATCTGACGCCGGGCGGCGACAAGAACGGCGCCGACATCAACCTTGCGCTCGACGCGCTCGAGATGGCGTTCACGCACCCGCACATCAACGCGTTCGTGATCGTGGGCGGCGACAGCGATTTCATCAGCCTGGTCGAGAAACTGAAGCAGTACGACAAGAAAGTGTTCGTGGTCGGCGGCCGGCAGTTCACGAGCGCGATCATGCAGCGCAACTGTCATGAGTTCATCGCCTACGAGAATCTCATCGGCGTGTCGGCAAGCACGCCGGCGTCCGGGGGCGGTCGCCGCCACGGCGGGCGAGGCGCGGGCGTCGAACGGATGCCGATCGATCAGGCGATCCCGCTCGTCGAACGCGCGCTGGCGGTGCTGAGCGAGCGCGAGGTCACGCCGCAGATCGGATTGCTCAAGAGCACGCTGCTACAGCTCGATTCGACGTTCTCCGAGCGCAGCTACGGCGCCGGGTCGTTCCGTGATTTCGTGGACAAGCTTGCGGCCGCAGGCGTGCTGCGTCTGCACCAGGTCAAGGGCGGATGGACGGTGGCGCCGCCCGACGGCGAGCCGCAGACCGCGGTGCCGGCTCAAGAACCGAACGGCGAATCGCCGGAAGCGCCGGTGACGGCCGTCGCGCCCGTGGTCGCCGTGGGCTCCCAGGCGGACGGCGTGGCGCTGTTCAAGACCATTCTTGGAGGATCGACGATCCGGCGCTGGCCGATGTACTTGCGCAACGTGAAGCAGATCTTCCGGCAGGCTACACCAGCGTTCGACGAGCGCGCGTACGGCTTCGGCAGCCTGGTTGACCTTCTGCGTGCCGCGCAAAGGGAGGGCCTCGTCCGGCTCGATCGCGATCGGCAGGGAGTGTTCCGCGTCTTCAAGGGAGCGACCACGCCGGCCGTTGCCGCATCAGAGCCGCAGGCGCCGGCGATCGTCGAGGAGGCCGCGCCCGTGCAGGCCCCCGTGGATGAGCCCGCGCAGGAAACCGGCGATGTCGATCTCTCCACGGGGCCGGGAAACACGATTGACGGATCGGAATCCGGATACGCGGCCCAGACCGTCCGTCCCCGCCGGCGACAGCCCGCCGCGCGCGGGCGCACTCCGGCGCCGCGCCGCAGCCGCCGCAAAAGCGAAACGTAACCGCATCGCTCCGGCGATTAGACTGGCGGCATGCGCGCGCTAATCGTCGCCCTGGTCCTCGTCTCGCAGGCCGCCCCTCAGAAACCGGCCTTCTTCACGAGTCCGTATTCGAAGGCGGAGACCGCGAACAAGCAGGCCGTGGTCGAGACGTCGATGGGGACCTTCGTCATCGCTCTGCTGCCGGACAAAGCGCCGAACCACGTCGGCTACTTCATCAAGCAGGCGCGCGACGGCGCGTACAACGGCACCACGTTCTTCCGGTTGATCAGGTACGGGCTGATTCAGGGCGGCGATCCGCTGTCGAAGGACCCGGCACGGGCGGCGCAGTACGGCACGGGCGGCATGAACATGCTGCGCGGCGAGATCAATGACGAACGGATGACCGCAGGCGCGGTGGGCGCGGTGCTCGCGCCCGGCCGGCCCGACAGCGGCGGCGCCCAGTTCTTTGTGTGCGCCGGCGATCAGGCGGCGCTGCAAGGCCAGTTCACCGTCTTCGGCCGTGTTGTCGAGGGTCTCGACGTCGTGCAGCAGATCTCCGCCGCGCCCGCAGACGCCCAGTTCCGCGCCGCCGACCGCATCGTCATCAAGACCGTGACGATCCGGGATACGCCGCCGCCGTTCGTCGATCCGCTTGTGGCTGCGACGCCCGACGAACTCGCGAAGTACCGCGCGGTGCTCGAAACGACGAAGGGGGAGATCGAGGTCGAGTTCCTGACGGACAAGGCGCCCGAGACCGTGCGGCAGTTCCTGAGGCTGTCAACCGCGGGCGTCTACGACGGCACCGCAATCTTCCGTGTCGTTCCGAACTTCGTGATCCAGACCGGCGCGCTCGCGTTCCGCGATGGGCCGGTCACCGAGAGGCAGAACGCGCTCGTCCACAACCTCAGGGCCGAGTTTTCGGACGTGCCGAACGTGCCGGGCGTAGTGTCGATGGCGCGCGCGGACGACCCGGACAGCGCCATGACGTCGTTCTTCATCTGCACCGGCGAGTGCCGGGCGCTCGACGGCAAGTTCACGGCCTTCGCGCGCGTCACGCGCGGCATGGACGTCGTGCAGGCGATCGGCAGCGTCGCCGTCGATGGCGAGACGCCCAAGGAGAAGATGACGCTGACGCGCGTCCGCGTCGTGGCGCCGAAATAGCCATGCGGCGAACGAGGCGTGATGCCGGAAGGGGTGACACTGCCCAGCCGACTCCGAGCGCCTGACATGCGTCAGAACCGGACGAATCGCGAGGCCGGAGGCCGGGCAGTGTCACCCCATTCGGCATCACGTTCACTCACTCGAACGGCAGCTTCCCAGTCCCCGTGAGGTCCTCGACGCTCATGAGGTTGTGAACGCCGGCGCCAAGCAGGCGCACCGGACGCGATCGCGCATCGGTCTTGTCCAGGAGCGCCACGGCCCGCCGCACGATGTCCGCCTCATCGTCCGTGGCGGCCGTCGAGTGGCTGCGCGTGATGGTCGTGAAATCCTCGTAGCGCACCTTGATCGTCACCGTGCGCGCGAGCAGCCCGCGCTTCCGGAGCCATTGCGCGTTCTCGCCGGCCATGGCCGCAATCTCCTCGCGCATCTGCGCGATGTCGGAGAGGTCTTCCGCATACGTGTACTCGCTGGACGATGACTTCGAAGGCCGGTTGGGCTCAACCGGGCGGTCGTCCTCGCCGGCCGCCAACTGCCGGAGCCACTCGGTCATGCTGCCGACCGCCGCCCTGAGGACAGACTCTTCGGCCGTGCGAACGTCCACCAGCCGCACGATGCCGCGCTCGCGCAGCCGCGCCGCGGTCACCGGGCCGACACCCCACAACGCATCGACCGGCAGCTGCTGAAGAAAGGATTCAACCCGCTCCGGCGCGATCACCGTCAGCCCGTCGGGCTTGCGCCAGGCCGACGCGATTTTCGCGAGGAACTTGTTTGGCGCCACGCCGGCCGACGCAGTGAGGCCCGTATCCTCGAGAATTCTCGCCTTCACGCGCTTCGCGACGTTCACGCCCAGCGGCTCGCCCCAGGCGTTCTCGGTGACGTCCAGGTACGCTTCGTCCAGCGAGAGGCCTTCAACGAGGGGCGTCACTTCCCGGAAGATCGCGAAGACCTGCTGCGACGCCGCCCTGTACTTCATGAAGTCCGGCCTGACGATGGAGAGGTGGGGACAGAGGCGAACGGCGCGGGACATCGGGATGGCCGACCGCACGCCGAACTTCCGGGCCTCGTAGC
>CAZJTG010000147.1:0-5638 GCA_964548865.1 uncultured Solibacteraceae bacterium
ACGCGGTACGCCGCCGATCCCGCCGCCGGGTTCTGTCCGGAATGCGGGCACGTGTACCTGCGATGCCTGGCCGCGGCAGACTGCAAGGGCCTCGTCGAGCCCCTGAAGGAGTGCCCGGCCTGCATCCGGCCACAGCTCCTGACGGAGGCTGGCGCGTCCGTTCAGTCGAAGAAGGGCGACCGCATTTCGATTCCGCTGATTCTGCGCAACGGCTCGACCGCGGGCCGCGCCATCTGGGTCACGCGCATCGCGCGCCTCGACGAGGCCACCGAGGTGCCGCTGCGCCTGACCTGGGAACAGATCGAGGCCGGCGCGGAGCGGCGCTTCAGCCTCGACACGCCGGCGCTCGCCGAGGGCGGCTCCTACACGTTCCGCGTCATCGTCGTGATCTCGTCGCAGTACAAGGGCATCGAGGAAAGCTACGCCTACGAGGCCGGCATCTCGCTCAGCGCGGCGAGTCAGGACTCGCAGAACGTCACCACCAACATCACCATTGGCGGCAACGTGGAGGGCACCGGCCATCTCTTCAGCGCCCAGGGCAGCATGCGGCCGGCCGCCGGCCCCGGCGGCGCGGCCTCGCGCACCGAGATTCCGCTGCAGCGCGCCGAACGGTACGAGCTCGACAACGGCGTGCGCGGATATCAGGCCGACCGGGTCCGCATTCCACGCAACGTCGACGTAGCCTTCGCGGGATTCAAGCCGGCCGACGTCCCGACGAAGCCAGACGCGCTCGCCACGCGCGGCCGCCTGGTGTGTGGCAGGAATTCCCGGACGGCCACGGACGCACCCACGGACGTCTGTGTTCGCGCCTACAACAGCCGCACCGGCGACTACGACGAACCCGCGACCATGGCGATCTCGCGCCGGCATTTCGACGTCGTGGTCGCCAACGATCGGCTGTACTTGCAGGTGCTTGCACCCGGGGGACTGGAAGTGAACGGCAGCGGGATCGACGCGAACGGCCTCGTGGAACTGAAGACCGGCGACCGCGTCACGCCGATTCCCGGGCATCCGGACAAAGTGACGCTGCAGCTCGCGTTCGCCAAGACCCGCACGTCGGTCGATCGCATCACGGTGAGCCGGACGCCGGCCGCCAAGTAGGGACATCCCCATGAACTGTCCGAAGTGCAACACCCCCATCCCGGACGACGCGACGTTCTGCCCTGAGTGCGGCACGTCGAAGCACGCCCCGAAGGCATCCGCGTCCGGCGTGAAGACGTTCAGCGGGCTGAAGACCGTCACGCCGATCATCGAAAACCGCGCCACGGAACTCGCGACGGGCACGCGCTTCGCCGACCGCTACGAGATCGTCCGGAAGATCGGCGAGGGCGGGATGGGCATCGTGTACCTCGCCAAGGACACGCACACGGGCGAGGAAGTCGTCCTCAAGCTCATCCACCCGGATCTCGTGAAGGGCGACGAGGCGATCAAGCGCCTGATGGCGGAGGGCCTGACGGCCCGGCAGATCCGGCACCCGAAGATCGTCGCTGTCTACGACGTCTCGCAGTATCAGGGCCAGCCATACTTCACGATGGAGTACGTCCGCGGCGGCACGATGCGCAACTGGATCGTGCAGTGCCTGGGCTCGAACCGCGAGATTCCGGCCCCGGTCGCCGCCGGCGTCATTTCATCCATCCTCGAGGGCCTCGCCGAAGCCCATCGCATGGGCATCGTCCATCGCGACCTCAAGCCCGAAAACGTGCTGCTCGCGGGCGATCCGAATGCGGGCAACTTCGACGCGAAGATCCTGGACTTCGGCATCGCCAAGGCCGTCGGCCAGTCGAGCAGGACGGGCGCCGTGGGAACGCCTCCCTATATGGCGCCAGAACAGACGACAGCGGCCGATGCGGTGGGTCCGGCGGCGGACTTCTATTCGCTGTCCGTGATGTTCTACGAGCTGCTGATGGACTCACCGCCGCAGGGCGCGCGCGAGTCGATCACCAAGAACCGGCCGGACGTACCGAAGGCCCTCGAGAATCTCATTGAGAAGGGACTGTCGCAGCGGGCCCGCAACCGCCCGGCCTCGGCCGCGGAGTACGCGGCCGCCATCGACGCGGCGATCGGCCCGGGATCGGACGGGGACGACCACGGCCACGACCACGGCCACGACAGGCCGGGGCCGCAGCCCCCGCCTCCCCCGCCGCCGCCACCGCCACCGCCTCCACCTCCTCCGCCCCCACCGCCCAAGAGCGGATGGTGGGCCACACTCTCGACCGCTCAGAAGTGGGCGGTGGCGATTGGCGTCATCGTCGTCATGGGCGTCATCGGAAACATGATGGACGAGCCGGTGGATCCCGGGCCGGGCCCCGGGCCCTACCCGACGGTCACGGTCACGCCGCAGCCGCCGACACCGACGCCAACGCCGACGTCGCAGGTGTGGAACGCCTCGGGTACCTGGTGGGATCAGAACAACAACCAGTACACGGTCAGCCACGACGGCGAGAACTTCCGCGCGACCGGCATCGCGAACGGCGTCCCGGCTGACGTGCGCGGTCAGCTGTCGCAGGCCGGCGCGAACTTCAGGGTCACGTTCTCGACGGGGCTGTGGATCAACGGCACCGGCCAGGTCTATCGCGACGGCGGCGGCAAGTACCACCTGCGGTTCACGCTGGCGGATGGCTCGCTCGGCGACTTCCGGATCAACCATACGCACTAGTCACGGGCGAATTCTTCAGGAGCTGCAGGAATGAACTGTTATCGCTGCCACACGACGATGTCGCACAGGGACGACACGTGTCGGTCGTGCGGCCAGGAGATGTTCACGCAGTTCGCAAAAGGCGAGGTGTCGTACGGGCGTCGCGTGGACGGGTGCCTGCAGGACGAGCCGCGCCCGAGCGACTACCGGGCGACGCCGAATCTCGACTCGCTGCCGGCCAGGGTTGACCTGCGCGAGTACTGCACCCCCGTCGAGGATCAGGGCCAGATCGGAAGCTGCGTCGCCAACGCGATCGTGGGCGCGTTCGAGCTTCAGCGGAAACGCGAGCGGCAGCCGCACACGGATTTCAGCCGGCTGTTCGTGTACTACAACGCCCGGAAGATCCAGGGCGACCCGACGTGGGACACCGGCTCGACGATCTCGTCGGGCATGGCGGCCATGCTGGCGTTCGGTGCGCCAAGCGAAGCGTCGTGGCCGTACCGGTTCGACACGTTCGCCATGCCGCCGCCGCCCGACGTGTACCGGGAAGCCGCCGAAAACGTGCCGGCCGAGTACGCGCGCGTGTTCGGCCTCGACAACATCAGAGGCGCAATCGCCCGCGGGTTTCCGGTCGTCGTCGCCGCGAACATCCCCTTTCGCGTGTACCAGGAGGCGGGCGACACCGGCGTCGCGCCGAAGCCGTCGCGAGACGAAGTCGACGTGATGCGCAGCCGGCACGGCCGCCACGCGCTCCTGCTCGTCGGCTACGACAAGCACGACGGCACCATCCTCGCCCGCAACAGCTGGGGCGAAGGGTGGGGCGACAAGGGGTATTTCAGGATGTCGGTGGACACGTACGAGGAAGTGGCCGCCTCGAACACGACATGGATCCTCGGACGGCTCGATGCAGGAGACTTCACCATGGAACGACCGATGAAACCCGCAGCCGCGCCCACGCCGCCGCGCGTCGAGGGCGGCGTGAAGGACATGGCCGAGAAGATGCGGAACGAGATCCGCGACGGTTTGAAGAAGGACATCGCGGATTCGTTCAAGGACATCAAGGAGCGGCTGAAGCCGCGGCAGGGCCAGTAACGGTGGCCACCGCGCGCCGCGTCGCGATTCTGCTGCTGGCCGCCTGCGCCGCCGCGGTCCCGGCGACCTCGGCCGCCCAGGCCATCGCGGACTTCGAGCGAAAGCTGCTCCCCTACCAGACGGGCACGCTCGGGTCGCTCGACCAGAAGTTCTGGCAGGCCCTCTCGTTCCTCAGGGCGGAGGAGGAGCGGCAGCGCGCGCTCAAGGCCGACATCATGTTCGGCCTGTCGGGGGACGAGGCCGGCGCGCGCTCGCTCTTCAAGCTCAATACCGGCATCTCGCTCTCACGCGGTGTGTTTCCGTCGGAGCTGACGGTCGTCAGCCGGTTCCTCATGCAGGTGCGCGACAACGTGCTGCAGGAGGAGGTCACGAGTCTCGCGATCTCGTACGACTATCACACGACGACCATGTTCGAGTACTTCGCGTTCGCCGAGCGGTTCACGGACACGTTTCTCGGCATTCAGAGCCGCTATGAGATCGGCTTCGGCGGCCGCGTCGGCGTGGACCTCGGGTTCGTCGGCCCGCGACGCGTGGACGACGCCATCGCGGTGATCGAACCGCATCTGGGCCCGGCACAAACGGCGCTCGCGGGCGTGCGGCGCGCCGGGGACGCCCCGGGCCCGGATTTCGCGGCGTTTCAGCGTGCGGCCCACAACCTGGATCACATCGCGCACGACAACCAGGCCCGGCTCTTCATCGGCGTGGCCGCCAGCGTGTTCGCGGAACTCGAGCGCTCCGAGTTCGAGGCGACGACGATCCCGGCGACCGGTTCCGTCGGGGCCGCCGATCAGATCCGGAGCAAGGTCCTGCTCGACAGCGAGCACCGGTACCGTCTGTCGATCCGGCCGACACTGAAGTTTCGCCCGTCGCAGCAGGTCGCGATCACGGTGTTCCCGTACTTCAAGCTGCCGCTCGACGGAAAGCGGCACGTGAACACGCCGCGAGGCCGCCGTCTCGACTACCGGCGCGATGTGCTGTCCGACATGACCTGGTCGATCAGGCAGGATCAGACGGGCCTGGAAAACGTGGATGTCATCTTCACGTTCAATCACTTCTTCGACAACGTGCCGCCGGCCCTCCCGCAGTCGTTGATCAACACGGCCGCCGCCGCTGGCCGCAAGTACGTGGCCACCGAAGCCGAACGGAGCCACAAGCTGGTCGCGCTCACGCTCAGATTGCGGTGGTAGACCTTACGCCTTACGCACTGCTGCACTACGCACTGCGCACGAGCTCTCTCACATCGTCGGCGTAATCTCCGGCGTCGGGAACGTGAGGCCAGTCGCCGCCTCGATCGCGGCCTGAAGTTCTTTGGCGTTTCGCGTGCTGCTGGGAAATGCGAACTCGTGCGTGGCTGAATACGTGACGTAGTACACCAGCCGCACGCTCATCCCCGGCAGGAAGACGTATCGCAGCGTGAGGCCGGCGACATCCTGCCAGCGAATCGTCTGCTCGGCAAAGAAAACCCGGCTGTGCAGTCCCTGCTGGTCGATCCGCAGGCGGAGCCGGCCGGAGAACCAGTTCGAGAACGCGAACGTCACGGCGATGATCAGCGCCGCGAGCGCGAGGCCGCCCACTTCGGCCGGGGCGCCCAGCCCCGCGGCGACGGCCAGGGCCAGGGCCACCGAGACCATCACGATGGTGATGACCCACAGCACGCGGCTCGGCCGCGCACCGGGATACGCCCCGGGCGTCACCGGCACGAGCGGGCCGTTCGCCAGGTGCGGCAGCGGCACAACATTCGCGCGTCCGCGGCTCCGGCCCGGCAGCCTCGGGGCCGTCCGCGCCCTCCTGGCCGATGTCGCCACGGAGGCGGCGCGCGCGCCGCCCGCGCCGGCCCCGGTCAGCGGCGGGGCCGAACGGGCACCGTGGCAGCCTTCCCACCGGCGGGTTGCCGCGCCGCCGGCCAGCCGC
>CAZJTG010000147.1:5648-9756 GCA_964548865.1 uncultured Solibacteraceae bacterium
GGCTCCGGCCCGGCAGCGTCGGGCCCACCGCGAGCGCGATGAGTCCCCCGAGCGTCAGCATCGCCGCGATGAACTCGTACCAGCCGGAGCTGTTCGCCACGACCCACCACGGCAGGGCCGCCACGAACCACTTGGAGATCCGCCGCCGCCACATGAAACACAGCGCGGCCCCGGACAGGGCCAGGGCGATGAGGGGCTCTGCGACGGCGCCGGCCACGCTTCGCTACCTGGAAAATGCCTGCGTCACGACCGTCGGGAACGTGGCGCGGATGCTCGTGGTGTTCGGAATCAGCTGAATCATCAGGACCATCGTGAGCCTGTTCGCCGGATCGACACGGTAGATGCTGCCGTACGCGCCACCCCAACCGTACGAACCAACGGCGCTCAGACCGCCGGCCCCGGGGGCATCGAAGGTTTCGAACGCGAGGCTGAACCCAAGACCGGTCGATGAGTGCAGCGTGCCCACCATGTTGGTGGTCAGGAGGGCGACCGCGGGCGGCGACAGGATGCGAACGCGGCCGAGGGCCCCGCCGCTGCGGACCATTTCGAGGAAGCGCGCGTAGTCGCGCGCCGTGGACACGAGGCCGGCGCCGCCGGCAAAGCTGCGGCGCGGACCATCGACGTAATGGCCCTGTCCGCGTGCCCCCTCCGGCGCCCGTTCGGCCTTGCCTCCTGCGCCGCTCGAGTAGACCGTCGCGAGGCGGCCCTGCTTGCCGGGCGGCAGATAGAAATGCGTGTCGTCCATGCCAAGCGGGGCCGTGATGCGCGTGCTGATGAACTCATCCAGCGGCGTGCCGGACACGCGCTCGACGATGCACCCCAGGACGTCGGTGTTGTAGCCGTACACCCACGCCTCACCCGGCTGTGCGACGAACGGGAGCGTGCCCAGGCGGTCCATCGTGTCGCAGATGGGCTCGGACTTGTCGGCGGTGTACCAGCCGAAGCCCGCCGCGGGCCCGAGTCCCGCAGCTTCGTAGGCCTGCGCCACTCGCCGATCGGTGCCGTACGAAATGCCGGCCGTGTGCGTCAGGAGATCGCGGATCGTGATCGCGCGCCGTGCCGGAACCAGCGGTCCCTCGCCGCCGGCCGGCGAAATCATCGTTTTCGCAAAGCTGGGCAGATACCGGCTCACGGGATCGGTGAGCTGCAACCGCCCCTCCTCCATCAGGATCAGCACGGCTGTGCTCGTGATGGCCTTCGACTGCGACGCGATCCGGAAGATCGCGTCGGGCGTCATCTTCCGCCCGGCCTCGCGATCGGACCAGCCGGCGGCGCGTTCGTAGACGGCGCGACCGTCGTGCAGCACGAGCGCCACGGCGCCCGCAACGGTTCCCGCATCGACGTAGCCCTGGAGCCAGCGGTCGATCCGCGCCACGCGATCGGGAGCGAACGGGGCTGCCGGTGCGGGTCGTGATTGGTCGGACGAGACCGACGCGACGGTGAGGAACACCGCCAGCGCCAGCAGAACTGCCGAGAGTCTGCGCGTCATGGTGGCCGCAGCATAACGCGGGCAGGGCAAAGGGCAGAGGGCAAACGAAAGGGAGAAGGTCGGTGGGCCCCAGGCCCGGCGCCCTAGCGCACGCTGAACGTGACGGTCACGGTGAGCAGAATCGGCACCGGGACGCCGTTGAGTTTCGTCGGCGTGTAGCGCCAGCGCTTCACGGCGTCGATCGCGGCCTGATCGAGCATCGGAATCGAGCGCAGCACCTTCACGTCACGGACGACACCGGTCTCGTCAATCGTGGCTTCCAGAATCACCATGCCGTCGATCTTCGCGGCCACGGCAATCGGCGGGTAGATCGGATCGACATGCGTGAGCCGCTTCGGCGGGCTCACGTCACCGCCCGGGCGGATCGGTTTCGGGACGACCGGGGGTGGAGGGGGTGGCAGCACAATCCCGTCACCGCCACCAGGCCCCAGCACGTACGCTCTCGCATCAGCGATCGGCGGTGCACCCGGGGGACCGGGATTGGCAACGACAGGGGAGAAATCCCTGATCACGGTGCCCTGCGGTGGATGCGAAGGCGCGATGTTGCGGATGTCCGAGGGTGGAGGTGCGGCCGACTGCGGCGGCGCCACAGGCGTCGCTGGAATCGAGGGCGGCGGCGGAGCGATCAGGACGAAGTTCCGCGCCTCCACGACGTAGCTGTCGAGCGCCGACACCAGCGGGACCACGACCAGCGCTCCCAGCAGTACAACGTGCGCGACAAATGAACCGGCAATCGTCCATCCGGATTTCGGCGCCGTGGCCTTCCGTTCGAACGTTCCCGCGAAGATATCTCGAGGCATGGGACCCCGCTTTCCGTCAAAGTGCTTAGACACCACTCCGTGGAATGGGTTCGGCCGGACTTCCGTCGGCCTCTTTCCAAAGGCGGCCGGAATCCCATACCATTCGAGTCTTCAAGAGGGATCGACATGATCAACACACAGCTACGCCGGACGGCCTTCTCGCTCGTCGCGGTCGGCATCTTCTGGACTGCCGGCGGCGCGGTCTCGGGGCAGCACCCGATGCGCTCCAAAGATGAGCTCAAGCTCATGAGAGCGCCCGGGGTCGATCAGCCATTCAATCTGGCTGATGTCGACTTCATGCAGGGCATGATTCCGCACCACGCCCAGGCCGTGAAGATGGCGAAGATGGCCCCGACTCAGGGCGAGAGCAAGGCACTCAAGATCCTCTGCGAGCGCATCGTCGTCGGGCAGGGCGACGAGATCAAGTTGATGCAGCAGTGGCTGTCGGACCGCGGTCAGGACGTGCCGGCGGCAGACTCGATGCGCCACAAGATGAAGATGGGCGACATGGTGCACGAGATGCTGATGCCGGGCATGCTGACGGATGAAGAGATGGCGGCGCTGTCCAGGGCGCGCGGCAAGGAATGGGACCGGCTGTTTCTCATCGGAATGATCAAGCACCACCAGGGCGCGATCGACATGGTGGAAGTGCTGCACAAATCCTACGGCGCCCTGCAGGGCGACGACATCTTCAAGTTCGCCTCGGATGTATACGCCGATCAGACGACCGAAATCGCAGTGATGACCCAGATGCTCGCGGAGATTAAGTAGACCGGACCTGGTCCGGCGAGAGGGAGACGACCATGAGACGGACGACACTACTCGGGTACGCGTTGACCACCGGCCTGCTGGCGGGCGTGGCGTGCGCGCCCAGGACCGCGGCGCCGGCGGCGCCGCCACCCGCGCCACCCGCGGCAACTCAGCCTGCTCCGCAGCGGCCGGCGGCTCCGCCGGCAGCCGCGCCGGCACCCGCGCCGGCACAGGCCCCGACACCAGCGGCAGCAGCCGCTCCCGCGCCAGGCGCCCCTGGTGCGGGCGGACGTGGCGGCCGCGCCGGCGGCACACCTCCACCTCCCCGACCGATGCCGCCGGCTCCCGTGATGGGCCCGGGCGCGGCGCCGATCGTCAGCGGCGTGGCCCCGTCTCCGGACCCGCGCGTCGGCCTGAAGGCCGGCTACTGGGACGCCGCCGAGGCGCTCTGGAACATGCGGCGCATTTCGACGACGACCCCGAACGAACGGAATCTGGCGACGACACGATCGGATCTCGCGTTCACGGGCAAGTACGCGATCCAGGGCAACTACAACGGGTTCCAGATCTACGACATCTCGAATCCCGCCAGGCCGGAGGTCGTGAACACCTACTACTGCCCCGCGTCGCAAAACGACGTGTCGGTCTACAAGAATCTGCTCTTCATGTCGTCGGAAGCGACGAACAGCCGGGCGGACTGCTCGTTCGGTGAAGGCATGGAGCCGATGCCACCGGCGAGCAAGGATCGCGTCCGCGGCGTTCGGATCTTCGACATTGCCGACATGAGGAATCCGAAGCTCCTGACGAGCGTGCAGACCTGCCGCGGCTCGCACACGCATACGGTCGTGACCCAGCCGGGCGACAACGACAACGTGTACATCTACGTGCAGGGCACGGCGGGCGTGCGTCCGACCGAGGAAATGGCCGAGTGCAAGGATGGCGGCCGCGGTAACAACACACCGGACACGGCGCAGTTCCGGCTCGAAGTCATCAAGGTGCCGCTCAAGGCGCCCGCGACGGCGCACATCACGAATGCCGCGCGCATCTTCAACCAGCTCCCGGCGCGGCC
>CAZJTG010000148.1:0-9693 GCA_964548865.1 uncultured Solibacteraceae bacterium
CGCCTGTCGGGCGGGCAGCGCCAGCGTCTCGCGATCGCCCGCGCGCTCCTCAAGGACAGCCCCCTGCTCGTGCTCGACGAAGCGACGTCTGCGCTGGATGCCGAATCCGAGTTGCTGGTGCAGGACGCGCTGGCGAACCTGATGAAGAACCGCACGACCTTCGTGATCGCGCACCGGTTGTCCACCGTGCGTCGCGCGGATCTGATCGTCGCGCTCGAAGGCGGCGAGATTGCCGAGATTGGCACGCACGACGAGCTGGTGTCGAGGGCCGGCGGTGTCTACGCGAAGCTGTACGCGCTCCAGGCGTTCGACGAGCGGGACGCGGAGCGGACGCCGGATTCCACCGAAGGGATGCTGATGTGATTCGTTCGATGACAGGCTTTGCGTCGATCAGCCGGGAGGAGGGAGGCGACAAGGTCAGCGTCTCGTTGAAGTCGGTCAATCACCGGTTTCTGGACGTCGCGCTGAAGGCGCCGCAGTCGCTGGCGTCGATGGAGCAGCGCGTCAAGGCGCTCTTCCAGCAGCGGCTCACCCGCGGCCGGATCGAGGCCTCGATCTTCATCGAGCGGACGTCGCTTCCGGCCAGGGAGATCATCCTCGACGAGACGCTCCTCAGGAGCCTGTCCGACGTGGTCGAAGGCGTGCGGGCGAAGGGACTGGTCGGCGGCGCCCTGTCGGTCTCGGATCTGCTGCGCGTGCCGCAGGTGATGGAGATTCGCGCGAAGGGAGAGCCCGGCGCGCAGGTGAGCGAGTCGATGGCCGCGCTCGTCGAGGCGGTCGTCCGCGATGCGACCGATGCCCTCGTGAAGATGCGCGAGACGGAAGGCGGCTACCTGGCCGCCGACCTCTCGGCGAAGCTCGGCACGATTGGAGGCCTCGTCGGCGAGCTCGAGCGGCTGGCCGCCGCGGGTCAGGAGCAGCTGGCGTCGCGCCTCCGGGAGCGCCTGGCGACGCTTCCCGCCGACCTGGCCGCTGATCCGGCCGCGCTGGCCCAGGAAGTCGTGCGCTTCGTCGCCCGTTCGGACGTGGACGAGGAAATCGTCCGGATGCGCGGCCACATCGAGCACTGGCAGGCCCTCGCGGCTTCCGACGAGCCCTGCGGGCGCAAGCTCGATTTCCTGCTGCAGGAAATGAACCGCGAGATCAATACAATCGGGTCCAAGGCGGAGGGGTCTCGCGCGACCGAGACCGTGATCGCCGCCAAAGCCGAACTCGAGCGTCTTCGGGAGCAAGTGCAGAATGTCGAGTAGTCCTCCAGGCAGCCGCGGCCTGCTCTTCGTCATTTCGGCGCCGTCCGGAACCGGGAAGACGACCGTGGTGGAGAAGCTGGTTCAGGTCTGTCCGGCGCTGGTGCAATCGCGGTCCTACACGTCGAGGGCGCCCCGAGCCGGGGAGGCCAATGGAGTCGACTATAATTTCGTGGATCGGGCGGCCTTTGAGGCGATGGTCCAGCAGGACGGGTTCCTGGAGTGGGCCGATGTCTTCGGTAATCTGTATGGCACGGGCCGCGCCGACACCGAGGCGCTGCTCGCCGCCGGTCTGGACGTCGTGCTGGTGATAGACGTCCAGGGAGCCCGGCAGGTGCGGGCACGGGTGCCCGAGGCGGTCAGGGTATTCCTGCTGCCGCCGTCCTTTGGGGAGCTCGAGTCGCGGTTGCGCGGCCGATGCCAGGACGAAGAGCCCGCGATTCAGCGTCGACTGGCCACGGCGAAACTCGAGGTGGATGCGGTCGACGAGTACGACTTCGTGGTGATCAACGACGAGCTCGGCCGGTGCGTGAGTGAACTCTGCGCCATCGTCACCGCCGAGCGCGCGCGGCAGACGCGCCGGCGCGCCGGGCTCGAGCCCATCGTCAGAACGTTTCGAGGAGCGGAGTGATGGCGGACAGAATGAAGCCAATCGTACGGCCTGATAACTCGTTTGAATTCGTGACGGTGGCGGCGGCACGCGCCCGCCAGCTGTTGCAGGGATGCCTGCCGAAGGTGGAAGGCTCGCCCAAGCCGGCACGTCGCGCGTTACAGGAGGTCGCGGCCGGCGAGGTCCAGCGCGCGGAGCCTCCGGCCGCAGAGTAGGGGCGGCGTCGGTGGCCTTCGTCGGCCTTGGCGTCACCGGCGGGATCGCCGCCTACAAGGCGGTCGAGGTCGCCAGACTGCTGCAGAAGCGCGGTCACCGCGTGCAGGCGGTGATGACGCGCACGGCGAGGCGTTTCGTCGGCCCCGTCACGTTCGAGGCCATCACGCGCGAGTCGGTCATCACGTCGCAGTTCGCGCCGGGGATGAACTCCGACATCGAACACATTGCCCTCGCCTCGAGCATGGACCTCCTGCTCGTCGCGCCAGCCACGGCCAACATCCTCGGCAAGTTCGCGAACGGCATCGCCGACGACTTCCTGACCTCGCTGTACCTGGCGACGCGCGCGCCCGTGCTCGTGGCGCCTGCGATGAATACGAACATGTGGGACCACCCGGCTGTCGTCGCCAACCTGGCGACGCTCACGGCCCGCGGCGTGCGGTTCGTCGATCCGGGCGCCGGCTATCTGGCCTGCGGATGGGTCGGGAAGGGACGCCTGGCCGAACCGGAGGCCATTGTCGAGGCGGCCGAGCGAGTCCTCCGGCCGGAGACGGCCCTCACCGGCAGGAAGGTCGTGGTCGCCGCCGGCCCGACGTTCGAAGATGTTGACCCGGTCAGGTTCCTGGGCAATCGATCGAGCGGGCGCATGGGGTTTGCGGTGGCGGAGGAAGCATCGCGGCGGGGTGCCGTCGTGACGCTCGTCGCGGGACCGACCTCCGTCGAGCCGCCCGCGGTCGGCGAGACGATTAGAGTCCGAAGCGCGGCGGAGATGCACGCGGAGGTCATGGCGCGGTCGGCCGGCGCGGACGTCGTGGTGATGGCCGCGGCCGTCGCGGACTATCGGGTCGCCGGCGGTGCCGCCGCCGCGAAGATCGAAAAGACCGACAGGGGTGGCGCGCTCACGCTCACGTTCGAGCGCACGACGGATATCCTCGCGGCGCTTGGCGAGGCGCGACGGGGTTCGGCGAACCCCGTGCTCGTGGGTTTCGCCGCGCAGACGGGCGACCCGGTGGCGGCCGCGCAGAAAAAGCTCGCGGCCAAGCACGTCGACCTCATCGTCGCCAACGACGTCACCGAACCCGGCGCGGGCTTCGAGGTCGAGACGAACATCGTCACGCTCGTCTCGGCGGCCGGCGCCGACCGGCTGCCGCTCATGTCGAAGCGCGACGTCGCGGCGGCGATTCTCGACCGCGTCGAAGCGGCGCTGAAGACGTCGAGTCGCGTGCCATGACGGACCGCCGCGCCATCGCCGATCACCTGACATTCTACGGAGAGCTCGGCGTGACTGGCGTGTCCAGGGATCCTCTATGGAGGCAGCGGAGTCAGTTAACCTCCGCTCCGCTTCCCTCCGACGTGTCCTCCGTTGCCTCAGGGACGTCCGAGTCGCTGCTTGCCATCCGCGAGGATCTCGGCCCGTGCACGCGCTGCAAGCTCCACGGACAGGGACGGAAGCAGATTGTCTTTGGCGTGGGGAACCCACAGGCGAAGCTGATGTTCGTGGGCGAGGCGCCGGGCGCGGACGAGGACCTTCAGGGCGAACCGTTTGTCGGGCGCGCCGGGCAGTTGCTGACGAAGATCATCGAGTCGATTCAGCTGGCGCGCGAGGACGTGTACATCGCGAACGTCCTCAAGTGCCGGCCCCCAAACAACCGCAACCCGGAGCCTGACGAGGTGGCCACCTGCCGGCCGTTCCTGTTCCGGCAAATCGATGCGATTCGGCCGAAGGTCATCGTTGCGCTCGGCACGTTCGCCGCGCACGCGCTGCTTGAAGTCGACACGCCGATCTCGCGCCTCCGCGGCAGGGTTCACGATTTTCGCGGCGGCATCATGCTGGTGCCCACGTTCCACCCGGCGTTTCTGCTACGCAGTCCCGATCGCAAGCGCGACGTCTGGGAAGACATGAAGAAAGTGCGTGCCCTCCTCTCCGCCTCGGACTGATCGCGTCATCGCCGTCGGCGTTCCCGTCCCCGGGCTCGGCCTGCTCAGTTACCGCGCCCCGGCGGCCGTGCCGCTCCAGCGGGGCGCGCGCGTGCGCGTGCCGATTGGCAACCGAACAGTCATCGGCTGCGTCGCCGATCTCGCCGCCGTGCCACCGGCGGGTGCCGAGCTCAAAGACGTCATCGAGGTGCTCGACGACGAACCGTTTGTGCCGGAGGCGGTGGTCGATCTTGCGCTGTGGGTGGGCGAGTACTACGCGAGCGGACCGGGTGGCGCGCTCGCCCTCGCGATGCCCGTGGCGTCACGCCGGGGCGAGGGTGATGCCTTCCGCACCGTGAGGTCGGTCGAACTCGTCGATCGCGCTGATCCCGCGATCGTGAAGGGCGCGAAGCAGAAGGCGCTGCTCGACGCGCTTCGCGCGAGCCCGGACGCCGTGGCGATGTCCGACCTCGACCGGGCCGGTATTTCCGTGAGTACCGTGAAGACGATGGTGGAGGCCGGCATCGTTCGCGTGCGCGACGATGTCGCGCTGAGGAATCCAGGCGAGCGATGGAG
The DNA here is from genome assembly GCA_964548865.1 of uncultured Solibacteraceae bacterium. Taxonomy (GTDB): domain Bacteria; phylum Acidobacteriota; class Vicinamibacteria; order Vicinamibacterales; family SCN-69-37; genus DASUGC01. The sequence goes on from CAZJTG010000148.1 coordinate 4,564, forward strand.
CCTCTCGCGCGCCGCGCAGGCCGACCCGGCGCTCACGATCGAACAGGCGGACGCCTTCCGCCGGCTCGAGGACGCGTCGGTGTCGCAGACGTTCCACACCGTTCTGCTGCATGGCGTGACAGGCAGCGGCAAGACGGAGCTCTATCTGCGGCTGGCGCGCGACGTCATCGCACGCGGGCGCCGCGTGCTGATCCTCGTGCCTGAGATCGCGCTGACGCCGTCGCTCGCCGGGCAGTTCCGCAGCCGGTTTGCCGACCGCGTCGCGATCCAGCACAGCGGCCTGGCGGAGGGGGAGCGCCACGACCAGTGGCACCTCATTCGCCGGGGCTTGGTCGATATCGTCGTCGGCACGCGTTCCGCGGTCTTCGCGCCCATCGAACAACTCGGGCTCATCGTCGTAGACGAGGAGCACGACGGCTCGTACAAGCAGGACGAGTCGCCGCGGTACCACGGGCGGGACGTCGCAGTGGTGCGCGCGCGCATGGAGGGCGCGCTTGTCGTGCTCGGCAGCGCCACGCCGTCGCTCGAATCGATGTCCAACGCGCGGTCGGGACGGTACGAGCATGTGCGCCTGACGAAGCGGGTGCTGGATCGACCGCTCGCGTCGGTCACCGTCGTCAGCATGCGCGACGAATATGCGAGCCGCGGCGCCGACGTCGCGCTGAGCCAGCCGCTCGTCGCCGCCATCGGGCAGCGGCTCCTGCGCCGCGAGCAGACGATGGTGCTGCTCAATCGTCGCGGCTTCGCGGTGGTCGTCTTCTGCCGGCAGTGCGGGGCGTCGCTCGAATGTCCGCATTGCAGCGTGTCGCTCACGTATCACCGGCTCCAGCGGCGCGTCCGGTGCCACTACTGCAGCTATGCGGCGGCGGTGCCGCGCAAGTGCGGCGCCTGCGGCGGCGAGTACCTCGAGCAGGCGGGATTCGGCACGGAGCGAATCGAAGCCGATCTCAAGACCCTCTTTCCCGCCGCCCGGATCGCGCGGGTCGATCGCGACACGATCCGCCGGCGTGGTGCCATCGCGCGCGTCCTCGAGGCGGTCGAACGCGGCGAGATCGATATCGTTGTCGGCACGCAGATGATCGCGAAGGGCCACGACTTTCCGGCCGTGACGCTCGTCGGCGTCGTGTCGGCGGACGTCGGCCTCGGCCTCGCGGATTTCCGGGCCTCCGAGCGGACGTTCCAGCTGCTCACTCAGGTCGTTGGGCGCGCGGGCCGGGGACAGCAGCCTGGCGAGGCCGTGATTCAGACGCTGTATCCGGACCACTACGCGGTCAAGGCTGGCGCGGCGCAGGACTACGACGCGTTCTACGCGCGCGAGATGGAGTTCCGGACGAGCCTGCGATACCCGCCGACCGTTGCGCTCATCAACGTGGTGCTGAGGGATCGATCCGCGGACCGCGCGATGGCGGCGGCGCACGATCTCGTGAACCGCACGCGTCATCACCACCCGCACGGCCAGGTCATCGGCCCCGCGCCTGCGGCGGTCGCGAAGGTCAAGGACGAATTTCGCGCGCAGTTCTTCATCAAGGGCAGTAAGCGTCGTGCGATGCGGGAAGCCCTGCTGCGCGCGCTCGAGGAGCGGCCGGAGCTCAAGCGCAAGGTGACGATCGACGTCGATCCCGTGAGCGTGTTGTAGCCCGGCCAAGGGCCGGCGTGTCAGAAAAATACTTCTATCGGCACGGGCGTGAAGCAGAGCGCAAAGATGACGAGCGCCAGAAGCGCCACGAGCTTGCGACGGCCGTCGAGCGGGACGTCGTCGTCCGGGACGCGAGGATGGCGAAGGCCGAGGAAGAAAGCCATGGCCAGCATGATGAGCGCCATCGACACCCAGCTGGAAGATCGGACGGTCAGGAGCACCGTGGCCACAAGCGTGGCGCCCGAGATCAGCCGGGCGCGCCGCCCGAAGACCGCATAGGCGATGTGGCCGCCGTCCAGCTGGCCGAAAGGCAGCAGGTTCAGCGCCGTCGCAAACATCCCGAACCAGGCCGCAAACCCGATGGGGTGCAGCGTCAGGTCGAAACCCTCCGGCAGCGCGCCGAAGTGAAGCCAGGCGATCGCCTGGAGCAGCAACGGCTCGCCGAAGTAGATCAGGTTGGCATCCTCCGGGAACTTCACGGCCGCCGAATGCACGATCCCCAGGTAGAGAAAGGGCAGGAGCATGACGAACCCGGCGATGGGCCCCGCAACGCCGATGTCAAACAACGCCTGCTTGGACGGAAACCCCTCCTTGATCCGGATCACCGCGCCGAACGTACCGGTCAGTGGCACAGGCGCCGGGAGAAAGTACGGCAGCGTCGCATCGACGTTGTGACGCCGGCAGTACCAGTAGTGTCCGAACTCGTGCGTGCCGAGAATCAGCAGCATCGGTACTGAGTAGTAGAGGCCGGTGGAGAGCCATCGCGCCCACGAGAATGGCGGCTGGTCGAGGCCCTGTGCCTCGATGAATCCGGCATAATGCGCGCCGCCGACGAGCGTGGTCATGCCAAGCGTGAGCACGAACCACGTCACGGGCCAGAAGTACCGGTGCTGGAACTTCGGGGGCGGTTCGGGTGCGAACTGGAAGGCGGCCGGTTCTTCGAAGGGCAACGTGGCTAGCCGCCGATGTTCTGGAGTTCCTTGCCCGGCTTGAAGCGGATCGTCCGCCCGGGCGGGATGCGGACTTCCTTGCCGGTGCGGGGATTGCGTCCGATGCCCCGTTTTCTTGGCTTGACCTGGAAGACGCCAAACCCCCGAAGTTCGATGCGCTCGCCGCGCATCATCGACGCGCGCATCGCGTCGAACACCGCATCGACGGCCACTTCCGCCTTCACCTTGGTGATGTCGGCGAGCTTGGAGACCTCGTTGACGATGTCGACTTTGATCATGAGTTAGGCGGCCACGACCGGCCGTAAGTGACGCTAAATCAATGGACTTACGGAGTCAAGTGATCCGCTAAATGATTCCGGGATTTGGCCGTTCCGGCTGCCCGGCTCGGATAGACTCGGTTGGATGTCCAAGCGCGGCGCCGGCCCGTCTGTCGTCCTGGTCGGGCGGCCGAACGTCGGCAAGTCCACTCTCTTCAACCGCATCACGGGAACGCGGCGCTCCATCGTGGCACCCGTCGCCGGGACGACCCGGGACTCCGTGACGGCGCCTGCCAGCTGGAGCGACCGCGATTTCACCCTCTCTGACACCGGGGGGCTGTTCGGCGCCACGACGGATCCGCTTCACGCACTCGTGGTGGAGCAGGGCCTGCGTGCGCTCCAGGCGGCCGACATCGTCGTCCTGGTCGTTGACGGCCGCGAGGGCCTCGTGCCTGGCGATGAGCAGATTGCGGAGCGCGTCCGCAAGCTCGACGTGCCGATGCTGCTGGCCGTCAACAAGACCGACGACAAGTCGGCGCGCGTTCGCGTCGATGAGTTCCACCGGCTCGGCATCGAGCCCGTGTTCGAGGTGTCCGCGGAACACGGTGACGGCGTGTACGAGCTGCTCGACGAAGTCGTGACGAGACTGCCAGAGCGTGCCCAAGCGGCAGCCGCGGAGACGCCGGCGGAGGTGGCGATCGCGATTGTGGGCCGGCCCAACGTTGGCAAGTCGTCGCTCGTGAATCGCCTCCTCAAGCAACAGCGCATGCTGGTGAGCGACACGCCCGGTACCACGCGCGATTCGGTGGATGTCGTCCTGCGGTGGAGGGACAAGCGGATTCGGCTTGTCGATACCGCCGGCATGCGGCGCCCGGGCAAGGTGGCCGCTGCCGGGCAGGTGGAATCGGTCAGCGTCGTGCTGGCGAAGCGGGCGATGGCGCGCGCCGACGTGGTCGTGCTCGTCGTGGATGCTGTCGAGGGAGCGGGCGACCGCGAGGGTGCCATCGCCGGCGAGGCCGAGCAGGCCGGGTGCGGCATCGTGATCGCCGTCAACAAGTGGGATTTGGTCAAGGGGCGAGGCCAGGACTTTGTCACGGCCTTCGACGACAAGCTCCGCTTCCAGCTCAAGTTCCTGGAGTTCGCACCCATCGTCCACATTTCGGCACTCACCGGCGATCGCACGGATCGGCTCCTGCAGGTGGCCGTGCGGGTGGCCGAGGCGCGCGCGAAGAAAGTGCCCACCTCCGAGTTGAATCGCGTTCTCGAGCGCGTCACCGCCAGGCACGTGCCGACCAGCAAGGAGCGCCGGGAGGTCCGGATTCTGTATGGCGCGCAGAACCACACCAATCCGCCTGGATTTCTGCTATTCACGAACGTGGCGTCCGAGCTGCATTTCTCCTACGAACGGTATCTGGTCAACCAGTTGCGAGAGGCCTTTGGGTTCGAGGGAACGCCCATTCGGTTGACCATCAGGAGAAGGGCAGAGGGCAAAGGGCAAAGGGCAGAGGGCAAAGGGCCGGGGTCAAGGGGCCGGGGATCGGGGCAGGGGAAAGCGGCAGGCCGCGAAAGACTCAAGGGAAAGGAGCGGCAGGCGCGCCGGGAACTGGCGGCGCGGCGGCGCCGGCGGGAGGAGTGACGCTGCTATACTGCCGGCGAAATCGTGACGATGGCTGCCGTTCCTAATCGCGCGGTCTTTCGGGCGCAGGAGGTCTGCGAGATCGCCGAGGTGCAACCCTACGTGCTTCGGACGTGGGAAGCTGAGTTCCCTGACCTTGGCCTGTCGAAGAGCGCCGGCTCGCCGCGCGTGTACCGCAAGGGCGACGTGGAGCGCGTCCTCAGGCTGAAGCACCTGCTCTTCGTCGAAGGCCTCACGCTCGCGGGGGCGCGGCGGCAGCTCGGCGAGGAAGATCCGGGGCTGACGCCGATCGAGTCAGAGGATGATGAGCATGTGCCCGACGAGGCGGTCGCGGCGCTGCTCGATCGGGAGCTCCGGAAAACGCTCGGCGTGGTCCGCTCCGGTTTGCAGGGGATTCTCGGCGTCCTCTCGGGCGCCGGGGATCGCGGAACGATGCGGCGCGCGACTTCCGCAACGGCGCGGCGAGCGGGCAAGAAGGCATCGAAGCCCGCGCGGCCCGGAAAGAAAGTACAATCATCGAGTCGTTCCGGCCGCACCGCGCGCACCGGGCGATCGACGCGACCCGCCAAGAAATCCCCAGGGAAGCGCCGGCGTTAAGACTTTTCGGGATGTAGCGCAGCCTGGTAGCGCACCTGACTGGGGGTCAGGGGG